>NZ_RBLT01000001.1:0-313887 GCF_003989315.1 Microbacterium sp. HSID17254
GCCGCGGCAGGTGCCTGCGCCGGGGCGGGCGACGGCGGAGGCGTGCCACCTGATCCTGCGTCCGACGCGCCGTCATTGGGGTCTTCGAGAACCTTCTTGGGCTCGCCGCCGCCTTGGGGCTTGGAGGGGATCGGGACGGGACGGTTGAGCGCGTTCTTGGCCTCCTGCTCGGTGCCCATCTGCTGGTACAGGTCGAAGCCCACGAACGACACGAAGCGGTAGACCATGTAGGGCGCGAAGGCCGCGATGCCCATGAGCACGATGCCGGTGATCGGTTCGGTGACGGCGGCGATGTCCAGCTCGATCGGGGTGGCGATCTGCGTGATCGCCAGCAAGAAGATGACGACGAGCACGAGCTTGCTGATGATGAGGGCGATCACGAACGCCGCCCATTTCCCGATCCATCCTTTGGTGGCGTCCCAGGACGCGCCGGCGAACGCGATCGGTGCCAGCACCACGCCGACCAGCAGCAGCGCCTTGCGGATCAGCAGGCTGAACCAGACGATCGCGACGGCGGCGATCATCAGCCCGGCCAGGAAGATCGTGACGATCGCGCCGACGCCGGGCGCGGCGATGTTGATGCCGCTGAGCCCGGCGGCGAGCAGGATGATCTTGTCGCCCATCGTCTCGGTGGTCTCGCCGGACGTCTGGATGATGCCGATGCTGAGCTGGTCCACGATTTCCAGTGCGAGCGCGGTCAGCGTGACGACCACGAACGCGCCCAGCACCGATTTCGCCGCGCCGAGCGCGGCTCTGGACAGCGCGGTCGGGTCGCGGCGGATCAGCCCGGTGATGAGTTGCAGGCAGAAGAAGATCAGGACGAGGAAGACGCCGATGCCGAAGATCAGGTTGTAGACGCTGGTGAACCCGTCCGTCTGGACATCGACCAGCGTGGTCGTGTCGAACACGGCCCACATCGCCTCGATCAGCCAGCCGGCCGCGCCGCCCATCGCCTGGGCGAGCCAGTCGAACGGGGCAGCCACGACCGTCGCGGCAGCCTGGCCCGCCACGTCGCAGACGGTCGAAATCACGGGAACGTCGCAGACACCCATCTCAAATCTCCTGCGGTGACCGGCGGCCCTATACAGCCTGGCCGACGTTCCAGAAGAAGTTTACGAGCGTCACCGCCGCGCCGCAGATCACCGCGGCACCGCAGGAGATGAGAACGCCCAGCTTGCCCCTGCCCGCCAGATGCGGGTTCGAGCTGTTGGCGCCGTAGGCCCAGACGATCGCGGAGACGATTAGCGCCAGTACGGAGAGGATGAGGCCGACCGTCATCACGGCGCCAACGATGGTGCGGAGCTGGTCGATGCCGGGCAGTCCCGAGCTGTTGGGGTCGATGTCGATCACGGCGGTTACTCCCTCGCTGAGCGAATGGCTTGTGGCGACGAGGTGAACCAGGGAGCGACTGGCGAGACCGGGCAGACGAAGGGCCCGCTCCCAACGCAGAGAGCGGGCCTGCTGGCGACGGAGGATCAGAGCTGTTGGCCGAGGGCGATGAGCCAGTTCACCCACGCCACCCCCGCGCCGGCGAGCGCGGCGGCGCCGACGCCGACGAGCACCCCGACCCGGCCCTTGGAGGCAAGCGAGTGGTTGCCGTGCGAGGCGCCCAGCGCCCAGCAGATCGCCGAGACGATGACCATGAGCACCGCGACGATGAGCACGAACATCAGCAGGGCGCCGATGACCTGTTTCAGATCACCGATGCCTCCGAGCCCGTCGAAGTCGGGGAACACTTCCATCACGAACCGGCCCTGACGGTGACGTGCAGGTGGTCGTAATGGCCGCCGGTCACGTCGCCGGGGTCGTGCATCCCGCCGCCGTTGTAGGGGCGCCAGCCTTCGGCGTCGCGGGCCAGGGACCAGATTTGGCCCTGCCAGATCAGGTACTCCACGCCCAGCGACTCGGCGTGGTCCTTCATCCAGTTCGTCACCCGCCACCCGTCCTCGAGCTGCGCGGGCATCGGGTGCGTCCCGATCGGGTTCCCGAACGTGATGTCACACGCCCGGCCCAGCGGGTGCTCTGACGTTGTGCCGGGCCGGGGCGAGTAGCAGGCCCAGGAGCTGTCGGGGAACGCGGCACGGGCTTGGGCCATGACGTGCGCCATCCGCGCGGTGATCTGCCCGTCGCTGGTGGGGTCATCGACCTTCTGGTCGGGGTCGCCGTCCAGCGGGGCGGGATCGCCCGGCGCTCCACCGGAACTGCACTCGTTCGGGCTGCCGACCGTGGCTTCGGGCAGGTCGACCGCGTTGTGGTCGTTAAGCCACTTGGCCGCGTCGACGGCCTCGCCGCTCGTGCCGCCGGGCCGGACCTCGAAATGCAGGTGTGGCCCCGTGCTGTTCCCGGAGCTGCCGACATCGCCGATGTGCTGGCCCGCGGTCACACGATCTCCGGCCGCGACGAGGATGCCGGACTGCCACATATGCGCGTAGGCGGTCGCCACGGTCTGCCCGTCGATCTGGTGCTCGATGACAATGAGTCCGCCGTAGCCGCCGGAGAACTCGGCCACGGTCACGGTCCCGTCTGCGGCGGCGAGGATCGGCGTGCCGTCCGGTGCGGCGAAGTCGGTGCCGGTGTGGAACGACGGTTCCCCGGTGATCGGATGGATACGCGGCCCGAACTCGCTGGTGAGCACCCAAGTTCCCTCGGGGAGCGGGAACACGACCCGCGAGGACTCCGCGACCGGACCGGCCACCACCGAGGCGGTGGCCGGGCCAGCCGCACCCGTCGCGCCGGTGAGAGCGTCGAGGATGCGTTCGGCGACCGGCTCGTAGTTGCGGTAGCGGTCAGGGTAGGCACTGACCTCGACGGCTTGCGCGGCCTCGCCGGGGTCCATCTGCGCCCAGCCGGGGATGTCCAGCAGGCCCCGCGGCGAGGGATAGTTAGGTCCATCGGGTCCGCCGTAGAACGCGCGGGCCTGATAGTTCGTGTCCATCAGCTCCGCGACGGTTCCCCACCCGGATTGCGGGCGCATCTGGAACAGGCCGAGGGAGTCGTGGTCGCCGCCGTTGCCGTCGTTGGGGTAGTTCGCGGACTCGGGGTAGGCACTGGTGTTGGCGAGCTGGCGCAGGGTGCTCTCGGTGAGCGCGGCCATCAGCGCGATCTTGATGCCGGGCCGGCCGACGCCCTCGATGCCGCCGCCGACAGTGATGATCGTGGCCGCGTGCGTGAGCTGGGTCTTGTTCAGCGTGAACGTGGTGCCGTCTTGCGTGGTGACGGTCAACGAATCGGGGACGTTGCCCACGGTGACGCTGCCGCCGGGGACGGCGCAGTTCGCGGCGGCGGGGTTCATCAGCACGCCGATCGCCATCAGGACACAGGCAGGGCCGAACAGGACGAAGGCGAGTCCGAGGATGAGGAGCTTCTTGACCACGGCGTGCCTTCTGTCATCGCAGCGGGTTGTCGAGCTGCGACAGGCGCAGCACGTGACACGGGCCGGTGCGGAACTCCGGCGCCGGGGGCGGGCAGGCCAGAAACACGGTGAAGGCCACGGGGTGCTCGCTGGTGACGGGTTCGCCGTTCCAGACGCCCTCGCGGTGCCGGGTTCCTTCGATCGTGATCGCGGTCGCACCACGCGGGAGCTGGCCGGACTGGGCCTGCTCAACCGCGGTGTCCCATGCTTGGGGCACGAACGAGGACTCGATGGTGAGATGCTGGGTGGTGGCGTACTTGCGCAGCTCGATCCACGCCTCCCGCGACGGCAGATAGGACGCGATGTCGGCGGCGAGGCCCGCCTGCTCATGGCCGGAGGGGTCCCCGACCTCCAAGATCGCGGCGGAGTAATCCAGCGGCATCAGCCCGGAGCCGGTGTCCCAGGCGAACAGCGCCTCAGCGACATTGCGGGCGAACTCATCCGGGTCGTGCGAGGGGATCACCCGCGGCGGCCCCGGTTTGCCGGGCTCGGACTCACCCGGAGCGGTGATGGTCGGAGCCGGATCGGGCGCGCGATCGGTGGGCTGTCGTGGGCCGGTGATGAGCCCATACACGCCGACGCCGATCAGGAGCAGCAGCACGAGGCCGGCGGCGATCACCGCGATGAGTCGGCCACGGGACCAGGAAGCGAGATTCGTCTTCATGCCCAGAGGTGAGCCCGCCGGTGACTGGCCCTACCGGTGCATCAGAGGGCGCGCAGCAGCGGCCGGCCCGCCGACTCAGCGACGGTTGTGCGGGCGGTGCGGAGCCGGTCGGCGAACTCGGTGGTGCCCTCGACGGTGGCGAAGAACGCCTCGGCCTGCTCGTCGGTGAGCTCGACGGCCAGCTCGTCCACGTCGTAGTGGGTCCACCACGCTTCCAGGTCGCCCCAGGTCAGTACGAACGCCCGCAGCGGGTACCGCGTCGGTTCCTCGTCCTCAACGACGGGGCGACGCTTCGGCGTGGCCGGCTTGCTGACCTTGCTGGCCTTGCTGGTCTTGGCGGCGTGGACGCGGGCCAGGGCTTCGTCGGCCAGCTCGTGCAACCGTTGGTCCCGCTCGCTGTCGGCCTTGGCTTGGCTGTCGCGGAGGCGCTGGAAGATCGGGTTGACCGCCGCACCGGCCTCGATCTGCGTCAGCCCGTCCCGCGCCTGGACGCGGATCGTCTCCGGGGTGCTCGGATCGTCGGCCAGGTGTTGCAGGTAGCCGATCTGTTCCAGCCGACTGTAGGACGCCGAGCCGGTCACCATCCGCGCCGCCTGTGTCCGAGCGTCTCCGAGCTGGTGCGAGTCCGATGGTCCCGCCGAATCGGCGGGACCATGCTTTCCGGGCTCGTGGCCCTCGTGGAACTGGGTCTTGGCCTTGCGGCGTGCGGCGTCCTCGGCCATGAGTTCCTTGATCTCCCGGTACAAGGCGGCGGCCTCGATCGCGGTGAGCGGCTTGTGGAGCTGGTTGTCGTCCTGCTCGGCCAGCAGATGCCCCAGCCGGTCCGAGATACCGGAGCGCACCCACACGCTGACGCGGCGCCAGCCGAGCTTCTTGATCGCGGCCATCCGGCGCGCCCCGCACACCAGCACCCCGTCCGGGGTGATCGTCGGCGGCTGCAACAGACCGTCCCGGTCGATCGACGCCGCGAGCGCGTCGATGTCGCCCAGGTCCGTGCGGTGCCGGCGGCCGACAGTGATGGAGTCAACCGCCCGCTCCAGCTCGATGTGTCCGGCCGGTGCGCTCATCCCGCACCTCGCGCCTTTCTCGCGCCCGGCTTGCTGATGCCCGGTGCGGCCAGGGAGAGGGTGAGCACGAGGTCGTCATCGCGCAGCAGCACCGGCAGGGTCTCGCCGATCAGCAGCCGCAGCAGGATGCCGCGTCCCGCGCCGGTCGCCGCGAGCGCCGGGTCCGGGCAGCCGAGCAGGGCGCGCAGCAGCACCGCCCAGGACCGGCCAGGAAGGTCGATCAGGGCTCGGGCGTGCTTGTCGCGTCGCAGTGTCTCGTAGGCGGTGTGCCGGTTCCCGACGCGCGTCAGCGCCACGCAGACGTGTTCTACCGCCGGGCGTGCCGTGCCCTCGGGCCAGTCCAGCAGCATCAGCAGCGTGATCGCGTCCTCGACCGCCGACGCCGCGGTGGTTGCCGCCGGCTCGGCCGGTGCCTGCTCCGGGGTGTTGTCGCGGTCGTGGGCGTCCTTGATCTGGAACGCGGGATGGTAGTCGCTCAGGACGTTCTCGCGGTCGGAGAGCCGTTCGGGGTCGTGGAAGATCGAGTAGCGGGGCCGGCGTGCCTGGTGGGTCGAGCACAGCAGCCCTTGGCCGCGTTCCTCGGCGATGCAGGTGATCCGTACCGCGTGCGTGATGACCGCCCACGGGTCATCGGCGGTGCGGGCGGCCTTGGTGCGCATCACGTCGAACGCCGCCGACGCGGCCTCCCACGGATCGAGCCGGTGCTTGTGCGCCAGCGCCGCGTACTTCTCGGCCGCGAACGCCATCAGCTCTGCCGCTACCGGGTCGTGCTCCCAGGCGCGCTGGCCGGCGGCGTGCAGCCGTTTCAGCAGGGCACGCAGGCCCTCGCTGGTGCGGTAGTCCTCAGCCGTCCGGCCGCTGGTCTCGCTCATGGTGCTGGTGTCGTTGGTCATGGTCTGGGCACCTCCCGACGGCGAGGTGCACCCGCAGACGACTGCGGGGCTCGCCTTGACGGAATGAGCGCCCATGACTCATCACCACCCGGCTACCTCATCCCGACCCCGGAGCGGTGCGGTCCCTGCTCGGCGCCGCCGCGACGGCCGAAGGCGCTCAGAGGCGGCAGACGCTTGGCTCGCTCGGCGACCCAGCGGGCGCCCTTCTCGATCGGGGCGCGAACGTGCCGGTTCATATCGGCGGTCCGGTCGATGCCCCGGCGGGACAGCCGGCCGCCGCCTTGGGCGATCAGGTCGGTCGGGCGCACCCAATCCACGCCCCGGCCCCGTACCCGCGCCAGCTTCTCCTTCGCCGCCGTGCGGGACGCGGCGGCCTTGACCGCATCCGGCGTCCCCGCTGCTTCGGTCGCCTCGGTTGGGTTCAGGTCGTTCCGCTTACGGGGTGGCGGCTCGGGCTCGGAGCGATGCTGCTCCCGCATCCGGTCCTGATCGTTCATGGCAGGGCTCCTTCCATCTCGGGCTGCGACCCGGACGGGTCGGCCTCATCGGACTGGTGAGCACGAGGCAGCCAGCGACCCACCGTCGAGGGATGCACGCCCAAATGCCGGGCGATGGCCTTGTTCGACCAGTCCTGCTCTCGCAGCTCTGCCGCCAGCGCCCGACGATCCGGCCCGCCGTCCGTGTCCGCAGCGGTGACGCCTGCCGCCGTAGATGGCGGGTCAAGAGATGCCGTCTCGCTCTGGGGCAACGGGGTGATCGGCTCGACCGCCGGCGGCAACTCGAGCGCAGTAGCCGGGCGTGCGGTGGCGCGGGTCAGCACAACGGTCAGATGCGTGATCGCCAGCAGCACGACCGGCGGCACGGCAGCGACCGCGGCCGCGAGCGGTCCGGGCACGTCGGCGTCGGCCGCGACCACCGCATGCAGCGAGTTCGCCGTCACCGACACCGCGGCACCGCCGACCAGCAACGCCCACGGATACCACGCCGCTCGCTCACCGGCGAGGGCAACGACGGCCACCGTGGAGACCACGATTACGCCGTCGACGATCAGCGGCCACGCCCACGCCTGCCCGGCCCCGATCCCGGAGCGGCGGGCAAGGTCGGCCAGGGACGTGAACGACAACCAGAACGCGCCGGCAGCGATGAACACCGTCCCGGCGACCGAGGTGATGACCGCCCACCGGCGGCCGCGTAGCTCCTTCATGACAGCCCCCGCGTGGCGGGCGCCCGCTGCTGCGCGTTCCCGCGAGCGAACTCGCCCGAAGCCGATGCGGCCGGACGGTCCCGGCGGGCTCCGGCGCCGACGCTGCGATAGGCGCTGTAGACGGTGCGGGTGATCTCCCGCTCCCCGAAATCGGATTGTGCGGCCGTCACCATCGCGTCCAGGGCATCCGTGAGCGGCACCCCGCCCTCGGACAACCGGCACGAGGCCCAGAAGAGTTTGAGGTTGCGGTCTGTGGCCTGCCGCCCCAGCCACGTCGCCAGCCGCTCCGCATCCTCGCGCCGCACTGGCCCACCGAGGCGCGGCCGAGGCGCGGGCCGAGGATCAAGGAAGTCTCGCAGCCGGCCCGCATCTATCGGCCAGGCCGCACCGGCCGCGAGCTGCTCGACCCGGTACGGCGTGCGCAGGCCGTCGAGCCGTAGCAGCGAGGGCGGGGCGATGATGTAGCCGCCGTCCCCGCGACAGTCGATGCCGACCTTCCCTGCCTGCCAGGACCGTTGCGCCTGGTTCGGGTCGGCTGGAAAGTAGGCGTGCTGGCCGCCGGTGGGTGTGCGCACGACCGCCAGCGGCTCGGGGATCAGCCCGGCCCGGGCTGACCGCGCGTAGGCGGCGTACCCGTTGACGCCGTGCACATCCACGTCGATCACTACCAGCCCCGAGACGGCACCGGTCGGGATGCCGATGTTCGCGGCCGGCCGCGCCCGCCACCACGCCTCAACACGGCTCGGGTCGATGCTGGCCTCGTGGAATCCGCGCTCCGGGATCGGCCGCTTCCCGGCCGGCGCACAGGGGAACACCGGAACTCCGGCCCGCGCCAGCTCACCAGCCGCGACCGGCAACGGTGCCCCGTCGAGCTGACCGAACACGGCGGCAGCCGTGGCGGGGGTGACCATCACAGGCCCCGTCCCGAGCCGACTGAGGCCGCCGGCGTCTCCCGCTCCGGCAGCGGCTCGACCTGGCGCGCGGCCTGCTCTGGCGTCTCCTGGGCCTGCGGCGTGTGCTCCGGGCCATCGACACGCAGGGACAGCGGGTTGCCGTTCCCGAGCTGTGTGGTGTCGAGCTTGTCGAGAATGTCGAATGCGGTGCTGCGCACCTGCTCGCCCGTGGCGCGGACCACCGCCACGGGGTCTTTCCCGTCCACGTTGCTCGCCCATCCGGCGACATACGGGATCGTGTAGTCGCTGGTGTCCATGCCGTGTGCGGCGGCGATCATCAACGCGACCGACTCCGCGCGTACCTCGCTGATTCCTCGATGCTCGCGGGCGTCGTCCCGCTGATTCGGGCCGTCCAGCCGGACGTGCGCCAGCTCGTGCGCGAGGGTCTTGACCTGCGCGGCCGGGTCCATGTCCGCGCAGACCATCACTTGCCGGGTCTCGAAGTGGATGCAGCCGTTCGCGCCCCGTTCGATGCGGTCGCGCGGCATCCGCAGCACCTCGAACCCCAGCGACTCCGCCTGCTCGGTCAGGCCCTCCCACAGCCCGGCCGGGGCTTCGCCTTCCAGCAGCCTCGGACGGGGCAGCTCGGGAAGCGGTGCGCCGTGCGTCCTCGACACGTCCCACACATAGGCCGGGACGACGCTGACGATCCGCCTGCGCACGACTTCGCCCGGTCGGGGCTTCTCCCACTTCCCGAGCCGCCGCCACGACGCCGGATCGCGCGGGGTCGCCGATGCGAACCTCGCCTTGACCGGACCGCGAATCCGATAGCCGCCGTCCTTCTCCGGCCAGCGGCCCATCTTCTGCCAGTCGTTGTACCCGGCAACCCAGGTCGGCGTCGGTGTCGGCACCCGGCCCTGTTCGTAGGCTTCGAGATGCTGCGCCCAGATCAACAGCGTGTTGTTGAACGAGCGGGTCCGGAACCTCGCGGCGAACTCGATCGCACGCCGCCAGTCATCGCCCGACACCAGTTCCTCGACCGAACGCACGATGCGTTCTTCCAGCGCATCGAGCGTCACTTGCCGCGCCGCCTGCTTGTCCTCGTTCGCAGCCATCGCCTGACCTCCCTCCGCCAGGGCCACTCCGAGTGGGAGCAACCGTGCGACCGCGAGGTACGCCGGGCGGATCAGGAAGACAAGACGGACGACGGAACAAGACTGGCGACCGTCAGCTCCGCGACGAACCCGACGAGTCTCTACCGGCCTACCGGATCGGAACTGGCCCTGGGGCCTGCGGCCACCGATCCCGCGGCTATCACCCGGACAGATGCGTCCTTCACCCGGCCACTTGCGTGGACGTCACCCGATGCATCGTCCGGTAGTCGCTGGGAGTAAGGCCGACGCCGCGGCGGAACTGGCGAGCGGCGAAGTCAGGATCGCTCCAGCCCACCTCCTGAGCGATCGCCGCAACAGAGCGGGACGTCGTGCGTAGAAGATGCGCCATCCGCTCGGCTCGCTGCATGGTCAGGTAAGCGATCGGTGACTTCCCGTACGCCTCAACGAAGATGCGGTTGACCTGTGATTTCGACAGATGTACTTCATCTGCCAAGTCCGACACGGACCAACGCCGCGCCGGGTCCGTCCGTAAGAGTTCAGCGACCTTGCGCGCTTCTGTGCGCAATGGCGCAAACCGACGAACACGAGGTAGGGAGGGTATCGCGGTCGCGCGCTGCGTCGGGGATGTACGGATCGGTGAGGTCTTGACAAAGGGAGTCACGACATGAGCGATGCTGAACCACAATGCCTGCATTCGATTGAAGTTCTCCGCGAATCGGCCATCGATACTGAGAGCAACCAGCTCATCGAGACGCGGCATCAGCATACCCGCTCGATCTTCGCCGATATGAAGTACCTGCGCAGGCTCGGCATACATAGTCTCGGCAAAGCACTGCGCGTCGAGGCGGTCCCGTAATATGCCGACGTGTTGCCAGAAAATCTGGTCAATCAAGTAGTCGGTGTCGAGATAGACCGTCGTCACAGTTGCACGACCCTCGGGCTCACCCCCAAGCAGTGTGTTGGCCCCCAGGAGAATCACGTCCCCAAACTTGACCAGCTTCTGCTTGAACTCGCTAAACAGGATAGCGCTTCCATCGCGAACGACGATGACCTGAACGCAGTCGTAGGCCAACGGCCCGACCGGCTGGACGATGATGCGGTTCCGGGCGAGGATGGGTGCGAAACCGCGGAGACTGCAGGACTCGTGTTGGTTCGACGCCGCGACCGATTCGGGCTCATCAACCGCATTCCTGGGATGGGATTCCTGACCACCTCTTTCGCGGGCACCAGACGGACCGCGCTGAGGACTGCGCGACGGGCGGGTCTCGACAATCCCGCGACTAATCGACCGGTTCGAGCCCAACGAACTTCATCCGGTCCTCGCCGTAGAAGCATGTCTGCAAGGCGAATGAACCGTCGAGGCCAAGTAGGTCATCGGTGGTCGCCCAGGTCTTTGGCGTGTGGCGGATATCAACCACTTGATACACCTGATCGCTACCCTCGACCTGCACCAGTTGGCCTATCTCCCAGGGGAGCAGGACGTCGCCTTGACAATTGTTGTGAGCTGCCCATACCGGCGGAACGCCCTCCCGCTCGTAGGAACTCATCTCCGTGAACGTTCCGTCGCAGCCGTCTAGTTCGTGCACGCCACCCGTGGCGCCCAAGTCCACGGTGGGCAGGTCTCCGAACGCGTCCTCCCGCGCGGCATGGATGCTTCCCGTGACCGCCGTCTTCACCGTCCCGTACACATACTCGACCCGCTCCGGCGCGGCGAGAAGGCCTACCAGCAGCGCCCCGCCAGCGAGGACGAGGACCGTCCCCGCCGCCGCGCTGAGGAACCCATGCCAGCGCCGCGGCGGTGGCTTACTCCGTCCGACTGTCTCCCGCATGCTCCGAACCCCGTTCCGCACGTTGACCAACCTCATGTTCGACTATCCATGATAGTTACTATCTAGCATAGTCGTATGGTTCAGCCTGTCTTCGCCGGCCGCCGTGGGGTAGCCGTCTCCCGCCCGGTTCGTGACCTCTGCGGCCCACGCGGTCCGAGAGGAGTGGGCTGCGCGAGGAGCGATCGGCGGGCGCTGCACAACCGTCCGGAGAGTCCGCTTGCCTCTGTCGCGGAGACCTCGTTCGCGACGCTGCGATGACAAGGTTGAGATCGCGATACCCCCGGGGGTATAGTGGAGTCATGGGCGCGACCGAGATCAGGCGAGAGAACCCGACCCGGGTGGTCGAGGAGAGCTCGGTGCCGATCCTGGGCTTTTGGGCCGACCACCCACTCGACGACGTTCCTGACAGTCAGAGGAGTTTCGCCTATGTCTGACCGACAGCTCACCTGCGCCCCGGCATGCCGCGCCGGCGTATGGGGGCGGCTGAGCCGTGGAGCCGTCGCCCTGATCGTCGGCGCGTTCGGTGCATCCATGCTGTCGACGGACCCGGCGATCGCGGTAGCCGCCGGCGTGATGGCCACCGTCATCGCGGTCATGGCGGTCACAGGAACATGCCCGACGAGCTGGCTCACCACTCGTCGGCAGCCTCAGACGCCGCAGCACACACTCGACATCCCCGATGCCCGGCAGCACGTCGACCTGACGAGCGCCCCCGTCCCGAACAGGAGTTCTCATGTCCACGAGTGACCCCGACGCCCAGCGCCGCATCCTCAACCGGCTCCGCCGCGCCCGCGGCCAGCTCAACGCCGTCATTGACGCGGTCGAAGGCGGCGGGTCGTGCCGGGAGGTGGTGACCCAGCTCGCGGCGGTCTCCTCGGCGCTTGACCGTGCCGGGTTCGCGATCATCTCCACCGCGATGAAGGACTGCATCGCCGACCCCGACGGCACCAACCGTGCCGACGACATCACCACCGAGGAGCTGGAGAAGCTGTTCCTCACGCTCGCCTGAACGAGCGATCCTCACGACCAACCGACAGACAGCCCTCGAAGGAAGAAGCAATCCATGTGCCGAGCTGTGACCTGTAAGACCTGCGGCAAGACCACCTGGGCCGGCTGCGGCCAGCACATCGCCGAGGTCAAGCGCACCGTGCCGGCGGGCCAGTGGTGCCCCGGACACGACAAGGAGAAGGAGAAGGCAGCCGCGACGAGCGGGTTCTTCGCCCGCCTGTTCGGACGATGACAGGCGCCACGCGCCACGACTCGCCCTCTCAGAATCCTCAGGAGTTCTGGGAGGGCCGCTACCGGGACGCCGAGCGCGTGTGGTCGGGCCGCCCCGAACCCTAGCCTGGTCAACGCTGTGCAGCACTTGGCTCCGGGGAAAGCGCTGGATCTGGGGTGCGGGGAGGGCGCCGATGCGATCTGGCTCGCCACCCAGGGCTGGCTCGTCACCGGCGTGGACATCTCCGCCACCGCTATCGCCCGCGCACGCCGCGAGGCTCAGCGTCAACAGGCCAGCGCGGCCACCCGGTTCGTCACTGCCGACCTGGCACGGTGGGAGCCGGACGACGGCCCCTACGATCTGATGACCGCCAGCTTCCTGCACTCGCCTGTCCCGCTCCCGCGCATCGCGATCCTGCAACGCGCAGCCACCACGGTGCGCGCCGGCGGTCACCTCGTGGTCCTCTCCCACGCCGCACTCCCACCCTGGGTCGACGCCGCGGATCATCCCGCGCACAGCTTTCCCAGCCCGGCACGACAGTTCGTGGAGCTGAACCTCAACGAGCACGACTGGCTCGTCCTGAGCATCCAGACGCACACCCGACACGCCACCGCCCCTTCCGGCGAGGCCGCCGAGCTGACCGACGGGGTACTTCTCCTCCAGCGCCGGTGACCGGCTCGTCCCGGCGCGGCGGACCCGCTGTGGGGCGGCTTAGCCGCGGGACATCGCGGTCTGGACGATGGCTTCGACGTGCAGCGTGGTCGAGTCAAGCAGCGGCAGTCCCGGCACGTCGTCGGGGCCGACCAAGAGGATGATCTCGGTGCATCCGAGCACGATCGCCTCGGCCCCGGCCGCGTGGAGGTCTGTCATGACCCGGATGTAGGTCTCCCGAGACTCAGGCCGGAACACGTGTCTGGTCAGCTCGTCGAAGATGATCTGATCGACCGTGGTCCGGTCGACGGGCTCCGGGGGCAGCACAGTGAAGCCCGCTCGCTCGAGTCTTCTCCGGTAGAAGTCCTGTTCCATCGTCGGCGCGGTGCCGAGCAGTCCCAGCCGGGTCACCCCGATGCGATGTCGGTCGCTGTGGTCGCGACCACATCGGCGATGTGCAGGAATGGGACGGTGATCGCCGCCTCGATGACGGGCGCGACTCGGTGCATCGTGTTGCTCCCGCAGGCGATGAAGTCCGCTCCCGCCCGCTGCAGGCCCCGGGCTTTGCCTGCCAGATACTGTCCGGCCTCATCCCAGGCTTCGGCGCGCACGCATCGTTCGATGACGCCGAAGTTCACGCAGGACAGCACCAGCTCGGCTCGCTCGTGCCCGCCACGCAGCTCGTTCACGCGGTCGTTGATCCGGCGGTAGTAGTCCACCATCGCGACGCTGCTCATCCCGTGCAGCAACCCGATGGTCCTCATCGGCGCTCCATCTGCCACCTTCTGGTCCGGTCAGATGCGGATGTAGGCGGCGTCGGCCAGTTGCGCATGGACGATCGCGGTGACCGCGGAGGGGACCGTGCCGACCTCGGGTCGCAACTCGCCGGGGTCGATGCCGCGCCGTCCGAGCCCGACGCTGCACGCGGCCACCTCGGTGTGCTCGGGCACCTGGACGGCATCGGTGCCGGTCAGGCCGGCCAGAGCCGGGCCGTTGACGATCACCCGCACCCGCACTCCCAGGCCGGCGGCGTGGAGTCCGGCGGCGGCGTCCAGCGCCCGTTGCACGTCGGCGGGGTCGTCGGCCACGTGCAGGATCACCTCACGAGTGTTCTCATTCATTGTTTGGTGTTCTCTCTTGGTTTCCGGCAGGGTCAGATGGTGCAGCCGGTGAGGGCGGCCGAGACGTAGGGCAGATGGACGAGGGCAGCAAGGGCGGTCATGCCGACCAGGTATGCGGCGATCGCGACGGCGGGCAGGGCGCCTGCCAGCCCGGCGCTGGGGTGGACGAGGTGGCGGATGCGTTCGGGACCGGCGGCGTGCAAGGCGACAGGGCAGGAGTGCTGCGGCATGGCGGGGTGGGTGCGTTCGCCGAGCTTGACCAGGGCGCTGACCAGCGCCGGGGTTCCTGCGTGACGGCGGGCCTGGTCGTCCGCGGCGATCTCCAGGTAGTGCGGCAGCGCGTCGGCGACAGCGCGGATCAGCGGCACCCACCGTAGGTAGGCGGCGATGCTGTCCACTAGCGCGGTGATGAGGTGGTGGCGTTGGTGCAGGTGGGCGTGCTCGTGGGCCAGCACGGCGGCCAGCTCGCCCGGCCCCAGCGCGCGCACCGCGCCGGTGGAGAGCACGATCCCGCCGTGACGGTCGGGGAAGGTAAGCGCGAACAGGTGCTCGGCGTCGACCAGTGCCACCTCGTGCCCGTGAAGGAGCTGCCGCCGCGCGCCGTGCAGCAGCGTGCGGGCGGCGTCCCGGGAGCGAGAGCTGCGCCGAACCATCTGGCGGGCAAGACCTGCTCCCAGAGCAAGGGCCAGCGCCACCGGCAGGGCGAGCAGCAGCACCGCGGGGATCAGGGTTTCGGTGGTGTCGGCGGAGAACGGGTTCGCGGCGGTGAGGCACCGTTGGCAGACCTCGGCCGCGCGTTCGGGCAGCAGCGCGGGGCCGGCTCCGGCCCAGGCCAGCACCGGGCCGATCGCCAGCAGCGTGACCAGCCAGACCCCGATGCCGCCGGCGACGACCACGATCGCCAAGCGCGGGACGCGCACCAGGGCGGGGGCAGCGTGCCGCAGCAACCACGGCCCGAACACCGCCAATGCCACCAGTCCGGTGCACAGAGCCATCGTGAGGATGCCCGCGGTCATGGCATGTCTCCCCGGTCGCGGCGTTCCAGGTAGTCGCGCAGCAGGTCCAGGTCGTTCTCGGGCATCGAGTCCACGAACTGCAGGATCGAGGCGGCCCGGTCGCGGCTAGCCTCCAGCACCTGCTCCATCAGCCCCGCGGCGTGCTCGTGCCTGGTGATCTTGGCGCCGTACCGGGTGGACCGGTTCTGCCTCGTGATGGTCACCAGGCGCTTGCGATCCAGGTTGGTGAGCACGGTCGCGATGGTGGTGTAGGCGGGGTCGGAGGGCAGGTGCTCGATCACTTCGCGCACGGTAGCCGGGCCGTGGTCCCACAGCACGTCCATCACCTGCGCTTCCAACGCACCCAGGCGCAGCAGGTCGCCGGAGCGCCCATCGGCGGCCTTCATCGCACAGCCGCCACCGGCTCGGGGCGGACCGGGCAAGCGACCTGCCCGCGTAGTCGCCACACCAGTGCGACGCCGGTCAGGATCAGCGCGCCGAGCGCGAGGAACGGCTGCACGGGGGTGAACCAGGTGATCGCTCCCGAGTACCCCAGCGCCAGCAGCGCCAGCTTGTTGCACACCGGGCACCCCACCGCGAACCACGCCAGGATGCCGCCGGCCATTCCCATCCGGCTGCTGCGCCGAGCCTGCGCCTCATCGGCCGCGTCGGTGGCGGCGCCGTCCTCGCTGACCGCATTCGCCTGCTGCTCGTCCGCGGCGGCGCGGTACGGGCGGATATACGTAGCGACCAGCATGCCCGACAGCACCGAGGTGACCAGCCACACCGGATAGTTCCACCACACCGGCGGGATGTCTCGACCGAACAGCGGGTTGGGGATCAGCACCGTCGCCACCCCGATCACCACCGCGACAACCGCCGAGGCAGCGATCGCGGCCAGCACCTGCCTGCCCGTCCACCCTCGAAGCGCCTGGACCGCCAACCGGAAGCTTTCGCCGATGCCCTGGCGGGATCGAGTCGTGGGAGAGGTCATGGAACCCATTCTGACACGACTCGACTACCACGCATAGTCGACTATCTGAGATAGTAGAGGTCGGTGCCCGCGACAGTGACAGGAGAATCCCTATGCCCACCGAGACCACGAACCGCCCGAAACCGTCGAACCGTTCGAGGTCGTCATGGGTCGTGCCGGTCGCCGTGTTGACCCTGGCTGCTGTCCTGATCGCCGTGATCGTGGCGGTGAACTGGAGTGGCACGACGGCCGAGGAGGGGGGCTCGCCGTCGGATAGCGGCGCGCCGACGGAGGTGCAGAACCCCGAGCAACCGGACCTGTCTGCGGCCGAGACCAGGGACGAGGCGGACCTGCTCGCGGCCGGGCCCGTGGATGCGCCGGTGGTGCTGGTGGTGTTCTCGGACTATCAGTGCCCGTTCTGCGCGCGGTGGAGCGAGCAGACACTGCCGTCGATGATGGAGCACGTCGACGCCGGGGATCTGCGGATCGAGTGGCGCGACATCAACGTGTTCGGTCCCGCGTCCGAGCGCGCAGCGCGGGCCTCGTACGCCGCCGCCCTCCAGGGGGCGCTCTGGGAGTACCACGACGCCCTGTTCGAGGACGGGGAGCGCAGGTCCGAGAGCGAGCTGAGCGAGGAAGCCCTCGTCGCCTTGGCGGGCGAACTCGGTTTGGACACCGAGCAGTTCGCCGCCGACCTGGGCTCGGAGGAGACGGCGCAGGTGATCGCCGCCAACCAGCAGTTCGGGTTCGACCTCGGCGCCACCTCCACCCCGATCTTCATCCTGGGCGGACAGCCGATCGTCGGGGCGCAGCCCACCGAGGTGTTCCAGGAAGCGTTCCAGAGCGCGCTCGACGCGGCGGAGTGAGGCGGCGTGGACATCGGACTGCTCGCCGCGTTCGCCGGCGGCACGCTCGCGCTGCTGAGCCCGTGCGCGGCGCTGCTGATGCCGGCGTTCTTCGCCTCCACGATCGGCAGCGGGCCCCGGCTGCTGCTGCACGGAGCCGTGTTCTACGTCGGCCTGCTGACCGTCCTGGTCCCCGTGGGGGTCGGAGCCGGCGCCCTGGGGACGCTGTTCGTGACTCACCGGCAGGCGATCGTGCTCGTCGCCTCGCTGGTCCTGGTCGTCCTCGGCGCGGCGCAGGCGCTCGGGTTCGGGTTCGACCCTGCCCGGCTGCTACCGGCCGGGGCAGACCTGCACGCGCAAGCGGCGTCCAAGACCGGACTCGTCAAGACGGTGCTGCTGGGCGCTGCCAGCGGCATCGCGGGATTCTGCGCTGGCCCGATCCTGGGCGCCGTGCTCACCCTGGCCGCCGCCCGCGGCGACACCCTCGCCGCCGGCGTCATGCTCGCCGTGTACGGCGCGGGCATGGTGCTGCCGCTGCTGCTGATCGCCGCGCTCTGGCAGCGCCTGGGCGCCCGTGGACGCCGGTTCCTGCGCGGGCGATCGTTCACCGTGCTGGGCCGGGAGCTGCACACCACCTCGGTGGTCACCGGGCTGCTGATCGTGGGCGTCGGGGTGCTGTTCTGGACCACCAACGGCCTGGTCGGGGCTCCCGAACTGGTTCCGCTCGACGCCCAGGCCTGGCTCCAGGAGAACACCGCGATCCTGGCGAACCCGATCCTGGACATCCTCGCCGTCGTCCTCATCGCCGGGATCGTGCTCGTGCTCTGGGCCAGACGCCGCCGTACCCACGCTCGCGCTGACGCCCAGGCGGGCGAGCACCGCGCGGAACAGTCATGACGCCGCGCCGGCGACGCTCCAGCCTTGCCCTCGCCGCCGTGGCCGCGCTGCTGGTGACCGGCTGCGGGGCATCCGAGCCCGAGCCCGTAAGAGACCCCTACTCGGTCGATGGGTCGCTACCCGTGGTGGACACCTCGGGCATGCGGCTGCCGACGCCGTTCGAGGAGCTGGAAGTCGTGGACCCCGGGTGGGACATCACTCCGCAGTACGCGGACGGGGTGTATCTGGCCGCCGGTGAACGCGACGGTGTGCTGGAGTTCACCGCCGTGGACGTCCACGGGGACGTGCTGTGGGCCGCGCAACGTCCAGCGAGCTGCACCGGGTTCGTCGTGACCACCGACGCGCACGGCCGAGCCCTCGCGATCCTGGGCGACCTCCAGACCACGGCCGACGCCCTGGCCGCGACGACTGCCACCGCCTACGACCTGACGACCGGGGAACGGGTCTGGGGTCCGGTCGAGGTGCCCGGCCCCTACCAAGGCCCCGGGCTGGTCTTCGCCGCACCTCCCGAAGGCTTCATGGGCGAGACCGGCCCACGCGTCGCGCTCGACCCCACCACCGGAGACGTCGCGGCCGACGAGTCGAGCCCCGAAGGTATCCGCATCATCGGCGAGTACCACGGCATCGTGCTGCTCACCCACGAGGACGCTCTGATCGCGCGCGACACGGCCGACGATCAGGAGCTCTGGCGCGTCCCCCTCGCCGAGCACGGCTGGACGGCGGCGTCCATCAGCGCGTCCCTGCGCCCTGCACCGGGAGACGGGCTCGCGCTCGTCGCCACCTCCGAGACCACCGGCGCGCTCCTCGACCTGGATCAGGGCAGCATCGTGAGCAGCACCGCCCGCGACGCCGCCGTAGACCCCACCACGGGGACCCTCGTCACCCTGGACGACACCGGCCTGCACGGCTATGACGCCGACGACCGACCACTGTGGTCCCTGCCTGTTGCTGCCGAGACCACCATCGCGGCGATCGGCGGCGTCTTCCTCTATCTGCGAGAGGACGGGGCGATCCGGGTCCACAACGTCCTCACCGGTGATGTCGCCCAAGCCTACGAACCCGACGGCCAAGGACCGATCATCGTGCCCACCCACATCACCATCAACGGCGCTGCACTCCTCCTCCAGGAACGACGGCACCTGGTGGCGACGATCGCTGAGTCCCCTCTGAACGAGTCCTCTCCGACGGCCAGCCACGCGGGCATGTCGATCGTGGGCGCTCGGGTCGCACACTCGACTTGAAATACCCCAGGGGGTATGAGACGGTAACAATACCCCCCAGGGTATCGATGGCATCGACGGAAGGATGAACAGTGCTTCTCGAACGCATCTACGACGAGGACCTGGCGCAGGCCGGGTACTTCATCGGCTGCCAGGCCAAGGGCGAGGCGGTGGTGATCGACGCGCGCCGCGACATCGCGGACTACCTGGCGCTCGCGGCCAAGCACGGCATGCGGATCGTCGCAGTGACCGAGACCCACATCCACGCTGACTACCTGTCCGGGACCCGCGAGCTGGCTGCGGCGGTCGGCGCCGAGGTCTACGTCTCCGGCGAGGGCGGCGCGGACTGGCAGTACGGGTTCGACGCCCGGCGTCTGTACGACCGCGACACGATCACGATCGGCAACATCACGATCCAGGCCCGGCACACGCCTGGTCACACTCCTGAGCACCTGGTGTTCCTGGTCACCGACGGCGCCTTCGCCAGCGAGCCCGGCTACCTCATCTCCGGCGACTTCGTGTTCGCCGGGGACCTGGGCCGCCCCGACCTGCTGGACGAGGCCGCGGGCGGGGTCGACACCCGCTTCGAGGGCGCGCGGCAACTGTTCACCAGCTTGCGTGAGGTGTTCCTGACCTTGCCGGATCACGTCCAGGTCCACCCGGGGCACGGCTCCGGCAGTGCGTGCGGCAAGGCGCTCGGCGCGCTGCCCTCGACCACGGTCGGCTACGAACGCGCGAACGCCTGGTGGTCGCGCCACCTGGCTGCCGACGACGAGCAGGGGTTCATCGAGGAGCTGCTCGACGGGCAGCCCGACGCGCACGCCTACTTCGCGAGGATGAAGAAGCAGAACCGCGAGGGTCCCGCCGTGCTGGGCGAGCGCGGCCCGGTGCCCGAGCTGGCCGTAGCGGAGGTGGCGCGGCGGCTGGAGGCCGACGAGATCACCTTCGTCGACACCCGCCCGCCGGCGCAGGCCCATCAGGGCACCGTTGCCGGCTCGCTCAACATCCCCGACGGCTCCAAGACCGCCACCTATGCCGCCTGGGCCTACGATCCCGAGGCCGACTCGCGTCCGCTGGTGCTGCTGGCCGAGGACCAGACCGCCGCCCAGGCGATCGCGGATCGGCTGCTGCGGGTCGGCATCGACCAGACCGCCGGCTACGTCACCACCATCGACGGGCTTCCCCGGTTCGTCCCGCCCCTCATCGAGCCGGCAGAGCTGGCAGGTTTCGATGCCGCGCTGCTGCTGGACGTGCGCCAGCGCGGCGAGTACGCCGCCGGGCACATCCCCGGCGCCACACAGCTCAGCGCCGCACGCGTCCTCTGGCACCAAGACGAGCTGCCGCGCTCCGGCACGATCGTGACCTATTGCCAGTCCGGGATGCGGAACACCGTCGCCGCGAGTGCCCTACGACGCGCCGGGCACGCCGTCGTCGAGCTCGACGGCAGCTATAACGCCTGGCGCGCATGGCAGGAGACCACCAGCGAGACCGCGCTGGCCTGACGCACAGCAGAACGATCGCATCCTCCGACGGGCGGTCGGCCCCAGCCCCTTCCATTCGCATCTCCGCTGCCCGCGGCCAGACCTGACGAGGAACCACCCCATGACCGATCCCTCCGCCGAGCTCCGAACGCTCACCGCCGAGGAGCTCGCCCAGTGGCGTCAGCTCCACGACGACCTCATGATCATCGACGTGCGGTCCCCGGCCGAGTTCGAGACCCTCCACATTCACGGCTCGTACAACGTCCCGCTGCCGCTGCTGACCGAACACGCCTCGGATCTGGCAGAGCGGCTCGGGCACCGCGCGGTACTCGTGTGCCAGTCCGGCAACCGCGCCACCCAGGCCCAGCAGCATCTCGCTGCCGCCGGCGTGCGGACGGCCAACGTGCTCACCGGCGGCGTGCCCGCCTTCGAGGCCGCTGGCGGCCAGGTGGTCCGCAGCGCAGCTCGCTGGGACATCGAGCGCCAGGGTGCGGTTCACGGCCGGGCTGATCGTCCTGGTGAGCCTGCTCGTGGCCGAGTTCCTCTGGCCGGAGTCCCGGTTCATCGCGTTCGCGCTCAGCGCCGGGCTCGTCGTCGCGGCGCTCACCGGCTCCTGCCTGATGGGCCGCATCCTCTCCCGCATGCCCTGGAACAAGGTCACGGCCAGCCCCACCGCACGGAGCGCGATCGCATCCATCCCGGTCGCGACCCAGGAACTGTGATGCCCTGGCGTGCTCCGACGTTCCGACGGCGTTCAACTGCAACGACCCCGCATCTAGGACCGGCATCGGCACGGTCGGCGTCACGACCCGCAGCACCAACCACGATGCCCGGTGAGCACGAGTGAGCGGCACCCTGATCCTCACCCTCGTGCTCGCCGTGGGTGTCGGGCTCGCGCTAGGGACGCTCGGCGGTGGCGGGTCGATCCTGACCGTCCCGCTGCTCACCTACATCGCGGGCATGCCCCCGAAAGAGGCCATCGCGGCCTCGCTGCTGATCGTCGGCGTGACCTCGTTGTCCAGCCTCGTCGTGCACGCCCGGCACCGTCGAGTCCGATGGCGCACCGGGCTCATCTTCGGAGCCGCTGGCATGGTGGGCGCCTTCGCCGGAGGACTCATCGGAGGCCAGCTCCCCGGTGCCGTGCTGATGGTGGCCTTCGCGATCATGATGATCGCCACCGCGATCGCGATGGTCACCAGAAAGCCCAGGCGCGACACCGACCAACCCACGGCCGATGCCGGGACCGAGCGCGCCCACTCGCTGCCGATGCTGCGGACCATGCTCGAAGGCATCGTCGTCGGCCTCATCACCGGGATCGTCGGCGCCGGCGGCGGCTTCCTCGTCGTCCCCGCCCTCGTGCTGCTGGGCGGCCTCAGCATGCCGGTGGCCGTGGGCACCTCACTGCTGGTGATCGCGATGAAGTCCTTCGCCGGACTCGCCGGCTACCTGACCACGGTGACCCTCGACTGGCCCCTGGTGGCCGCGGTCACTGCGATGGCCGTGCTCGGAGCGCTCCTCGGTGCGCGCCTGTCAGGACGCATACCAGCCGACGCCCTCCAGAAGGTCTTCGGCGTCTTCGTCCTGCTCACCGGAACGCTCGTGCTCGTGATCGAGCTGCCGCCGGCCTGGGCGATCGCCGCCGGAGGCCTCGGACTCATCACGGTGGTCCTCGTCCTCGTCTGCCGGCTGACCGCTCTCAACTGTCCCTTCGGCCTAGCCCGGCCGACCCCGGGCTGAACCACTTCACCTCACAACACACCGTCGCCGACCAGACTCCGGAGCCCCACCCTCATGACAACCATCGACCTCACCGAAGACGCATTCTCAGCCGCCATCACCGACCATCCCATCGTGCTGGTCGACTTCTGGGCCGCCTGGTGCGGACCATGCCGCAGCTTCGCCCCCGTCTTCGAGGCCGCGTCCACCGAGCATCCCGACATCCTGTTCGCCAAGGTCGACACCGAGGCCCAGGCATCCCTGGCCGCCGCCGCACAGATCACCTCCATCCCCACGCTGATGGGCTTCAAAGACGGCGTCCTGGTCTACTCCCAGCCCGGAGCGCTCCCGGCCAAAGCGCTCCACGACCTGATCGGCAAAATCCGCGACCTCGACATGGACCACGTGCGCGCGCAAATGCAGGCGTCCGACCCTCGCTAGAACAGGGAGCGCATCATTTCCGGGCTCAGAGTCGAGACATCGGCCGACACGCGGACGCGGGCGTCCGAGACTGCGCCCTTGCCGCTATGGGCCGCGATGCCAGTCGCCGGCGTGGCCGGGCTCGCGATGGATGCGGCGTTCCCCGCACTCGGGTGGTGGCCGCTGGCGTTCGTCTCGGTGACGTTGTCCCTGGTCACTCTCATCGGGCGACGGTCCTGGGGGGCGCTGCTGGTCGGGACAGTCTTCGGCGCAGCGTTCTGGTTTCCTCACGTGTCCTGGTCGGCGCAGTTTCTCGGGGAGCATCCGCTGAGCTGGGTCCCGTGGGTGGCCCTGGCTGGCGCGCTGACGATCTACACGGCTGTGCTGACGGTGCCGATCGCCCTCGCCTACCGATGGCTGCCGCGCCGGCGCAACGCCTTCGCGATGCGGCTGCTGGCGCTGCCGCTGCTGGTAGCGGGAGCCTGGACGATCCGCGAACTCATCATGGGCTCCTGGCCCTACGGCGGATTCCCGTGGGGACGGGTGGCGATGAGCCAATCGGAAAGCCCGATCGCTCCGGTCGCGTCATGGGTCGGCGTCTCCGGCCTGGGCTTCCTGATGGTCGCCGTGTGCGCCGCCGCGATCGAAGCAGTCCGTTGGATCGTGCGCGCGCAACCGGCACGCGGTAACGCCACCGAGCACCCGAGAACACCTCTCGCCTCGTGGGCGGCGTCGATCCCCGTGCTCGGTCTCGCAGCGGTGATGGTCCTGGTGCCGCAGTTCCCGACCAGTCACGCGGGCACCATCCGGGTGGGCGCTGTGCAGGGCAACGGCCCCGCCGCGTACGTCGATGAGCACGAACCGGGCGCGGTCCTGGAATCTCAGCTCGCCGCTTCCGCCCCTCTCGAAGACGAACAGGTCGACATCGTGCTCTGGCCCGAGGGCGGCGTCGACAGTGATCCCCTCGCCGACGAGGCCACCGCTCACGCGCTCGACGATGCAGCCGCCCGATACGACGCCCCGATCCTGCTCAACGCCGCCGCGGCAGACGGCCACCTCGTCTACAACACTTCCTTCCTCTGGACCTCGAACGGGCCGACGGCCGCGCACGCCAAACGCCATCCCGTCCCCTTCGGCGAGTACGTGCCCGACCGGTGGTTCTACGGCGCGCTCGTGCCCAGCCTGGTAGACCTCCTAGAACGCGAGTACGCCGCCGGCGTCGACACACCCGCCATCGAGGTCGACGGCGTAGAGGTGGGACTGGCGATCTGCTTCGACGTGGCCTTCGATGACGTCATTCACGAAGGCGCGCACAGCGGTGCCCAGGTGCTCATGTTCCAGACGAACAACGCCGACTTTCGCGACACCGATGAAAACCTGCAACAGCTTGCGTTCGCGCGCATGCGCGCCATCGAGACCGGCCGCAGCGTCGTCAACCTCTCCACCACCGGCACCAGCCAGGTACTCGCCCCGAACGGCGCCACGCTGGCCGCACTAGCCGCGGACGAACCCGGACTCATGATCGCCGACCTTGAGCTCCGGGACGGGCTCACCGCCGCCGTCATGTTGGCGCAGTCGATCAACACGCTGATCGTCTCAGGCACTCTCGCCGGCTTTCTCGTCCTCGCCTTCCTCCTCCTGCGAGACCGTGCATCCTCGCGACACCATCGGGTGCTGGACTCCAGCCAACGAAGCAGCATCGGCCTGCACGAGTGCGCCGACGCGCATCGCCGAGAGCGCTTGTAGCGGAAGAACGCCGTTGCCGAGCGCAGCGATCTGCTGATTAGCCGTGAGTTGATGGATCGGATCAGTGATCCAACCACTGGGGAGACCCATCAACCACTCCACGAACTCGGGCGACGGCCGCGGTCCACTAGTCCTGTCTAGCAGCGCTGGCGCGATTCGTCCTGTCACATGCTCCCATCGGGCGATGGCGCGGGCGTAGCGTCCCCAGCGGCGAAGATGTCCTCGATCAGGAACCACAGCATCTCGGGTTCGCTGCTCTTGCTCTGCAAGCCAGCCGGCCCGTTTAGCGCGAGGTCGATGATCTGATGCGAGAGCGCGATCGTCCCCCGCCTCGCCCTCACCTGTTCCAGTGACTCGCCGCCACCAGTCGAGTCCGTGGCGAGCGGCGTCCTGAACAGTGCCCCGGCTGCGGGCGAGGACGAAGACGCGAAGCCTGGGATGAGGAGCGCCGACAAGGGACGCTGGTAGGCCGATCCATTGCGTGTCATACCGCAGGCCGGCCAGATCGCCGAGTACGGCGCCGACTGCCCGGAGAGGTCGAGCTGCGAGGTCTCCCAGACCCCACGGGTCGGGTTCCACTTCGCGAAGGGCTGCATCGCCGGGGGTTGCGTGGTCGGGATTGCTTTGCGCATCGTCGTCTTCTTCTAGGGGTGCGCGGACGGCGGGTGAGGACAGCACGCCGCGCACGTTCTCGATGACGACGAGCTGGGGTTGCAGCGCGTCGATCGCGGCGGCCATGTACGACCAGAGCCCGGAGCGGGTGCCGGGCGCGAGGCCGGCGCGCTTGCCCACGGTCGAGACATCCTGGCAGGGGAAGCCTCCACAGAGAACATCGACCGGCTCGACGGTGCGCCAGTCGATGGTGGTGATGTCGCCCAGGTTGGGGGCGTCGGGTCAGTGGTGGGCGAAGATGCGGGAGACGTGTTCGTTGTTCTCGGAGAACCAGATCGTCTCGCCATCCAAGGCGTGTTCGACGGCGAGGTCGAGACCGCCGTACCCGGAGAACAGTGATCCGACCCTGAGTGGGCGAGTCCGGTCGTGAGGGTCGTGCATGAGGGCTCCGGTTGACGGGTGATCCCGGTCGGACTTCACGCATGAGGTCACCACCGGGCTGGTCAGCGACCAGGTGCGCGACCACTCGAACCGCCACCGCTTGCCTCGTCGCCGATGCCGTGACCCGCGCGCGGCGCACCACCCCCGCGTACTTCGGAATCCGTGACTCAGGCGGCGCCGCCAGCTCTCGTTCGCCGGCCCACCGAGCCATCACACGTCTTTCAGACGAGGCCGTTTCGGGCTTTGTCGCATCTGATGCGACCGGTCTCGCGGGCTCACCTGCTCTCCGAGCGCGGCCGGAAGGAGCAGCCGAGGTGACGGTTTCGATGCGCGTGATGAGCGCGGGCGATGGATACAAGTACCTGTTGAAGTCCATCGCCGCGGGCGACGGCGACCGGAGCCTGAGCACGCCGCTGACCCGCTACTACGCGGAGGCGGGCACGCCGCCGGGCTTCTGGATGGGCTCGGGGCTGGGTCGTCTCGGGCACGGCGACCTGGTCGAGGGAGGGCAGGTCTCTGAAGCTCAGCTCGCGCTGTTGGTCGGGATGGGCCATGACCCGATCACGGGCGAGCCGCTGGGCCGCGCCTACCAGCAGTTCGCGTCGATCACCGAGCGGATCAAGCAGCGCGTCGACGCCCTCGACCCCGAGTTGGGGCCGGCGACTCGAGCGCAGGAAGTGGCCGCGATCGAGGCGGAGGAAGCCGAGCGCGGCACCCGCCGCGCAGTAGCCGGTTACGACTTCACATTCAGCGTGCCCAAGTCAGTCTCCACGATCTGGGCGGTCGCGGACGCCGGCACCCAAGCCCTGATCGCGGACGCCCATCATGCGGCGGTTGCAGAGCTGGTTGCGTTCCTCGAACGCGAGGTTGCCGCAACCCGCGTCGGTGCAACCGGGCCGGACGGCGCGGTTGCGCACGTCGACGTCGCCGGTGTCGTGGCCGCGGCATTCGATCACTACGACAGCCGTGCGGGCGACCCGCAGTTGCACACCCACGTCGTCGTCAGCAACAAGGTCCTGACCGTGCAGGACGGCCGCTGGCGGACCCTCGCCGGCCGGCCGATGCACTCCGTGGTCGTCGCAGTCTCCGAGCTCTACAACGCCGCGCTGGCCGACCAGCTCACCCGCGTCCTCGGCGTCGAATGGGAAGCACGCGAACGGGGCAGGGACCGGAACCCGGCATGGGAAATCGAGGGCGTGCCCGACGAGCTGGTGACCGAGTTCTCCACCCGGTCCCGACACATCGAGGCCGAGAAAGACCGCCTCATCGCCGGGTACGTCGCCAAGCACGGCAGGCAGCCCTCCGCGCGAACGGTGCTGAAACTTCGGGCGCAGGCGACGCTCGCCACGAGGCCGGAGAAGCAGGTCCGGTCGCTGGCCGACCTCACCGCCGAGTGGCGGCAGCGCGCCGGCCGGGTGCTGCGCCGGGACGCGAACGGCTGGGCGCGCACGTTCACCGCATCCACCGCAGACGCACCGCGGCGGGTGCTGCGCGCCGACGACGTGCCGCTGGATGTGGTGCGCGAGGTCGGGCAGACCGTGATGGAGACGGTGGGCGAGAAGCGTTCGACCTGGACCCGCTGGAACCTGCATGCCGAAGCATCCCGGCAGTTGATGGGGTGGCGGTTCGCCAGCATCCAGGACCGGGAGGCGATCACCGGGCTCGTGGTCGATGCCGCCGAGCACGCTTCGCTGCGGCTGACGCCGCCGGAGCTGGCGTCCAGCCCGTTGCAGTTCCGCCGCGTGGACGGCACCTCTCGGTTCCGGCCGCACGCCTCGACCCTGTTCTCATCCGAAGTCCTGCTGGCCGCCGAAGACCGACTCCTGGCGCGTGCCGCCACAACGGCCGGGCCGGTGGTGCCGTTGGAGACGGTTGAGAGGATCGCCCGCAAGCCCGACGCACGCGGCCGGGTGCTCGGCGAGGATCAGGCCGCGGCCCTTGCCGCGATCGCGGTCTCCGGTCGGGTCGTGGACGTGCTGGTCGGCCCGGCTGGGGCCGGGAAGACGACGGCGATGAACGGGCTCCGCAGGGCGTGGGAGAAGGAGCACGGCACAGGGTCGGTGATCGGGCTCGCCCCCTCGGCGGTCGCCGCGCAGGTCCTCGCCGATGACCTCGGCATCGCCACGGAGAACACGGCGAAGTGGTGGCAGAACCACCTCATGTACGGGACTACGTTCACGGCCGGGCAGCTCGTCATCATCGACGAGGCGAGCCTGGCCGGCACGATGTCGTTGGATCGGCTCACCCACGAAGCCGAGAAGGCCGGCGCGAAAGTCCTCCTGGTCGGCGACTGGGGCCAGCTCCAATCACCCGGCGCCGGCGGCAGTTTCGCCATGCTCGTGCACGCCCGCGATGACGCCCCCGAGCTGACCGATCTGCACCGCTTCACCAACGAATGGGAGAAGACCACCTCGCTCCAGCTACGCCACGGCCGTGCCGAGGCGATCGACGCCCTGATCGAGCACGGCCGGATCACCGGCGGCGACGAGGAAGCGATGATCGAC
This sequence comes from Microbacterium sp. HSID17254, assembly GCF_003989315.1. NCBI lineage: Bacteria > Bacillati > Actinomycetota > Actinomycetes > Micrococcales > Microbacteriaceae > Microbacterium > Microbacterium sp. HSID17254. Next base: position 27,919 of record NZ_RBLT01000001.1, read on the forward strand.
GCCGCCTACACAGAATGGCGGGCCGATCTTGCCGCCGGGCGGGCGTCGATCCTGGTGACCGAGACCCACGCGACCGTCACCGAGCTGAACGCCAGAGCGCGGGCGGATCGGATCATCGACGGCACCGTAAACCCGACCCGCGAACTGCCGCTGCGCGACGGCACCGCGGTCTCCGAGGGCGATCTGGTCATCACCCGCGAGAACGACCGGCGGCTCCGCAACGGCCGAACCTGGGTCCGCAACGGCTCCCGCTGGACCGTCACCGGAGTTCGCGAGGACGGGTCGGTCAGCATCCGCCCGGCCGGGCGCAGGTTCGGCGGCGGGATCGTCCTGCCGGCCGACTATGTGGCCGAGCACCTGGACCTCGGCTACGCGATCACCGCGCACCGCGCCCAGGGCGTCACCACCGACACCGCGCACGCGGTCGTCACCGCCACCACGACGCGGGAGAACTTCTACGTCTCCATGACCCGCGGCGCCCACAGCAACCACGCCTATGTCACCGTCGACCGAGAGGACGCAGAACACGCGGTGCCGCATCCCGGAGACAACCCGAACGTCACCGCTCGCTCGATCCTCTACGGCGTGTTGCAGCACATCGGCGCCGAGCTGTCTGCGCACGAGACGGTCGCTGCCGAGCAGGACCGCTGGGGCTCGATCGCGCAGCTCGCGGCCGAGTACGACACGATCGCGCAAGCCGCCCAGCACGACCGCTGGGCGACCTTGCTCGCCGCGTCCGGGATCACCGCCGAGCAGATCGAAGACGTGCTCGGCTCCGACGCCTACGGCGCGCTGTCGGCCGAGCTGCGTCACGCCGAGGCCAACCACCACGACCTCGACGCGCTGCTCCCGCGGCTGGTCGCCGCGCGGAGTCTGGACGATGCCGATGACATCGCCTCCCTCCTGCACGCCCGCGTGGCACGCGCCACCGCCCGGCCCGCCGTATCAGGCCGCACCCGCAAGGCCCCGAGGCTGATCGTCGGACTGATCCCGCACGCCGGCGGGCAGATGGCAGACGACATGCGGCGAGCCCTGGACGAGCGCCGCGAGCTGATCGAAGGCCGCGCCGACGCCGTGCTCCGCGGCTACCTCACCGATGAGGAGCCGTGGACGGCCGACCTCGGCGCGGCTCCGAGGGGCCACAAGCAGAAGGCGGCGTGGTGGCGTGCCGCTCGCACCGTCGCCGCCTACCGCGACCGCTACGGCATCACCGACGACCGGACCCCGCTCGGCCCGACGCCGGAGAGCACCAGCCAGAAGATCGACGCCATCCGCGCCCGCGCCGCCCTCAACCGCGCCCAGGCGATCGCTCACGAAGGCACGACGGCTGATGCGGTGCGGCCAGCGACCACATCACGCCCCGCACCGAGCTTGTGAACCCGTCCAGCGAGGGCGGCCGTCAGAGAGAGCGCCCCGGCGTGCCCGGCGACGGGTGCCGGTGCCCGAACTCGCGTCCGACCTCGGGCCGCGTCACAGTCCGGTCCGGGGTTCTGTCGGCGTCGAGTAGGTCGATCACGTCGCTGGGCTGGGTGACGAGCGAGGCGAAGCCTTGCTTGATGAGTTCGTTCGGCCCCGCGCTCGCGACGCTGGTCACCGGGCCGGGCACCGCACCGACGCCCCGGCTGAGTTCGCGTGCGGCGATGACAGTGGTCATCGACCCGGACCGAGGACCGGCCTCGGGGATCACGGTCGCACCCGAGAGCGCCGCCAGCAGGCGGTTGCGGGCCAGGAACCTGTGTCTGGTCGGTGCGGCTCCCGGCGGCAGCTCGCTCACCAGCAAGCCGACATCCCCAATGCGATTCAGCAGCTCGCTGTGCCCGGCCGGGTAGGGGCGGTCCAACCCGCCGGCCAGAACGGCGATCGTCTGACCGCTCGCGGCAAGCACGCTCTTGTGCGCGGCCCCTTCGATCCCATAGGCGCCACCGGAGACGACGACCCGTTCCTCATCGGCAAGACCCGCCGCCAGCTCGCCCGCGACCTGCTCTCCATAGGCGGTCGCAGCGCGAGCGCCCGTGATCGTGGCCCGATCGCTCAGCGCCGTCATCAAGAACGAGACCGCACCGCGAGTCCACAGCAGGTACGGCGCACGATCGCTCAGGTCGTTCAGGCCGGCGGGCCATTCCTTGTCGGCGGGGATGAGCGTGCCGAATCCATGCCGCTCCGCCTGAGCCATCTGATCCAGCAGGCCGGGTGTGACCCGCGCCGTCAGTCGTTCGCGCCACATCAGTGTGTCGGCGCGTGCCAGGCCGGGCACTTCGTCGTCGGACTCGATCAGCCGCAGCGCCTCGACCCCGCCGTGACGGGCCAGGACGTACCCCGTGATCGGGTCGTTCGGCTCGGCGATCATCGACAACGCGACCCGCGCCATCCGCTCACCCTGCACCTGCTCCGCCAACGTGGCCATGATCGGTGTCCTCTCGCTCCAAGGTCACCGACGAGGTACACGCCCGCCTGCCGATGGGGTTCCCTCTGCCATAGGACAGTCGTAAACTCGGTAGCGAGGCAGGTTCAGCAAACTATGCGGGTCCTTCGGGACGGCCCTTCGCGGGCACTCGGTTCATAGCCGCCTCCACGACGGAACACCGTCGCGCTATGACGAGGAAAGAGGCCTGCAATGCTCCGGACGTCCGTGGCGCTCAGCGCACGAGGCTATGGCGTACTCCGCTACGCACCCACGAACCTGCTGCTCAACGCGATCCGCACACGGCGCGGCCTGAAGTGGGGCGTCCCCGCGATGCTGCTCGCCGGGGTCTACTTCTACGCCGCGGCGATCTGCACCACGATCATCAACGACGGGGGTCCCGGTTGGCTCTACCTGCTGGTCCTGGTGTTCGTCTGGAACGCCTTCAAGTTCCTTTGGATCGGCCCCGTCAGTCTGATCCAGCTCATAAGTGTCCGTGCGGGGGAGCGTCGCGAACGGCAACCGGTGCCGTCCTCGCGGTGACGCGCAGGCGAGCCCACCGCGCCATAGGGCACTGACCACGACACAGTCGCATTCGGTTGGCGCGTCCCTTCACGGTGTACCGCATCGATTCGGCGTGTCGATGGCTCTGTGATGTCCTTACGAGTAGTATCCGTTACATGCAGGACTTCACGAGCCTGAGCGACGCGGGCCTCACTGACGTTGATCGAGCGCTGCGTCATGAGCGGCTACGTCGCCGTAAGGCGTGGCGTAACTGCGAGCGCTGCGATCAGGCGTTCCTCGGGCGAGGTGATGCGCGCTTCTGCTCGGCTCGCTGTCGAGTCGCCGCGCATCGAGCGGGGAAGGAGTCCTGATGAGTGACACGCTGCGGGTTGTCGCGTCACGTCGGTACGGAACGCTCTCGCCGCTCCGCTATCCGGGAGGAAAGGCGGCGCTCGCTGGCTTCTTTGGCGACATCATCGATGCTCTCAGGGTCGAGCGTGCACGTTATATCGAGCCATATGCCGGTGGCGTGGGAGCTGGGATTGCGTTGCTCCGTGAGGGCATTGTCGAAGAACTGGTTGTCAACGACATTGACCCTGCGGTGTACGCCTTCTGGAAATCTGCGGTCGGAGACAATGCCAGCTTCGTTGAAATGGTTGCGTCCGTCCCACTTACGATCGCTGAATGGCAGAAGCAGCGAGAGATATACAGATCGCGCGATGAGCGAGATTCACTCCGCCTCGGGTTCGCCTTCTTCTTTCTGAACAGGACCAATCGTTCAGGGATTCTGAATGCCGGAGTTATCGGCGGTCAGCGGCAGGAAGGGAGATACAAGATTGACGCCCGCTTCAATCGCGAAACGCTCATCGAACGATTGACTGCGATCGGAGGCTTGGCCGATCAGATCACGGTCTCAGACCTTGACGGCAGGACAGTGATCCAGCGTTACGCTCAGGACGATCGAGCATTTATGTACATCGATCCGCCCTATGTTCAGGCGGGGTCTCAGCTCTACCTCAACGCGTTCGACGGGCGCGATCACGCAGCCCTCGCGGCGATCGTCAATACGGTGGAGAAGGCGCACTGGCTCATGACGTATGACACGGCTCCACTGATTGAGAAGCTGTATCGCGAGCACTTCCAATGCCGCTTGGAACTGACCTACTCCGCGCGGTATCCGGGGCAGGCCGAAGAACTACTCGTTGCATCGCCCGCGGTCGCCGGTGTGGTCAAGGCGTTGCAGGGGCAGACTGTAATGGCGGACGCAACAAGCGCCTGAGCAGCGGATTGACCACCTTCCACGCCTGCCGAACGTCCTCTGCGGTCACTGACGCATCTGCGCTGTGCGCGATGAGATTGAACCACTGGATAGAGCCATGTTTGTGGGCGTTTCCCGACTGTATGGCGCCGATGGTCGATTTGAGAGTCTTCTCCGAGCCATAGGTTTGCGCGACCACTTTGAAAACCGCACTCAACTCGCCTGTCGCGGGCGTTGCAGAGCCCTCGAAATGGACCTTGATGGTGGCTTCGAGAACAGAGCGCAATAGGATCGCGGACGCGATAGGCAAGTTTCCCAGGTTGATCCGTCGTAGCTCGAAGTAGCGCAGTTTGAGGTTCAGTGGTGCGTTCTCGTAGTCGAGGCCAGACAGATCGAGCGTGTCCTTTGTGTCTGGATGGTTCGGTCCACGGCTTCCTGCTCCGCTCGGAGGCTCAGGCTGGGGTGGCGTTGCCCCGCCGGTCGCGCTACCGGGACCGCTTGGAGGCATTCCGTGGCTGACACCTTGCGACGGTCCAGGCGGAGTCGGTGGTGCGGGCGCGGCGGGTGATGGTGTCGGCGTTGCTGTAGTGGGTACACCGTTGAGACGGTCCACGAACGGCTGGTAGGCGTCATCACGCTTCTTGAGCTCCGGAGAGCGGGTGTTGAGCCTTCCAGCGCGAAACTCCCCGACTAGATACTCCAATGCACCGAGCTTCTTCTTTGGAAGTTTCGACGCGATCTTTTCGGGAGTTGAGGACCGAGGAAGCAACATGCCGTCTCTATCGAACTCCACCCCGATCGCAGCCGCGATGTCCTTACTTCGGTACGCGTACTCAAAGGCCGACATCGCCAAGTCGTCGCTGGCGGCGTACTGCCGGAGGGTGTGATCGGAGAATGGCGCAGCGGCAAGGAAGCGTCGCATCACAGCCATCTTCATGAACCTTGCGACCTCGACATCGGGGTACTGCGCCTTGACGTCCTCCACAGTCGTCTGGTCGTCCACGAGTGAGTAGTAGAAGGTTGCTTGTTGGTCGCGGCTCCACCGCTTCTTGGAGATGCCAGTGTGCAGTCGGGCAACGTGCGGGGCGGCGGTCGCGCGATCAGGCGCCACGATCACGCGGATTCGCTCGGGGAGGTTTTCTGCCTCGACTGCGTACCGCTTGAGCAGTGAGCGAACCTCGGCTTCGTGACCAGGCACGATCGTCGGGTCGTAGAGAGCCTTGAGTGCGCTGACGCGCCGGTTGCCTTCCAGGACGATGTACGAAGGCGGCTCGTCCCGTGACTCCGCCGCGATCACGATCGGCACCTCGTTGTCGAAGTAGCCGTCGCGAAGGATCAGCCGCGCCGCGCCGAGGACGTCCTCGGAAGCGAACAGATACTTCAAGGCTCCGGCTTCATCGTCGCGACGAGTCGGGATGCGGTAGTTCTCCAGGTCGAGCAGGAGCCGGCTCAGCTCGACCTCCACGATGGGTAGCTGCTCGTAAGCCATGTCCAGCCTCGTCTCGATGATCCGTCCGGCGATCTACGCCCTCGGTGCCGAACGGACGAGAGCTGTCGTTCAGTCCCAACTGTAGCCGCGCTGTTTCGCGATCGGGCTGAGACACGTCGAGGCGCATCAACCGAAGCTCCTCTGACGCGCGAACGCACGAACTGGTTGCCATAGGCGCCCGTGACGCCGTGACAGTTCTCGACGCGGGCAGGCGCCCAGGCACGGGACCACGGTCATGCAAACCATGCAGCCTGCCGGCGACGCCGCGTGGTCGCGTGAACTGCGGAACCAGACGGAAACGAGGCCGAGCTGCCACTTCGGACGCTTGTACGGAACCTGTCGTCGCGTGTCTTCACGGGACGGCCATGGTGCGTCGCCGCCTGGTACTGACCACAGTCCGTGGGACGATAGGCATGGGAGCCGCCGGTTCCGAGCGGGAGAAGGTCCGTTGATTCACGCTCATCGTCCCGTTGCGAGCCGAGCGCTCAGCTTGCATTGGGGGGCATGCAAGGAGTAGCCAATGAGGGTCGCGCGCATCCGTATCGGACGTTTCCGGGGTTATCGCCATGCAGCGCTCGTGGTGCCAGAGAACATGGTGCTTGCAGGTGAGCCGCAGGCGGGCCGCACTGACATCGTCGAGGCCCTGCGCCGGGTTCTCGACGCCCGCAGTACTCGGTCCCGCGTGAATCCTCTCGACGTCTACCGACCTGCTGACGGCGATGAAGAGTCCTTGACGGAGGTAGAGGTGACTCTCCTCGACCTCGGGGAGGACCTCGAAACTCTTCTCAGCGAGAATCTGGAAACGTTCGACCGGGCAACCGGGGAGATCGCCACGCCAAGCAACGCGGGCGACGCGGTTCTGGGCGTACGTCTGTGCTATCGCGCACGATATGACCTCGATACGGACACCGGCGAGCACTGGGTCGATTACCCGGCGCGAAGTGATCCCGCTGCCGGTGTGTTCAAGAAGGCGAGCCGGATCGAGCGTGAGTCTCTGCCTGTCCAGTTCGTTGACAGTGCGCCGGCTCTCCAGCTGCGGGCAGAGGGAGTCCTGAGAGCACTCCTTGCTGATGCCGATCCTGGTGGCCTGGACAGCGCCCTCACCGATCTGGATTCGGCCGTCCATGCTGCAACCGGGTCGTTCTCTGAGACGGAGGTGGTCACTAGCGTTCTGGATAAGGTCATTGATTCCGGACCGCAGACTCTCTTCGGTATCGATGACTCCGCCGACATCAGTTTTCTGGCGGATGACGGTTCTATGGCTGCCCTCCTCAGAGCGCTTCAACCAGCGATCTCGATGGGTGCGGCCGGGGCCCTTCCCGTCCGTTCCCAGGGGTCGACTCTCGAGAGTGTGCTCTCGGCCGCTGAAGCCATCGCAGCCGCGCGAGATGCACAATCAGGCGTCGTCATCATCGGCGATGACTTCGGAGATCGCCTTGACGCATCGTCATCTGAACACATGGCGCGGCTCATCCACGTAACGGCAGGGCAAGCGATCCTCACAACGCGCCGTCCTGAGGTAGTACGAGCATTCGATCCCGGTGAGCTGGTTCGGCTCACGGTCAGCCACGGCGAGAGACGACAGCACCAGCTCTCTGCAGTCACGGACAAGACGGGCCGAGTCAACCGGAGGCTCATCCTGGAGCAGCTTCTCGCAGCGCTGAGCGCGAGAACCGTTGTCCTCCTGGAGGGGCCGCTCGATGTCGAGGGGTACGGCGCGCTCGCGTCGCGGCTCTTCCGGAAGACGAACGAACCGCACCACAGCCTCCCCGCTAACGGCATCCGCCTGGTCGCCCCGCCAGGGTCAGACGGAGGAGTTACCCGGCTCCCAGCCATTGCCGAGATCGCCCTTGAACTCGGATTCCACGTCCGAGCGATCGTCGACAATGACAAGCCAGGACACGAAGATCCAGCAGTCGGAGTCCTTGCAGGAATGATCGAACAACTCGTCGTGCTTCCCACTCGCACCGCCGTGGAGGCCGCACTCATCCGCGGCGTACCCGGAGATCAGCTCCGAGAGACGGTCGAGACCCTGGAAGACTTCGGCATGCCCGCCCTGCCACCCGATCTCGGCGACGACGACATCGCGGACCACCTCATCGCGACGAAAGTGATCAAGAAACAGGGGCTAGGGGCAGCCTGGGCTCACGCACTGACACGACAGCCGCCGATCGCGCGGTCCGCGATCGAAGCAGTCTGCGGCGATACGCTCGGACGCATCGACATCCCTGATCTACCATGACATTCGCCCCGCAGAACCCGGAGCAGCAGCGAGTCGTAGCGACGCAGGCCGAACTCACTGTCGTGCTCGGCGGAGCGGGTGTCGGAAAGACGACCAGCGCGCTCGCCGCAGCTCACGCCCATCTTGAACGAGTAGCAGAAAGCGAACCCCACGATCGGGTCCTGTTCCTCTCGTTCTCTCGTTCCTCGGTGGCGCGCATAGCCTCCCGCGCAAATGAGATTCTCGGCCGCCGAGGCTCCCAGGTGGACATCATGACGTTCCACTCGCTCGCGTTCTCCGTGGTCCGGAGATTCGGGAATCTGGTCGGACACGGCGACGCCGTCCTCGTCAGCCCCGCTCGCGAGAAGCTCGGGCTGGCCCAGCACGAGATCGGATACAGCAGGCTCATCCCGCTCACACTCGAAATCGCTCAGGCCGCACCTGCTGTCGCAGAACACCTTCGCACCCGATGGGGCCTCGTTATCGTCGACGAATTTCAGGACACCGGCGATGCGCAGCAAGACCTCCTTCAGCTGATTGCCCGCGACAGCAGGCTGATACTGCTCGGCGACCCGAACCAGTGCATCTACACGTTCCTCGCCGAAGACGGCGTCAGAGTGGAGCGCATCGATGAAGCCTGCTCGGCCGCTGGGACAGAGAACACCATCCTGCTGCCAGAAACCTCCTTCCGAGACCCCTCCGGGATCATCCCGGCCGTCGCCAACGCCATCAGGGGACGCCTGTTCGACTCAGAGGCCATCGCGGCCGCCATCCAGGACGAAAGACTGGTCATCCAAGACGGAATACCACTCTCCGACGAGACCAGTCACGTCGCACGGGTCGTTAGCGAGTTAGCCGCGAAAGATATGGGCGTGGCAGTATTCACGCACCATAACGACATGCTCGCGGCTCTCTCGGATGCACTTGAAGCCGACGGGATCGAACATGAAGTTGCCGGTCTCAGTGACGCGCTCGCCGCCGCCCTCGACGCCCAGACTGCGATGGCGCGATTCCACACCGGCGATGGCACCTGGGGAATTGTTCTCGAAGCGATAGCCGTGTTCCTGACGAGCGCGCAACGTGGGCAGAAGGCGCCCCCCATCGCGTACCAGGTGATGAACGGTTCAGGCCCCACGACCCTGCAAGCTCGCCTGAGCGCTCTTCGAGAGCGTCTCTCCGAGGCGGGGTCCATTCGGGAGGTAATCGAGGTAGCGGCGACGGCACACGACGCGCTCGGACTACCGCAGAAGTCGGGCGCCTGGCAGCAAGCAGCAACCCTGCTCTCGGTGATGTACGCGCGAGCGGCACGCACGAGCAGCGCCCGCGATGACCGTCAGATGGTTGCAGCGATCTGTGCGGAAGCTCGTGAGGCGAGTTACGCGGCGCTCACGGACTCGGCGCTGAGCCCGCGAGAGGTTCAACTAATGAACCTCTACCAGACGAAGGGACGCGAGGCCGACGCAACCGTCGTGGTGTTGCGGGAGGGAGACTTCATGGGCTACGAATCAGAACCGTTCCCCACAACAAGTCGGCTCCTCTACGTGGTCTTCTCCAGAGCCAGACACAAGATCGTCGTGCTGCTCGTGGGCAACAGGTTCCACGCCGCCGTAGCGCCTCTCGCGGCTCTGGCCGCGAACTGAGCTTGCCTACGAGGGGGACCAGAAGGGGACCAGAATCATGCAATCCATGCATCCCGTGACGTGTTCTGCATGATCTGACGCCCGGAATCACGCGGAATCCGGGCAGGCCGAAGCCGTTTGGACGCCTGGGGGTCAAGGGGTCGCAGGTTCAAATCCTGTCAGCCCGACCATTGGGCTGTTGGCAATACTGATTGCAGAACAGCTAGAGAAAAGGGAAGGGCACCTGCTTCGAGCAGGTGCCCTTCCCTTTTCTGCGTCTGCGAGATCGGATTCGAGTTCATATGGTCGAGTCCGCACGATTCTGGGGACGAAAACACGAACGCGCCCGGTTTTCGGGCGCGTTCGATTGTCCTGGTGTAGCGGGGAGCGTGCCGGGCGTGCCGCCGGCGGGCGTCGTCAGTGTACGGAGCCGTTCAGGTGCGCATTGGTGTCAGCGCGAGCTCGCTCGGTTGGCCGGGCGGTGTGTTCGTCAGCGACGATGCTCGACCGCCTCGGGGGATACTGAGGTCGCCGTTGCCTGTGGTCTTCGTGTAGCGATTGGCCCAGACGCGGTCGCGGCGGCGGATGGTGTGGACACGTGGAGTCGTGCGCGCTCGTTCGATCTCTCGGTCGCTGAAGAAGGCTGCGATCTTCCGGATGTTGTGGGCCGCGATGAGGAGTGTGACGAGGATCTGTGCGGCGGCGATTCCGCGGACGCGGCGGCGACCGGCGGTTTCGATGTCTGCGTCGCCTGATGCCTTGAGCTGATGGTTTCCGGACTCGACGGTGTTGCGGGCGTGGTCGTGGAAGGTCTCCCACTCTTCGGTGCCGTAGGCGAAGGCCTGCTGCGGGGCCTGCATCTCAGTGAGGTCGAACGCGGCCGAGTGCTTCTTGCAGATGGTGTCGAGGAACTCTTCTTCCAGGGTCTCGGGCTCGACCTCGGGGCGGGCCTTCTTAGCCGCGCTGAGCATCATCTCGCGGAGTGGGCAGGTGACCGTCGGACTGGGGCCGAGGGCCGGGCAGCGCAGCATCACTTTTCCGTCAGGCGTCTTCGCCTTGTCTTTGACGTGCAGCTGGAAGGCCTTCCGCTCTTCGATTCGGGCTCGATGCGTTGCGACGTCGATCACGTCGCCGAGACGATCCGGAGTGGCGTTCAGGAGGGGCTTCGGCGTGCTCGGGCAGTACGCGTCGCCTTCGACGAACAAGGCGCCGTGCTGGCCACCCTTGACGCCGACGCGGTCGGATCGGTAGTCCGTGGACGGAGTGAAGCCGGTTTTCAATGCCGGCTTCAGGAGTCGGAAGGGCTTGGCGTTGGCCCAGTACTGCTTGTCAGCGTCGGCGACACCAGGGGCGAGGTCGAGCATCGCTGCGGCTTCGAGGAGGTGCGCAGCTTCTTCGGCGACCTCCATGTTCGGGATGCTGAGGGACGCGGCGACCACGAGACTCGGGAACCGCTTTGAGCTGGGCTGCTCGGCGTCGACGCGAACGGCCAGGTTCGCCACCCATCCCCAGTCGTAGTCTCCCGACTTCCCGCGTTCAGGTGCGGTCTGGTCGACCTCGCCCTTCTGGTTGTCGACGCGCTCAGCTTTGCCGCTCTTGACGTGCCACCCGGCGAAGGCGTCCACGGGGCCAGGGGAGACCTCGCCGAAATCGGCTCCCTTTTCAGCCTTGACCTTGCTCGCGAGATGCTTGCGGCTGTACCCCTTGGTGGTGGGTGTGCCGATGTAGGTCTGGTCGAAGGAGAGATCCATCTGCTTCGAAGCCCGACGCACTTCTCGCGGCTGGAGCATGAACGTCATGCGGATAAAAAGGCGGGTGTACTCGTCCAGGCGCGCCTTGTACTTCTCCGCGCGCTCTGCGTCGTGATTGCGAAGGATCTCCTGGATCTGAGTGTGGGTCTTGGCAGTGTAGAGCTCCTGCGGGTAGGGGTCCATCAGGGTCTTCATTCGGTGGAACGCGCGAATCGTGTTCGTGTACCAGCGCTTCGTTGTGGCGACATGGGTAGCAAAGCTCGTGGGCGTCTCGGGCAGGTCGAGGAGGTCGCTGGACTTCGTGGAGAGCCTGTGCTGAAGAACGTACGCGGCACGCCGGATGTGGAGCGGGGCCCCTTCCTGAGCAAGAAGAAGGAGGGCGGTGAGCAGGGCGCGGTAGGAGATCATCGCGGGTCGTCCGCCCATACCGTCGCGTTTGGCATCTTCAGCGGCCCAACGGTCGAGTTGCTCGAGGATGCCGGACTGCCGGACGCGGGTTTCCGCCAAGGCCACAGTGGAGTCGTCGAACTGCTGGAGGTCGCGGCCGCGACCGAGGACCTCGCGCTCGGTGATGCCGCAGTCGTCGTTGTCGTCGAAGGCGCGGTAGTAGTCGATGTCGACGGAGGTCATCGTGCGACCTCCGCTCCGACGAGCTGAGCAGTGAAGTCAGCGACATCCAGCACGTTCGCGTGCTCGTAGTACCGAACGAGGGTCGAGTAGTGCTCGAACCCGGCCACTTCACGGAGCACGGGCAGCGGCACGTTGTTGTTGATGTGGTGCAGCAACCACGCCGCACGAAGCGCTGCCGGGGTGGGACGGACGGGCGCGGGGTGGTCAGTGAGGAAGGACTGGATGATGCGGGGCGGGTACTCGGCGATCCGCGGTCCACGAAACAGACGCTGGTCGGCGTCGGCCCGGCCGTCGATGCTGCGAAGCAGCACCCGAGCCCAGGCGTGTCGCACAGGTACGCGTCGGGCACGCTTGCCGACGACATCGACGAAGACGACGTCGCCGTCGCGGTGGATGTCGGCGACGCGGACGTTGACGATCTCGGCCGCGGTCAGTCCAGCGCCGCCGGCCAGTCCGAGGAGCGCCTGAGCGTTCTGGCGCTTCTTCACGGTGGTGAGCGAGTTCGCCCAGCTGTGCATCGACGCGATCTGCTTCGTCGTGAACGGGGAGCGGACCTTGCCGTGCGGTGCCGTGATGGCGATGAGGTCGGCGTCGGCGAGCTCGCGACCGATCTTCACCAGCTGACGGGATACGCCCCACCGGTGACCCGCGGATCGGTTCTTATGGACCGTCTCGAGAAACCGGTCGATGTTGCTCTGCGTGTAGACCCGACGGATCGTCAGCTCTGTACCCGTCCGCGCCCACACCCACATGTGGAACGACGCGGACATCGTCATCAGCCGGCGAGCCACATCGAACGAGTGCGGCAGCATCGCGGCTGCGGTCTCGACGGTGAAGGAGCGTGTGGCCGTCCAGGCGCCAGCCAGGGCGGCGCTGTTGGGCCGGTACTTGACGATGATGGGCGCGGCCAGCTCGGGCAGCTGCGGGTGGGATGCGAGTAGTGCTGCGGTCTCGTCGAGGTTGTCGCTGAGTCGGTGGTTTGGGTTCATGACCACCGTGTACGCGGCCAGTCGCCAAAGCGTGCGTACGGCGTGTCGCACTTCCCGCAGCACAGCGCACCGGCCTAGTCCCGAGAGCGCTCGAAGTCGGACTTCGATGGCGGAAGTGGTGCCCGCGACGGAAGGAACCGTCGAATCCTATCCAGCGCCGCAAGGTGCTCGAGCCCTGCGATACGAAGGAGTTCCCCCGGAGGTGTCCGGGCCTGCAGATGGGTGAGCAACCAAGTCGTCCGCATCCGCGCCGGCCTAACATCCAGCTCTGTCTTGTGCCCCCGATGTAAAAAGTCGGTGACCTGAGCCGACCGCACCCCCGTGCGTCCAATACGGAATACCCACTGGTCGTCGCCCAGCTCTTCTATCGCTTCTCGGAGTGCGGGTTGCCATGCAGGGAGAACCGGGACGAGCCGTGGTCGCCCCGACCATACCAGGATATGAACGTCGTCCCCGCGCACGTCGATGTCCCCGGTGCGCACCGACAGAAGTTCACGGGTCGCGAGGCCTGCTCCGAACCCCATCGCGAGGAGGGCGGCCGCGTCACGACGGCGGACAGTCGACCCCTGGGCGCCGGCCCAGCTCCGGAGGGCAGCGATCTCAGCTGAGTTGTATGGCGGAGTGGGATCAGACCGAGGAATAGGGAAGGGGGCCTCTGAGGGTGGGGTCACGGTGTCGACGATGGTGAGGAGGACGGAGCGATACGTGGCCCGGCTCCCGCGCGTGAACGATTCCATCCCTCGGTGGACGTACTCTTCGACCAGTCGACGCCGGAACATCTGTGCGACGTCGAGTTCCAGGCCTTTGGTCTGCCACGCCCACAGCACGAACGCCGTCGCGACCGGATACAGCGAACGCGCCTCCCGACCCGTCCGACTCGCCGTCTTGTTCACCGCAGCCGTCACGACCGGCCCCAGCGTCGTCCAGTACCGTGCCGCCTTCTTCGGCGCGAAGGCTCCGTCGTCGGCCTCATCGTCGACCTTGGTATCGGCCATGGTCCAGCTGTTCCTACTGCGGGAGTGGTGTTCGTGACACCTGGTTGATGCTCAACACCGTGGCGGACGTGCGGCGAGTGAACAACACTCCGGGGACGTCTCGGTCGATGAGGAGCACCATCGGAACGCCGACTCGGCACGTCGCGACAGCGACCAGCGCGGCGGATTCTGGGTCGAGCACCGTACGGACCCCTGTGCGCACTTCTACCGTGCGGGTGACCTGTCGGTTGTTCATGTCGAGGCAGTACTCGACTCCATCATCTGTGGTCACGACGAAGACGCCGTCCATCTCGTCGAGCACCCGGACCTGCGGCTCGTCGTCGATCTGCACGATGACGCCTCCTTTAAATGTCAGCAACCCTACGAAGCCGTCTAGGGCGACTCCGCCGACTCAGCGACAGCGACGCGTGTGCTCGGCGCGGTCTGACGACGGGTGCACACCGCGCATAGGTCCATTGGGCGAGCCGTCTCGCCCATGAAAGGACCCTGTGCGCGCGTCGACCCCTGCAGAACTCCACCAAGAAGCTGAACAACTACGACGGGCGGAGGGGCCCGTCGATCCCGTCGCCGACCGGTTCGCCGCGGCGGTGACGTTGGTTCTTGACGACCAAGTCGTACCTCAGCGCCGCGCAGCGACCTGGATCCGTTCTCTCCATGCCTACGAAGATCACTGGCGACACCACGGTCGCGCGCCACGCGAGAACACTCGCGCGAGGACGACCCTCATGGACGAGGAACGCCATCTCGGCGAGTGGGCTCGGTATCAGCGTCGCTTCGAAGGCGGCCTGAACGCGTACCAGCGCGCTCGACTCGACGTCTCACCCGCTTTCGAGTGGGATCCCCTGGATCGCGCGTGGAACGAAAGGTTCGAAGAATGCGAACGATTCGTCGCAGCGCATCGCACCCTTCCTCGATTGCACGCGGCAGATCGGGCAGAGTTCGTGCTCGCGCGATGGCTCGGCCGTCAATTGCTGCGACTCCGAAACGGACGACTTGAACGTGCTCGTACTCAGAAGTTGCTCCGACTTATTCGAGAAGCGCGCCGAACATAACCCCGGCCGCACCCGAGCGGTCCCACATGCTGAATTTCGTGCACGCTTCGCAATCCTGGCCTGATCGCATCCAGCAGTGGTCGGGCTGCAGGATGGTTGTCTACCAGACGCGAGAACGTCAAGTGCCAGCATTATCATTCGGGTCTCGGCGTCATTGCCGTGGGCGACCCCGCACCCCGAATCGCTAGTCTGGGCGAGGCCATGTCATGCTGCCATCCGTTGCTCTGAGTGGCTGCGCCGCCGGCTGTGGCGCTTGAGAAACGCTCGCTCATGCTTTCGGCGCAGCGAAAAGATAAGAAGTGTCTTAGCTTCGGCCTTACGATTCCGCTTCAGGTCTCCCGAAAAGCTCCGAATCCGTTCTCTCGGCCATGTTCGAAGCTCGCCGGCCGGAAGACTGGGGGTATCGAAGGGGAGTAGCTCCGGGCCGTAGCGCCTGAGGGTGCATCGACATACTGACGTTCACGGAGATCGTCCGGTGCCCCGTCCCGATCCGGGATGAGCGAGACCTTCGGCCTCTCTGTGTGGCCGAAGCTCCGCTGTGTCGTCTCTTCGGTCGCGCCCGACCGAAAGGAGAGCGCGATGCCTCGCGCCCTCATCTCCCGCATCCTGTTGTGCCTGACGATTGCCGCCCCGGCCGTTGTGTTCCGCATCCTCGCATTCCACCCGAACCCCGTAGTCGACCTGTTCGTGTTCGGTGCCGCGGTGGTCGCTGCGAGCTTCCTGCTCGCCTGGGCCGCCGAAGCCGCGCAGAAGGACATCTCCGGCGCCCTCGCGATTGCGATCCTCGCCCTGATCGCCGTGCTCCCCGAGTACGCCGTCGACCTGTACTACGCGTTCCGCTCGGGTTCGGACCCCGACTACGCCCAGTACGCCGCCGCGAACATGACCGGGTCCAACCGGCTGCTGCTCGGCTTCGGCTGGCCGCTGGTCGTGATCGTCGCCCTCATCGTCGCCAATCGAGGTCTTGGCCGTGGCGACACGCGCCGGGTGTCGAGTCTGGGCCTTCCCGTGACTGCGCGCCTCGACGTCGGATTCCTCGGCATCCTCGCGGTGCTGGCATTCGCGATCCCGCTGCTGGGCAACATCCCGATCTGGTTCGGCCTCGTCCTGATCACCGGATTCGTGCTGTACCTATGGCGCGCGAGCCGGGTCGAAGACGACGGCGAAGAGGAGTTCGTCGGAGCGGCAGCCGACATCGCCGGAATGCCGACGCGTGCCCGCCGCGTCACCGTCATCTCGATGTTCGTCGTGTCGGCCGCGATCATCCTCGCCTGCGCCGAACCGTTCGCTACCGCGCTCGTGGATTCGGGGACGTCGCTCGGCATCGACAGCTACTTCCTCGTCCAGTGGCTCGCCCCACTCGCCTCCGAGGCTCCCGAGTTCATCATCGCCGTGCTCTTCGCGCTGCGCGGCATGGGCGCCGCCGCCATCGGCACCCTCATCGCCTCGAAGGTCAACCAGTGGAGCCTGCTCGTCGGATCCCTCCCCATCGCGCACTTCTTCGGAGGCGGAGGAGGCGACCTGCCACTCGACTCCCGCCAGATCGAAGAGTTTGTCCTCACCGGCACACAGACCCTCATGGGCGTCGCGATCATCATCGCGCTGCGCTTCCACTGGCGCTCGGCCGTCGCCCTCGCAGCGATCTTCGCTGTGCAGTTCTTCGTCACCGACACCACCGGCCGCTACATCCTCTCAGCAATCCAGGTGCTGATCGCCGTGGGGATGCTCATCGCGCACCGCGCACACATCCTGCCCACTCTCACGGCACCGTTCCGCCGCACCCCTACTCGGGAACGTCTCAGCGAGACTCCGACGGCTGCCTGGCAGTGACGTGAGCACGGCATCTGCTGTGTGAGTGAGATGCTCGATTCCGTTGTGCGCTTGTCGTGAGTCATAGCGTGATGCCCGTGGCGCGTGGCAGTATCACCTCATGGTGGGATCCTCGAAGCTCGCGTCTGTGCTGTATGTCGAGGACGATCCACTGATCGCGGCGATGACGGTCGAGGTGTTGTCGGAGACGTATCGGGTCGATCATGCGTCCGACGGCGAGGTCGCCCTGCGTTTGGCGCTGGGTACCCGGTATGACCTGATGGTGGTGGACCGGCGGCTGCCGGGGATGGACGGTGTCGATCTTGTTCGCGCGGTGCGCACGGCGCACATCACGACCCCGGTGCTCATGCTGACTGCCCTGGGCGCGGTGGACGACAAGGTCACGGGGCTCGACGGTGGGGCGAACGACTATCTCGTCAAGCCGTTCGACTACGAGGAACTCCTGGCGCGGTTGCGCGCATTGCAGCGGGCTTTCCAGTCGGGTGGGGCGCGGCGCGAGCTCGGTGAGTGGAGTTTCGCCCCGACAGCACAGGCGGTCTTTGACCCGTCGGGGTACCGGATCACGCTCACGGCGACGGAGAGCGCGTTGCTGGAGGTGCTCAGCGGGAGTCCGGACCATGTGTTCAGTCGAGAGGAGATCCTCCGGGCGGTGTTCCCTGCCGGTGATTCCGCGAGCTCCGTGGACACGTATGTGCACTATGTGCGGAAGAAGACGACTCCGGAGATGATCGAGACGGTCAGAGCGCGCGGGTATCGTGCGGGGAACCCGTCATGAGTGCGCAGAGAGACCCGGATGCGGAGAAGGTGCGGCGGGCGGCTCGGGTCGTCGCGGTCTGGGTGGGCGTCTCGTCCGGGGTGATCGTCCTCGGAGGTGTGCTGATTCTTCTCGCGGTGGTGCTGTCGTCGTCGCGCCGTGAGGGCGAGAGGCACGAGGGCGGGTGGTTCCCGGGTGCGGGTGGGGACGATTTCGTCGTCGACATCAGTGTTCTCGTGCCCGCCGTGGTCCTGCTCGGTGCGGTGGGGGTGCTGTTGCTGGCCGTGGTTGCGAGTATCGCCGCGCGGCGAGCAGCACTCCCGTTGAGCGATGCTCTGCGGCGGCAACGACAGTTCGTCGCGGATGCGAGCCATGAGCTCCGTACGCCGTTGACGGCGTTGACGAGCCGTATCCAGATCCTGCAGCGCCGTCTGGACCGCGGCGAGGACGTGACCGCGACGGCGCGCGAGCTGCGAGAAGACGCGGATCGCATGCGCGACGTCCTCTCCGACATGCTCCTCGCCGCAGAAGGACAGTCGTTCGCCGGAGAATCAGCGGTCCTCGCCGACGCCGCTCGCGGCGCCACAGCCGCGATCCGCTCCCTGGCGGACGACACGGCTGTGAGGATCGACGTCGACGTCGTGGACGCTGTCGTGCCGGTGCTGCCGGTGACCCTCGTGCGGGCTCTGGTCGCACTCCTGGATAACGCGGTCGCGCACTCACCGGCAGGCGGCTCGGTCGAGCTCTCAGCACGGCGGTCGGCGAGCGGGGTGGAGATACGTGTGACCGACCACGGGGCTGGGATCTCCGGTATCGACCCCGCTCAGGTGTTCGAGAGGTTCGCTCGCTCTCCCGACAGCGGCCGTGGACGCGGATTCGGGATCGGGCTCTCGCTGGTGCGGGATGTCGCACAGCGCGCCGGAGGGAGCGTTGTCGTCGAATCGACGTCCCCGGGAAGGACAGTGTTCCTTCTTACGCTGCCCACGACGACGCCGAGGTGACCTCGACGGGCGTCGACCCGATCCACCGTGTGGTGGCTCCAGTATCCGTGACGAGCAGCCCGGTCCTCGTGCGGGAGGCGGCGATCCAGGTGGTGTCGGAGGAGCCTGCGGCGATGGCGGCCGTAGCCCAGACGTCTGCGTGAGCGAGAGTGTCGGCGACGACGGTGACGGAGGCGATGCCGTGCGCGCGGTGACCGGTGCGTGGATCAATGATGTGCCTGCCACGTTCGGCGGGACCGGACGTGGCCACAGCACCATTCGTCACCTGCATCGTCGCGACAACGCTCCCGGGGCGACACGGGTCTGCGATTCCCACGTCCCAGACCCAGTCCGAGCCCTGTGCGGTGAACAGTTGCAGGTCTCCTCCGGCGTTGATGCCGACGGCCCGTGACCATACGAGGAGAGGGGCGAGGTGTCGTCTGCTCGCGTGTTCCACCGCCCACCCCTTGACGTACCCGGTGGGGTCGAACCCGCCCCGCCAAGATGCGGAGAAGAGCCCGCCGGTCTCGTGTTCGTAGTCGGCGCACGCGGCAGCGACCTCTGCCACGCGCGGGTCAGCGTCCTGGATGCGGAGGTCACCGGCCCGGATGCGGCTGATGTCGGATTCGGCCCGGTAGGGCGAGAACACGCGGTCGATGTCGCGGAGCTCCGAGACGCACGCCCGCACCGCATCCCGGACCGCAGCGTCGTCACGCGGGTCGACGATGTGGATGCTGATGGCGGTGCCCATGATGTGCTCCACGTGCACGTGGATGTCTGGCGTGGTCATTGTTGTGCCTGATCGATAGCGCTCTGCAGCGAGCTCGTGTATCCGTCGCTGGTGTAGGTCGCGCCGGACACCATCTGGATGTGTGCGCTCTGGCCCTGGACGGTCTCGGAGACCAGCAGCGGGATCGCGTGTGCGTTGATCTGTTGGTCTCGACCGTTGCTGTCGGGATACTGGAGCGCTTGCGCGTCGGTGATCTTCCCTCCCGACACGGTGATCTGCACCTGGATGGGCCCGTAGCGCGTGTGGGTGGTGTCGCCGGTGAACGTCCCGTCCGCGAGCCCCGTCGTAGTCCCGGCGGTGGTGGTCGATGCCGACCCGCTGGTGCCCTGGGTGGTGCTGCTGGCGGGGCTGGCGATGTCGGAGGGGGGAACAGCGTCGAGGGAGGTGCGGTAGCTGAACAGGAGGACGATCCCGCTCAGTGTCGCGAGGAGTGCGTAGATGATCTTCTTCATGGCGTTGCTCCCTCGGTGCTCAGGAAGTGAAGGATTCGGAGTGGATGCGGTCGACGGTGAAGCCGGCGCCTTGGAGGTCTTCTCGTAGTGCGCGCATCCACCCGTCGGGGCCGCACAGGTAGACGTCGTACTCGTCCGGGTCAGGGGCGATGTAGCGGAGCAGATCGGGGCCATTCCAGGCGGTGTGGGTGGCCGGCAGCCACGGGGAGTTGCCGCCCGCGCGGGGGCCGGTGAGCGGGAAGTGGCGCACTCCGCGCTCACGGATCAGCGACGAGATCGGCTCCCGCAGTAGAGCGTCAGAGTCCGCACTGTCCCGGACGACCAGGGCCGCGTCACCTGGCTCGTATCGCTCCGCCTCGAGAAGCGCGACGAGCGGGGCCACTCCGGCTCCCGCACCGATCATGAGGAGCTTCCGGCCGCTGCGGCGATCTCCGGTCATCTCCCCGAACGGACCCTCCACCAACACTCGGGTGCCCGGACGCAGCGACGCGAGTCGTGTCGTGCCGTCGCCGACGAGGCGCGCCGTAAGCGCGTAGGTGTCGCCCGGAGCGGCCGAGAGGGAGAAAGGGTGCCCTCGCATCCATCCTGGCCCATCCAAGAACCGCCACACGAAGAACTGGCCCGCCCGTGCCTTCAGCGCACGGAGGTCCCGACCGGACATGCGCACGGTGACACCGGCTGCCCCATCGAGTGCGACGGTGTCGACGCGGAGAGCGTGTCGATGGGAACGGACAAGCGGTGCGACGACGCGGAACACCATGACGGCTGCCGCTGCGATAGCCCACAGCGACCACCAGTAGATCGTGGCCGGTGTTGATGCGAGGAAGTCGGCTCCCGTCCATAACTGGTGCGGCAGAGCGAGGAAGACGCCCAGGTACGCGTACAGGTGTAGCAGATGCCATGACTCGTACCGCAGGCGACGGCGGGCACGGCGGATCGAGGTGACCACGACCATCACGAGCAGACCGGTTCCCGCAGTTGCCAGCAGCATCCCCGGGTAATCCCAGACGAAACTCCACAGCTGATCCCACAGTCCCACACCCGCCGCCGCAGCGTACCCGATGACCAGCAGCAGGATGTGCAGACCCATCAACCAGAACGACCAGAAGCCGACCTGTCGATGAAACCGCGTGATCCCCTCACGCCCAAACCCCCGCTCGAACAGCGGAACCTTCGCCATCAACAACACCTGATAGAGCAACAGGTTCGCTGCGACAAGCCCGGAGAGCCGTCCCAGAGTGGTCACGCTCTCCGCAGAGAAACTGAGTACGGCGGTCACCCCGCCCCCGGCCACCCACAGTGCGACGACGAACAAGCTCGTCGCCCAGATCACGCAGAGTGCGGCGACCCGCCACCACGAAGTGGCGACCCGGGGCTTCGATACACGCAAGGTCGGCGTGAACGTTGAGGCGGTGCGGAGGGTGCTCATGACGCCATCGTCCACGCGGCCCTCTGAGAGAGCTTTAAGAAAGCTGTGCACCTGAAGCTGTCATAGGTGATTCTCAGGCAACGCCGGTCGTTCCGAGAAGCGACCCGAGTGCGAACGTCGCGGCGAGAGCGAGCGCCCCGCCGACCACGACCCTAACCGTCGGCCGGACCGCAGGGTTCCCGCCGATCCTCGCGCTCACGAACCCCGTCAGCGCCAGCGCGAGCAGGACAACGATGAACGTGATCGGGACGCGCAGGTCGACGGGCGGCAGCAAGATCGCCAGCAACGGGAGCAACCCACCGATAGTGAACGCAAGAGCCGACGCTCCAGCGGCAGCCCACGGGCTCACCACGTGGTCTTCGGTCATTCCGAGCTCTGCTTCCAGGTGCGCGGTGAGGACGTCGTGGGCGGTCAGTTCTTCCGCGACCTTGCGTGCTGTCTCGGGAGTGAGCCCCTTCGCCTGGTAGATACCGGTGAGCTCTTCGAGCTCCGCAGCGGGATCATCGACCAGCTCCTGGCGTTCTTTCGCGATCAGCGCCCGCTGGCTATCGCTCTGACTGCTGACCGAGACGTACTCGCCCAGCGCCATCGAGACCGCCCCACCGACCAGCCCTGCGATACCCGCCGTCACCAGAGGCGCGAAATCCGTCGTCGCCCCGGCGACGCCCACGACGAGCGACGCAACCGAAACGATGCCATCGTTGGCGCCAAGTACGCCTGCCCGCAGCCAGTTCAATCGCCCACCGAGATCGCCAGAGTGAGGCTCGTTGCGGTGGGCGCCCTCAGGCGCGTTGTCGTCCATGGCGTTAGCTAAGCATCCTTCGACTGGTTTCGCAGACTGATTCAAGATGATCGCGGATCCAATACAAAACCGCAACTGGGCTCGCTTTGGAACGCTGGCGTGATCTGAAGCTTCAGGTCAATGGGGAGCGTCCAGTGCCAGCCCCCGTTGTCCCGAAGCGTTGAGCCGCGGGTGGATTGTGCTGTACGACGAGCTCCCGGTCTGATCGAAGCTCCGTGGGACTGCCGAGGGTCTTGGTGACTCTTCGTGTTAGGCCGCGGATGCGGCCTGTGTGGTCATGATGGCTTCGAATTCGACGGGCGCAACTTGCCGAGGGCTCGCTGTCGACGGCGCCGGTAGTAGGTCCGTTCGCTTCAGGTTACGATGGCGAGGCGGAAGTCGTTGCCGGGGGCCCATCGGCGCGCGCAAGGAGTTCGATCATGCCCAGGCGCGGATCGGCAAGATGGAAGAGCTCGCGAAGGCCGAGTTCGAGGACAACTCGCACCTCCCGGCGACCCCTCGTCAATGGTTCTCTTCATCGGTAGGGACGAGAAGTGGGACGCGATTTGCGCCGAACATGGGCTCACACGTCCTACCTACGACAACAAAGCCTTCTTGCGGCGTACGAGTGCTCAACTCGACTCGGCGCGACTTTTTGACCGCCGCGGGCGGACTACTCATCTCGACGGCCGCGAGCGTCGGCTCGCTCTTCCTCGTCGCCTGAAGCACGGCGAACATAGCCTTCGTCCCGCGATGGGCTGCTCGTGCACTGGAGCTTTCGTCAGACCTTCACGCCCAGGCGTTCACTCGTCTCCAGAGAGACTCGTCAGGGAGGATTGCTGGTCCGTCGAATGCGTGCTCGACGCTGCTCGAACCTTGCCGCTCCCGCCCTCCCGCTGAAGCAACAGGAGATGGCCTCTCACCCAGCGGTGCCGTATAGCGGGGAGGGTGGATGCGGCGGGAGCCGTGGCGCAGGCTTATACAGTCGCGATGTATAAGCCTGACCAAAACGGTTGGCACAGCGACAGACATACTTGCGGCCGTCCGTCGAGGGAAACAGCGTCGATGCTGTTCGCGTGGCGACTGCGACTAGCTGAATGCTTGCAGCTAGCCCGCGCAGGGTCGCACCTGAAGCGAGGGGCTTCTCCTCGGTCAAGGCTCATCGTGGCGGGTTCGAGTATGGCGGCGGCGGACCTCTTCGAGTATCTCCTCGAGACTGCGGACACCGTCGACGTAGTCCTGGGCGTCACGGAGGGCACGAGGCGTCGGCTTGAGTCCGTCCAAGACACCCGAGTGCAGGGCTTCTGCGGCGCCGTTGATTCGCTGCGCACGAGTGAGGCGGGGAGCTTGGTCGTTCGCCAGTCCGCGGAGGACGGCGAGACTCGGCGTTGCCATCCGAAGGTTCTGCATGTCGAGGATCCCGAGGTTCCACTCGTGGCCGTCGCGTCCGAGGCTAGCGACCCGCCGTCCATCATCGGTCTGTCCGCCTCCTGCGATATGCATGTGCCCGTGAATGAGAAGCTCCGGGTGCACAGCGTCCCAGACTTCGCTCACGCGCGCGCGTGATGCTGCGGAAGCCTCGAGTGCCATCCTCGGAAACCGGTGCGGGTTTGTGCGCAAGACCTGGCGAACGGCGCGGACGGGGTTGTTGGCCGGCGACTCGTGGGTAAGCATCAGATCCGCCCGCCCACCGGCGACAGCTGTCGCGACGTGGTCATCGGTGATCGTCTCATCTGGCCACCAGGTCCGCCCTTCTTGGCGGGACTCGCGATCGACGGACGCGGCGCCGCCAAGCGCCAGAACAGAGCGTCCGCCGATGGTGAGGCGGGCTGGCCGTGGGAGGATCCAGGTGAGCTCGGATACCCTTACGGCTTCCCCGGGATGTCGATCGAGCAGCGGAGTGATCTGACCGTAGTCGTCGTGATTCCCGAGGACCACGTAGAAGCGGTCGATGTTCGTGTCGGCGAAGATCGCGTCGACCTCGCGCGGCGACATCTGCCAATCCCCTAGGTGCAGCAGCGTCGTCACATCGGGTGCCAGCGACGGGAGTGCCCGGGCGACCACACGAGCCCAATCTGCATTGCCGTGCCAGTCGCCGCACACCGCGACGCGCCGATCGGGCAAAGAGATCCTTTCTGTGTGTTCAGACAATCTCATCCCGACTCCGTTCAGCGGCGAGCACCACGGCCGTGCACCGGGCGATCCTGCAAGCATCTCAAGCAAACATGCGTCGAGTCTGTTCGCATGGAGCGTTGTCCTCCGTTCGGCGATTCTCGACGCGAGCTCTGTCCAACGCGGGTGTCTCAACACGCGTGCTTGACGACCTACAGCTGAGCCTTGCCGGCTCGATGTTGTCGCGCATAGGGAGGCGTCCAAACCACTCAGAGAAAGCTGCTTATGACTAACATCCACGCCTCGACTACGCCGCAGTCAGACATCGAACTGCCGGACTTCCCCCGCCCCACCACTGACGAGTACGTGCGAGACATCGACCCGTCGCCTCTTTACTCGCATCTCGCATGCACTCGCTATGTCATCGGTACCTGGGACGGCTACGGCGTTCGCGTACTTACCAACGAGACGGACGAGTACGCAACCATCCACTTCCGCATTCCCCGGGGATTGCCGGCCGACTGGGCGTCGCAGCTCGCCACCTTCTCGACGCAGCGCATCTCCTACACAGACCGAGATCGCTCCTGGGACGAAGAATCCGGGGGCTGGCCCACTTCGAACCGAGACCGCTGGAGTGCCTTCGTAGACTCGGTCCTCGCCGCCATCGACTTCGCGCGCGCCGCCTTGGAAACTGCGGTGTGGGCACACGCACGCGGCGAAGACTGGAGCTGGCCTTCATTCCCGCCCGGCAGGATCGAGACGAAGTACGAACTGTGGGGCGACGGCCACCCGAACCGGTACGACCCCGAAGAGGATTACGCACGGTACCTGGAGGAGAGCGGAAAGGGTGCCGGCGCTACCCCGGCGGGCGAAGTCGCCTTCTGACCCGGTAGTCGGCTGCTTGTCGCCCAGCTCTACGCGGCCTCGTCTCCGGCGTGTCGACCATCTCGGGCCCATTAGCCACCGCCACTAGAGCGTGTTGCTAAAGGTTGATTCGTGGTGTGCGGGTGACGCTCGGAGCGTGTACGTCTGTGAACTCCATGACCATGCCCGTGCGGCGTGCGGCGTGCGGCAGCGCCAGATTCATAAGACTGACGACGAACTTCCCGGGTTCCTCGTGCATGCACAAGTGTGCCGAGTTCCTGGTACATCAACCGGGCACCGAACATCGCCCAACTGGACGCCGGTGTCCAGACAATCCTGCGGCTGCTGGAGCTCGCGCCCAAGCTGAACGTGGTGCTGCTCCAGGGCAGCATGCGGAGCGTGCTTGGCGTGCCTGCACTGATTCTCAGTGCCGTGGCCATCGACAAAGTCAAGGAGCGGAGGAGTCCGCCGCACGTCGAACATCCGCGATGTGTTTTGTGGCTCTTGACGCCAGCAAGGATCGCCATCGTCGTCGATTTTCGGTGTAGGGCTGCGGTAACTGAGTGATAACCCGGAGGTTCTACAAGGAGCATTCAGGACAGACGCCCACCTAGTGAGCCGGATGCGGTTGGCGTGAGATCGACGACAGGGACCTACCGCGGTGATCTCCGTCCGGCGGCGACGGTGGGGAGGTTCTTCATCGCGTGAGACGTCTCCTCCTACTTGTCGTCACCAGCCAGGCGCCCCCGCCAAGGATGCCGAGACCAAGAAGCAGCGCGAGTATCGCTGTTGCCCCATCTGCTCCCGTAGAGGGGAGGGAATCCTCGAACGTGTTGGTAAAGACGATGCCGACGAAGCGCCCTTCACCACGAACCTTGAAGAGCCGGTAGACAGCCGCATCATCTTGCCTCCCACGGTCGATGAACCTGCTTACCACGAGAGCCGCTTGGTACAGTTCCGAAATGGATCACCTTTCCTCAGCGTCCCCCCACGTCCAGCCCGATGTCCGGGTGCGTGGTGCCCGGGAACACAACCTCAAGGACGTCGATCTCACGGTTCCGCGTGACGCGATGGTCGTGTTCACGGGCGTGTCCGGATCCGGGAAGTCCTCCTTGGCTTTCGGCACGTTGTACGCGGAGTCGCAGCGGCGCTACTTAGAGTCAGTTGCCCCGTACGCGCGGCGACTGATCGACCAGGCGGGTGTCCCCGACGTCGACTCCATCACTGGGATGCCGCCCGCAGTCGCCTTGCAGCAGCAGCGCGGAGGGCGCAGCGCGCGCTCCTCTGTAGGCAGCATCACCACGCTGTCGAGTGTGGTTCGGATGCTCTATTCGCGAGCAGGTGCATACCCAGATGGTCAGCCGATGCTCTACGCCGAGGACTTCTCCGCGAACACCGTGCAGGGCGCGTGCCCCGAGTGCCACGGCATTGGCAGAGTGTACGCGGTGACCGAGGAGCGGATGGTCCCCGATCCTTCACTCACCATCCGGGAACGCGCCATCGCATCGTGGCCGACCGCCTGGCACGGCCACCAGCTGCGCGATGTGCTGGTCGCGCTCGGCTATGACGTGGATGTGCCGTGGAAAGATCTGCCGAAGAAGGATCGGGACTGGATCCTCTACACCGACGAGACTCCGTTCGTCCCGGTTCACTCGCGACTCACGCTCGCTGAGGCTCGACGGGCGATCCAAGCGGGGATCGAACCGAGCTACTCAGGCACGTTCGTCGGCGCGCGACGATACGTGCTCGACACTTTCGCAAACACGAAGAGCGCGTCGATGAAGCGCCGCGTAGCCCAGTTCATGAGCGCAGCGGTGTGCCCGGTGTGCCAGGGGAAGAAGCTCAAGCCCGAAGCGCTGACGGTCACGTTCGAAGGACTGGACATCGCCGACTTCTCAGCCTTGCCACTGCGTGAATTGGCAGAACTTCTCGTGCCCGTCGTCGCCGAATCCGACCTCGAGGACGAGACCTCCGGCGCAACGATAGACGTCGAGACCAGGCGCGAGGCCGTCGCACAACGCGTCGCTGCAGGCGGGTCTGCGCACTCCGCTGCACCCGATGTCCGTCGCACGCCGAATCGGTCCGCCGAGAAGCGCGCCGCGGCAGCCCGCCTCGGTGCCGAGCTGCTGGACCGCCTGCGCCCCATCATCGACCTCGGACTCGGCTACCTCTCGCTGAGCCGTACGACGCCGACACTGTCCGGGGGGGAACTGCAACGACTTCGACTCGCCACGCAACTCACGTCGGAACTGTTCGGTGTCGTCTACGTCCTCGACGAACCGTCAGCCGGTCTCCATCCGCACGACGTCACCGCGCTGCTGGGTATCCTCGACGGCCTCAAGCAGCGCGGCAACAGCCTCTTCGTCGTGGAACACTCCGTCGACGTCATGCGGCACGCGGACTGGCTCGTCGACATCGGCCCCGGAGCCGGGGAACGCGGCGGGCGCGTGATCTACAGCGGCCCCACGGACGGGCTCGCGGAGGTCGACGAGTCGGTGACGCGCGGATACATCTTCGGAGGCAGCGGCCTCCCACCGCACCAGCCCCGTGCCGCCCACGACTGGTTGCAGCTGGAGCACGTCACCCGCAACAACCTGCGGGACGTATCTGTGGCGCTACCGCTCGGAACGCTCACGGCTGTCACTGGCGTGTCAGGGTCGGGGAAGTCCAGCCTTGTCAGTCAAGTCCTGCCAGCCCTCATCGGCGCCAGGCAAGGAGACACCCGTCGCATCGAGGAGGACAACGCAGAGGCCGACACCCTGCTCCTCACTGACGAGTCCGATGAACTCGGAGGGTCGGTCGAGGGCGACCTCACGACGGTCCGGCGTGTGGTGAGCATCGACCAGAAACCCATCGGCCGCACGCCCCGCTCCAACGTCGCGACCTACACAGGACTCTTCGATCATGTGCGGCGCCGGTTCGCCGAGACGCCGGAAGCTCGGACACGCGGATACAAGCCCGGTCGGTTCTCCTTCAATGTCGCAGGCGGCCGTTGCCCGACCTGTGAGGGTGAAGGCTCCGTGATGGTCGAGCTGCTCTTCCTGCCCTCGGTCTACACCGTGTGTCCCGACTGCCATGGCACCCGCTATCAATCGAGCACCCTGGAGATCACCTGGCGAGGGCGCAACATCGCGGAAATCCTCGCGATGAGCGTCGAAGAGGCTCACGAGCTCTTCGCCGGCGAGTACGACGTGATGCGCTCACTCACCTCGCTGGTTGATGTCGGGCTCGGTTATCTGCGCTTGGGACAGCCGGCCACAGAGCTCTCCGGTGGGGAGGCGCAGCGTGTGAAGCTGGCCACCGAACTGCAACGAGCGCAGCGCGGCGACACTCTGTATGTGCTCGATGAGCCGACCTCCGGATTGCACTGTGCCGACGCAGACCGTCTAGTTACCCACCTTCAGACTCTCGTCGATGCGGGCAACACGGTCGTGATGGTGGAACTCGACATGCGGGTGGTCGGCGCAGCCGACTACGTCATCGATCTCGGGCCGGGAGCCGGTGACGACGGCGGCACAGTGGTCGCGTCCGGAACGCCAGCAGAGGTCGCCGCGTCGAGAAACAGCGCTTCAGCACCGTATCTCGCCGCCGCCCTCGCCGAGGCCGCGACGCTGACGTCAGGGGCATAACCGGCTCTTTGCAGATGGGGGTGTAGACGTCGAGGGTGCGTCGTTGGCCGGGTAAGGTGAATCGCTCTGGGTTTCGTTCCGTTCCGTTCTTCAAGCAAGGATGGAATTGATGAATCAGAAGTAGTCGCCCGAGATGCGGGAGAAGGCGTTGCGGATGCTGGACGAGGCGAAGCCCTCGCATCCGAATCTCATAACCGCGGTGCGCCATGTCGCTGGGCTTCTTGGTATGAGCGCGGAGACGTTGCGGGTGTGGCATCGCCGTCGCGAAGTCGACGGCGGGCAGCGTCCCGGTGTGCCCACCGATGTTGCCGAGGAAAACAAGCGCCTGCGGGGTGAGAACGCTGAGCTGCGCAAGGCGAACGAAGTCTTCAAGGCCGCGAGCGTGTTCTTCGCGAAGGAACTCGACCGCTCCTGACGGGTCTGCCCCGCGCACACCGCTTCCGCTGTCCCGATAGCCGGTCGTCCACCGGTACAGGTGCGGACCATCCGGGTGAACGACCAGAACCCAGCAACTACCTAAGCCTTCGATTCCCGTAAGACTGTCCCGCAAAAATGCCCGGTGAAGGTGCCGTAAACGGGCTCTTCCCAGATGAGGGTGTAGTTGGCGTTGGCGTGGCGGTCCCGGGATAGACGTCGAGGTCTCCCGACGATGGAGGTTCCTACGCCATCCATCCGAAAGACCTCGACGTGTCCGACGCTACCCCGCCGGCCGGCTTCGGCCGCCCTGACCTGACCGCCTTCGCGTCCTATCCCAATCGACTCTGATCGGGTCTGCTGATGCTCTCGACGAGAACGCAGCGACATCGCAGCCACCCAACTCCGACCGTCCGGGAAGCCGGGACACGTCACATGGCCTGTGCTGCGGGCGTGTCGAGTGGGTCGTTCAGGGGGCGACGCAGGAGCGTCGACGCGACGTGCTGAGAGGTGATTCCAGTCGAGCACTGGCACACCGGCTACAGGCATGGCGATAGGTCAGGAACGGTGTCGCTCCCTACGCAGGAGGGAGCGCAGAGTCTCGGCGTTCGCGTAGCCGACTCGTAGCGCGATCTCGGCGGAGGTGAGGTCCGTGGTTGCTGAGAGGTGCCGAGCTCGTTCGATGCGAAGCCGTTGGACGAAGCCGAGCGGAGTCAGGTTGAGCGCCGCACGGACTCGTCTTTCGAGGGTGCGCCGGCTGGTGCCAAGTGACTGCGCGACGAAGGCGACGTTGAACGGTTCGTCCAGGCGGGCGCGCACGAAGCGTTCGAACTCGACGACGATCGAGTCCTCGTGCCGGAGATGTTCGTAAGCGACGAAGGCCGCCTGCGACGGGCGCTCGTCGATGATGAGGAGCTTGGCGACATGTTGGGCCAGGTCGGGGCTGATCGATCGCACGAGTGAGAGCGCGAGGTCGATGTGGGCGAACGCGGCGCCGGCGGTGACGAGGTTCCCGTCGGTCACGACCATGGTGTCGAGATCGAGGGCGACGGTCGGATAGCGCTTCAGGAACTCCGGCCCCAGGAACCAGCTGGTCGTCGCCCGCCGATGATGCATCCGTCCGGTCTCGGCGACGGCGAACACGCCGGTGCACGCCGCGGCGATCCGGGTGGTCGCCTCGTCGAGGCGCCCGAGCGAGGCGATGACCGAACGAGCATCTCGGCTCTGGAGGGCGTCGTTGGTAGCGGCGGCCGTAAGGGTTCCAAGCGCAGGGACAACGACCACGTCGAACTCTCCGGACTCCGACAGCGGGTGGTCCACCGACAGGGTCATCGATGCCGTCGTGGTCACTCGCCGTTTCGGTCCGAGGATGGCGAGTTCGATCGGGTCGATCCGCGGGTCGACATCGCCGCGGGCACCCTCGGCCACCCGCACGATGTCGATGATCGACGCGATAGCCGAACCGAAGCAGCCGTCGATCGCGATCAGTCCAATACGCATGACGTAAACAATAGCAATACTGCCGTATACGCCACTCCCCACCGGCCCTCGCTCGTCATACGCTGAACTCGTCCCACGAAGAACCCCGATTTCAAGGAGAGTCCCTCATGTCCACACCCGCATCACTTCCGTATGCCTTCGTCGCCAAGATCGTCGCGGCCGATGGACAGCACGACGCGGTCGCCGATCTGCTCGCCGGCGCTGTCGCACTCGCCAACGAAGAAGTAGGAACGATTGTCTGGTTCGCGGTCAGGACCCACGCCGACACCTTCTGGATCTTCGATGCATTCCCCGACGAGGCCGCTCGCGACGCCCACGCCGACGGCGCCATCGTCGCAGCCCTGATGGCCAACCAGCACCTCCTCGGCGCAGCACCCGAGATCCTGGCGGCCGACGTCCTCGCGTCCAAGCTCCCGTAGTCCGCCAACGCACGTCCGCAACGCGAACACAACACGAGCGCTGCCGGTCACAAACTCAACAGGCAAACCAACGGGCGGCTATGGAGCGGCTCGAGCCACAAAGCGCACGCCACATTCGAAGGAGCAATTGATGCCATCTATTCCTACATTGTCGTTGGACGACGCCAAACGTGTCATCGCGGCAGCAGAAGCTGAATCCAGCACGCAGGGTCAGCCCAGTAACATCGCCGTCGTCGATGCCGGCGGCAATCTCGTCGCTCACGTACGGATGGACGGAGCGTGGCTGGGCAGCATCGACATCTCGATCAACAAAGCTTTCACGGCCCGAGCGTTCGACACAGCCACCAAAGACCTCGGCGACCTCGCCCAACCCGGTGAGCAGTTCTACGGCATCAACGCCTCCAACAACGGTCGGGTGATGATCTTCGCCGGTGGCATCCCGCTCGAGCGCGACGGCCAGGTCGTCGGCGCCGTCGGCGTCAGCGGAGGAACCGGCGTCCAAGACCAGGCCGTCGCCGAAGCCGCCGCCAGCGCCTTCTGAGACCGACCCGCACCGAACCCGGCCCCCGGCCGGCACGAGGCTGGATGCGTGCGTCGTCGACGTAGCCGGTCACGGCTCGGACCTGACGGCCAACCAGCACCTCCTCGGCGCAGCACCCGAGATCATGGCGGCCGACCTCCTCGCGTCCAAGCTCCCGTAGTCCGCCAACGCACGAGACAACCGCGCCCCTCCGAGCCGTAGCCAGGTCGCGACGCAACGTCACGCTGCGTTGCCGAGCGGTGCGAGGCCTATCGACACACGGACAGGATGCCGGCCGCGAGGGGTCCGTCGCAGAGGAGAGCGACGTCGGTGTCGGGCAGAGCCGTGAGGCCAGCGCATCGCGCGACCACCAGACCCGAACAGCCCCTGCCCTGCGTTTCCGCAGGTCAGGGGCTGTTCGCCGGAGCCCCCTGTGGGAATCGAACCGACGACCTCATCACGTCGGCTTTGCGTCTATCGCTTGATGTGCCCACTGGGCGAACGAGCCGCTGACCTGCGCAAACGCCGAGCGTGGGGGGAGCCTGACACGGTTTCCCGGACACCTGAGTTGAGGCGATGATCGTCTCGGAAGGAGCCCGTGAGATGCCTGCTGCCCACTCGCCGGAGTTCCGGCGTCGAGCCCTGGATCTGGTCGCCCAGGGAAACCCTGTCGGTCAGACCGCTCGTGATCTGGGGATCAGCGAGTCGTGCCTTCGGAACTGGATAAACCGCGACGCGATCGACTCCGGCCGCAAGGCCGGGATCACGACCGACGAGCATATGGAGCTGGTCGAGCTGCGTCGCCGCAACCGCGTGCTGGAGATGGAGAATGAGATCCTCAAGCGCGCCAGCGCCTATCTCGCTCGGGAGAACGTACTCCCAAAATAGGGTTCCGGTTGGTCCAGGAGCTTGCCGCGGATGGGGTTCCCGTCGCGGTGGCCTGCCGGTTCCTCAGGGTGTCGACCTCGGGATACTACGAGTGGGCGTCGCGTCCGCCATCGCCGCGGACGATCGCTGATAGGGCGCCCCCGGCGACGATCCGGCGGGTTCACCGCGATTCGCGCGGCACCTATGGTGCCCCGCGGGTGCTGGCCGAGCTGCGGCTCGGGCTCGGTGTCCACGTGGGCAAGAAGCGCGTCGCCCGGGTGATGCGCCTGGATGGCCTGACCGGGGTGTCTCATCGACGCAAACGACGAGGCTGGAAGCCGGACACGGCGACGCACGAGGACCTCGTGAAGCGACAGTTCCGCGCGCACGAGCCGAACCGGCTCTGGTTCTGTGACATCACGCAGCATCGCGCGAAAGACGGGTGGGTTTACTGCGCCGCAGTGATCGACGCGTTCTCCCGCCGCGTCGTCGGCTGGTCGATCTCAGACAGAATCACCGCGGAGATCGTCGTTGACGCGCTCGAAATGGCTCGCTGGCGCCGCCGACCCGAGCCTGGCACCGTGGTCCACGCCGACCGAGGAGCGCAACACACGTCGTGGCTCTTCGGCCACCGACTCAGGCAAGCCGGACTGCTCGGCTCGATGGGGCGAGTCGCCTCATCGGTCGATAACGCGCTCATCGAGTCCTTCTGGTCCACGATGCAACGCGAGCTCCTCGACCGCTCAACCTGGACATCCCGGACCGAGCTGTCGTCGGCGATATTCGAGTGGATCGAGGGCTTCTACAACCCCACCCGCCCGCACACCGCGCTCGGCAACCTCAGCCCCGTGGAGTTCGAACGACTTCACAACCCCGCCGCAACCGCGGCATGATCAACACAGAGAAACCGTCCGGGAAACCGGGTCAGGCTCCACCGACCGCTCGCAACCGTTCAGGAGCAGGATGCAACCCTCGACAGTGTTCACCATCGGTCACTCCACACACCCGATCGAGGAGTTCATAGCGCTGCTCGAAAACAACGGCGTGCAACAACTCATCGATGTGCGGACGGTTCCCGGCTCCCGACATAACCCGCAATTCGGCGCGCAGGCGCTTGAGGAAAGCCTGACGCACGCAGGCCTGCACTATGCGCGGATGGAAGAACTCGGCGGTCTCCGCCACACCCCAGTGAATGTGGAGAGCATCAACGGCGCCTGGCGCAACAAAAGCTTCCGAAGCTACGCCGACTACATGCAAACCGAGCCCTTCGCGCGTGGAATAGACCGTCTGATCGATCGAGCAAAAGAGAAGATTGTGGCGATCATGTGCGCGGAAGCGGTCCCGTGGCGCTGCCACCGGTCTCTCATCGCGGATGCGCTGCTCGTTCGCCACATTTCTGTGAAGGACATCATGAGCGCCACCTCCACCAAACCCCACACACTCACGTCGTTCGCGTCGGTGGACGGGCAGCGGGTCTGGTACCCGCCCACTAACCTGGAAGGGCAACCGTAGGCATAGCGAGCCTCTCGCCGATGTGACCGAGTTGTCATTCCGAGAATGGATGTCGTCCACCATGGGCACACTGCACTACGGCGGGTCGGAAGCGCCGATCGTCAGCACCCCGGCGACGGACAAGGCGGTGGACGCGGAGGGCAAGGCCTGGCAGGTCGGCAACGCGCTCATTCAACGCCCCGGCACGGGCGAGGACATCGCGTACATGGCGCTCTACCTGGCCTCCGACGAGTCCTCTTGGGTGACCGGACAGAACTACAGCGTCGACGGCGGCGCGACCGCCGGGTGGCGGAACGACAGCGAGACGGACCGACTGGCCGCGAAGAACGGCTGACACGCGGGTCGCGGCGCGACCGGTGACGGACGGGAGGCACAACACCAACGCCCAGCTCGACACGCTGGTTCTCTCGCAGGCCGGAAGGGGCCCCGGGCGTCTACGCGAGCTTCGTCAACCCGGAGGCGTTCTACGCCCTCTACGGCATGGAGTTGTGCGGCGGCGCGGGCGCCTGCAACCGCCCCCCGATCGACGGCACGGAACTCCCCATCCGGTGATCCCGTGGAAAACCAAACGACGAGCGCGCGAACGCGCGAAGGAGCCGCTGACACGGCGCAGCAGAAGCTCTGTTTCTTTGACCTTTCCGGCTGTCGAGAATACGTCGGCTCCCGCGACTCCGTTCCTACAATCTCGAACGCGCCCTACGGGCTTATATCGCTCGACATTGCGCGCGCTGCGCGCTCCGCCTCCGTTTTATCTCTGTCTGCCGGAAGGCGAAGAAAAACGGTTGATCAGGGAAGGGGATGAAGAGACGAACGAGCAGGGGATTGTGGTCTACTGGTGGAAGTGACATACCCAGGCGAGAACTGTTACCCCATAGTTCTCCGTTCCACCGGAAGAGGCTGACGCACCTTCGAAGGGGTGAGGCAGGCGTGCTACGCGTGAACTAACGGGCAGGTCTGTGCGTGGACCGCAAGCTCTCGCACTGTGCCGTAGTCCAGGTTCTGCCCGCTGCGCAGCCGGATGCTTAGCACTGTGCGCACGGCGTTTACTTGCTCAGCGCTGAGTCCCTCGAACAGCTCGGGCCAGTCAGAATGTGCTCGCGCGACCTCGGGAGGCGTTAGGGCGCTGACGCTGAGCAGGGCGTGTCATCGGACGTACTTCTTTCGCCCGTCCTCGACGTTCGACCCGTACTTCTCGTCCAGCTCGGCGTATGCCTCGGCCGGGGTGGTGCTGCCGTTGAGGATGCGGCGGGCGCGGTCGAGTGCGTCGGCGTCAGGGAAGTGTCCGGCGAGCTGCTGGGCCTTCTCGATTAGGGCGAGATCGTTCTCAATTTTTGGTTCGCTCATCGCATCAAGATTCAACGACGGCAGCAGGCAATGTAAACATTCGCTCCAGCAGGGGTACAAGACGCCAGATCGCGGCGTGGTGCTGTTCTTCGGTCAGATCATCTAGCACGGGCGGTTCTTCACCTGTCCAGCCGATTGCTTCGGCCACCGCAGTGAGCTCCACGCTGTCCCATCGCAACCGTCCTTCATCCCGCATCTGAGCGCGGAACTGTGACAGTGGACCGCCCGACTGGTGCACCTTGGCGATCTCGGGGAAGCGCGCCAAGCGGACGTGGAAGATCGCGACCTCGTAGCCGTGCAGAAAGATCATCACTCGGTCGATTCGGATTGGCCGTCCAATGTACATTCCAGGCCGCTTCGCGAATGCCTCCGCCTGACTGTAGATCGGCATCTGCGTTGCCTCAGGATCTGTCATCGCTCACGCCCCGTCCCTGTGGTTGAGATTCTCGGTTACCAACGACATTGATTCGCGATCTCAGCCGGTGAGTAACGACTACGAGTGGCAGACGATCCTGCGCTCAATAGTCCACGGCGGCGCGGTCGTAGGCGAACCGCGCGTCGGATTCGTTCAGCACCTTCGCGCGCACGTCGGCGAGCTTCAAGTCGAGCACTCTGAGCTTCCCGTCTATCCGGCTGATTGCCTCAATCCTGTGGAACTGGTCCCCGTAGGCCTCGGCGAACCTCGCCATGCCGTGTAGCTTCCACGCCGCGTCCGGGAGCCAGTGGCCGTGGGGATCCACGATGCTCGCTCGCACTCCGTCTTCGCCGTTGGCGAAGAAGAGGAAGTCGGGGCGCAGTGTGCGCCATTCGCCGTGACGGTCCTGGTAGGCGATGCTCATCGAATCGCGGCCGCCTGTTGGGTTCCGATACCAGGCCAGAGCCCCGCCCCTCGACATCTCGGCGTCCAGCACCTCGATCTCGTCGGGGTTCAGCTTCCCGACCGGGAACATGCCCTCGTCGTCGGCCAACAAGTGCAGTGCCCGTCGTTCAAGGAGCTGTTCGGAGTCGCCGGTGACGCGTTTCGTCTCCTCCTGGCGGTTCTTCGGCAACGCCATTGAGATGAGCTGAGGGTCCGTGCTCATGGCGGTGATCTCTGCGTAGAGGCTCTGCCTTGACTCGGAGAGGTCTTTGATCGCGACACGGTACTTGCCGAGCCACTCGTGTGCGATGCGGTCGGCCTCGGTATCGAGCGCGGGACGGGTCTGCGGCAGCATAGCGAGGGCTGCGACTCGGACGTTCGCGTCGCGGTAGGCGTCCTCGTCCTCAGCGTCCGCGGCGAGATGTTCGACGTAGGTACGGGCGATGTCTGGCGTGATCGACCGCGCGCCTGTGCGATATGCGTCCTGGATGGCGCGGTCGTCCGCGTACTCCGTCCACGACTCGTCCTGGCGGAGCCCGTGGCGTGCTTGTCCGCGAACGGTGCCGCCAGCAACCGTCTGAACGTCTTTGAGCGCCTTCGTCAGGTCGTTTGCATACTGAGCCGAGAGTCCGTTCAGAACACCGTGGAGGCGCTCGTGGGCGAGCTTCCCCGCGTCAGCTAGCAGCCGGTCAGCCGCGAGCGCGTGTGCCAGCGAAGTGAGTCGCTTGATCGGGTTCGCATGCTTGCGAGGCAGTGTCTCGGCAGGCAAGGCTTGGAACAATTCCCAGACCTCGTCCGGGACGGCCTGGTTCGGCGTCATGACCTGTGGGTCGACGAGGACACGCTGTCCCGTCCCGCCGCCCGTGGTCAGGTCGTTGCCCATGATCCGCTCCAGCACGAGGCTGGCCGTCGCCTTGTTGAATTTCGGCAGGATGCACTCGACGCTGTTGAGCAGGTCGTCGCCCTCGATACGCCTGGCGAGCGGTGTACGGATCATCCGGCCGAGAAGCTGCGTGATGTGCGTCTCGTCCCTCGCTGGGCGGAACGAGACCATGACCTCAGCGCGCGGGCAGTCCCAGCCCGTGCTGATGGCGTCCTTGGCAAGCAGCACACGGACGTAGGAGGCGTCCTGCACGCGCTCCGGGGAGATGTAAGGCACGCTGTGCGAGCCGAACGTCTGCGCAGTGTGCTCGCCAAAGACGTGGGCGATCGCGTCCGCCTCCAGTTCAGGCCACTCGTCACGGATCACGTCGATAGCCGAGGCGACCTCCGTCGGCGACGGCTTGTTCGGCACCTGAAGCACCATGAGGGGCCTGACGGGCTCCTCGTTCTGATCGTTCGCGTACGCCGTCCAGGCCGCAGAAATTCCTTTCACCTTCCGGACGCCCCGGCGCAGCAGCACTGTATTGAAATCACCCGTCTCCGCGGGAAAGTCGAGCACGATGTCGTCCTTCAGTAGACCCGACTCCTGGATACGCACAGGGTCCACCTGCACCGTCGCGAGGTGCACACGATTCGATTGCACCTCGGCTTCGCTCATTGCAGCCTCGAACCGCTGCACAGTCGCCGAGATGCCCCAGACGATCGGCACCGGCGGCACGTCATTGTGGCCGTTGATGAGGCGCTTCACGATGGTCGGCGTCTCCGACGGGCGTTTGCCCATGCCCCGATGTGCTTCGTCAAGCACCATGTAGAGCGTGAGGTCGTTGTCCTCGATCGTGTTCCGCAGGGTGTCCCAGAACGTGAACGGCACTGTGTCTGCATGCGAGTCGAAGCCAGGCAGGGTGTTGGAGTCGTCGCGGCCCCGCACGAGCAGGCTGTTCTTCGACAGCTTCGAGGTGTTCAGAAAGTAGACGTTGCCCGACTGGAGTTTCTGGTATCTGAACGGGTGCTCGACCGTGACGAGACGGTTGCGCAGGCGGTCCGACGCTTGTTCCAGCCGATGCTTGGTCTGCTGGTTCAGCGCCGGGTCGTCGCTGAACCACAGCACGACGGCGCCGGGGTCCGGCGCGATGCTGAAGTCGTCGCTGCCCCAGAACAGCGACTCGATCACGGCCGCAGCCATGACCGTCTTACCGGCGCCCGTCGTAGCCGTCAGCGCCACCGACGAGACTCGCCTGCTCGCGCTGCGGTAGAAGTCCCGCGCAGAGGTCAGTTCGCGCAGCGTGTCACCGACCGCGTCTGCTTGGTAGTCCTTCAGCGTGAAGCGCATCAGAAGTCCCCCGTCATCTCGCAGTTGCGGAGGTAGTCTTCATATAGGCGGACGGTTTCGACGCCGCGGATCTCGTCGGCGACCTGCTGGTACCGCCCCTCGTCGTCCGTGACGACGTACACGATCCGAATGCCGCCTTTCCCGCGCAGTGCCTCGACAAACTCGGCGGCCTGGTCAAGGTCGCGAAGGATGCCGTAGCTGTCAGCGATCGCCCATCCGCCTTCGATCCAGTCGATGCGAGAGCCGACCGCACCGGCGCGTAGCCACAGCATCGGAGCAATCGCCGCGAACGCGCGGTCCACGCCGACGAGCCACTTCGACTCGTACGTCAGAGTGAAGAAGGCGGCGTTCTCCTCGAACCCCTCAGCCATCGGGAACTCGTCGACGAACTTGTAGTCGCCCTTGATCGGGGCGCCGTCGGGCGTCTCGCCCGTGATCGCGGCGCGGATGCGCGGCTTCGTGATGTAGTCGCAGATGCCCAGCTTCTCCCACTCGGGATCGCCAGGCCGCACGCCCTTCCTGCGCAGAGCGGCCTGTTCGTCGGCCGAGACTTCGTTGTTCGTCACCGAGATGCACTGACGGCGGCCGCCGTCCTGCTTGTTCAAGCGCATGACAGCGTGAGCTGTCGTCCCGGAACCAGCGAAGAAGTCGAGAATGACCGCGTTTGGTTTGTCGGATAGAAAGAACCTCAGGGCATCCTCCACTGCGTAGAGGCTCTTCGGGTATGGGAATGAACGACCCGGCAGAAGGCCCGCAACGAGCTTCGAGCCATGCCATCCCGCATTATGAGAGACCCTGTTCCAAGTTGTCTTTGCTGCACGATCACGAGACACCATCGACGTGTCTATGATGGCTGCGCCAGTCAAAGGGTTGCGGCCGGTCACACTGAGTTCGCCCTTTTCGATCTGATCCTCGGTGCCCTGGTTCACCGTCATGATCGAGTAGCCTCGTCCCCGTCGCTGGGACTTGGTGGCTCTGATCAGCCCTTTCTCGACCCGCCGTCGCGCGACCTCGACCCCTGTGCGCCAGCGAGCTTCCGCGCCCGTGGCGGTCTTCGGCCATACCGCGACCTCACCCGCTGGGACTGGCACCGTCTCGACACTCGTCCCAAGCGGAATCGGCGCCCCTACCCGAACAATGCGTCCGGTTGCTTCCTCTACAAAAATCGGGAAGAACAAGTTGGGCGAGTCTGCCCTCAAGTTCCCCTTGCCAGTCCGAACGTATTGAAACCACACCTGAGACTTGCTCTCGGATTGGCCTTCGTTCAGCATGTCGTCAGTCGTGCGGGCGGCTGCCATCTGCCCCATGAACACGAAGAAGATGTATTCGTCAGACCGACTGAACATTCCGTCACGCACTGAGCCTTGACTACTGATGACGCTCGTCACCATCTGGATACGCGCTTCGGGAAACGTCTGCTCCAGTAGCAGGCCAAGGCGCAAGTACTCCTTCTCGTCGATCGTGACTATCAACACGGAGCTCGCGGGCTTCAGGAGCCGCTTGGCGAGCTTCAGCCTCCGCTCCATGAACGCCAGCCACTTCGAATGCCGGTACAGGTCGTCGCCCTCGACGTAATCGTTGTTGTACTTCCAGTCGCGCGATCCTGTGTTGTAGGGCGGGTCGATGTAGATCGCATCCACGGACTTCTCGTGCGTGAACGTGAGCTGCTCCAGGACGTGGAAGTTCTCGCCATTGATGACCGTATGGAACGGCTTATTGCCGCCGCGCTCGATGGTCCCGTCGGGGCGCAGGCCGGGGTAGATGCGGTCACGGAATTCGGCCACGAGAACCAGGTCATCCAATGCCACCGAGGCGGCCTCGATCTTCGCGCCGTTCGGCGTCGAGATGTCGGCGGTCTCTCCGTTGATTCCATCGACAGTCCAGATGCGCTGGTCGCCGTGCCCCGTCACCCCTCTCGGAGGGAGCACTCGAACCTTGCTCATCTTGCGAATCTTGTGCGCGGGAAGCTCCACCGCCTCCGGCGCATGACGCTCGAAGTTGAGCCCGAACGGTAGACGCTTCTGGAGTGGCTGGATCTCGCTGTCGAGGTCCTTAGCGAGCTGCGGATCGAGTTGATTGACGGTGCGCAGCAGGTCCGACAAGCGCGACATGGGCGGGCTCCTTCTGGCAGGACAAGAACGAGTCCGTTCTCGCGTGTGCGCGAGTGGCACGGACTCGATCTCAGCCTACTCAACAGCATCTGAGGACACGAAGGCCGCGAGTTCCCGGCAGTGTTCTACTGGCTGGACACACCAGGACGGGAGGGATCCCGGATCGCCGGGTACACCAGATAGGTGCTACCCGATGACTTGATCCATCTGCCTGTCGCCGATAGTGATCGCCCTGTGAGATCCGCCAAGGGTCCGAGCGGGACGGTAGCGGTCAGGTTGATCATCGCAGCGCCGCGCAGCAGGATGGTCTCGCAGCCGAGGTCTCTCAGGCGTTTGGTAAGCGTCGAGGGGTCGATGTGTCGGCCAGGAAGGGCGGGTGATGGGAATAACCATCCTTCCGGGGATATAGCGCGCTGCGCCAGTTGCATGCCGAGCAGTTCGGTGACGCGTGGCGCTAGGTGGAGCGGAGCGTTCCCGAGGGAAAGCGTCGCCGTTTCGCCTCGATAGACGATGTTCTTGTCTTGGAGTTTGACGAGCCGTGTGATCGGCGCTGCGTAGAGACCGACCATCAATCCGACGAGCCTCGTTCCCTCGTTCAGCTGATCGTCTTCGAGGAAGCGAGACACCCAAGAATGATGGGTGGCCTCGCTGTAGGCGAGCGACGGGGCGGACTTGGGTCGTACCGGGGCGGAGATTCGGCGCATCGCGCCGGTCTGTTTCGCCCATCGGATGAAAGGACGGATCGCGATTGCTCTGCTGCGGCGCGAGGCAGCGAACTCGTCGAAGATCGACTGCGGGGCGGATTGCAACGACAGGTTCCGCGCTTCGAGCATCTGGAGGAATTCGAGCGCCGCGCGGCTCATCTCTCTGGCCCGGCTGAGGGTGCTATCGGTGATGCCTCGTCGTCGAATCTGCACGCGCGCGGTGGCAGGAACGATCCAACGGGTGAAGATCGTAAATTGCTCTCGGTTCGCCTTTGGGCAAATCGCGATGAGTTGATCCGCCCATTGTTCATATGACGCCCAGGGGTCGCGTTCTTCTGTCAGACATCCCGTGACTTCAAGCAGAGCCCGAACGCGCAATGCTGCATGCGGATGCTCGGGCATCTCCAACGCGCGTTGACTGATGGGGATCTCGCCATCGAGAATCCGCCGCAGGATCGCGATGCTAGTGCTGCGGCTCATCCAGCGCAGAAGCCGGTCCGCGTCGTGCTTGTAGGAAAGGAGATAGTGGCGTAGAGGTTCGAGGGCAGCACGCGCGTCGCTATCCGACGCTTCGGAGAATAGCTCCTCGACTTGTTTCACCAGATCGCAGCCCGAGCACAGCGTCCGCCGTGCCCCCCGTTCGCCTCCGCATTCATTGCAGGTGAAAAGTGGTGCGTTCCCGGCACAGTCTGCACACACCAGTCTGTCGTCCTTGTCGTGGGCGATCACACGTTTGTCACCGCACTCAGGGCACGGCTTCATAAACCCGGCGGTCGAGATGTAGCAGCTCTCACAGACTCCAGTACCGATGCGTGCGGAGTAAAGCCGCCGGACCTCGTGACAGATGAAACATACGATCCGCGGTTTCGGCACGCAGTCGTTGCAGTACGGCTTGTCGCCGACGATGGAGTGGGTCGTGCGTAGCCGCCCACACTCCGCGCATTCCCTTCGCGACCTCGGGTCGCGCCGCCAGCAGTTGGCGCAGAATTGTGACTCACCAATGCGGCGCGTGATTGGTAGAAGCCTGTCGCATATAGAGCAGGGCGCAGCGTAGCGGCGTTTCGTGCAGCGCCCGCCGAGCCGTTCTCCGGTCGGACTTGTCTGTTCCAGGAAGCGCTCTTCGCCGCACTGTCCACAGGCGGGCAGGGCGACTTTCAGGTCTGCGGTGCGAGCTTTCCGGAGGAGCCGCTGTGCCGCGCGTGGCATGGCCTGATCCCTTGACGAAGCGAGCGGGGGCGCGCTGCGGAGGTAGGCAGCGAGGCGTCCTGCTCCCATTACCGTCGGCGCGATGGCGATGACGAGTTGCTCGATCTTCGCAGTCGGAGCGTCGCTCCAAGGGCTGCCCTGCTCAAGGAGGATCGTCGTTCCTGGGTCCAGGTTCCGACGGTTGCGCGCTCGGTCCTTGCGCCGTCTCTCCTTGCCGATCGCCGCGTTGATCGCCGGTGTCGAGCTGGGCATGACACTCGTTGATACTGCCGAGATGTACGGCGACGGCGCGGCGGAAGCGCTGATCTGCGAAGCGCTAGGCGACCGGTGCGGCCGGTTGTTCCTCGTCAGCAAGGCGTATCCGCAGAACGCCTCGCGCGCACGCCTTTCACGCGCATGCGAGGCGAGCTTGAGACGTCTCGGCACCGACCGGCTCGACCTCTACCTGCTCCACTGGCGGGGATCGGTGCCGCTCGTTGAGACGATAGAAGCGATGGAGGCGCTGAAATCGGCCGGGAAGATTCGGTATTGGGGTGTCAGCAACCTCGATACTGACGACATGGACGAGCTTGTTGCTGCCGGCGGGGATGGCTGCGTGACCGATCAGGTTCTCTACAATCTCGTCCGTCGAGGCCCTGAGTTGGAATTGTTGCCGTGGCTCGTCGCTCATGAAATGCCTGTCATGGCCTATAGTCCCGTCGAGCAGGGACGACTCTCGAGCCATCCCTCCCTTGTGAAGATCGCAGCTAAGGTTGGTGCTACCCCTGCGCAGGTCGCACTTTCCTGGACGTTGCGGCACGATGGCCTCATTGCGATTCCGAAGGCGAGTTCGATCGCACATGTGCGGGAGAACCGGGCAGCCGCAGATATCGTCCTTTCCGACGCCGATCTTGCGACACTCGACGCGGCATTTCCTCGGCCACGCGACCGTCGCCCGCTCGAGATGCTCTAGCTCGAATGGCGGTCTTCTCTCTCAAGGGAACCGAACATGAGACGGATCGGCTCGAGGTGTTCAGCGACGCGGTGTTTGCGATCGCGATCACCGTCCCTGTGGTGGAACTGCGCGCACCGAGGCCTGAGGATGGCGACCTCGCCGCGGCCTACCTGAAGCTGGCACCGGACTACGCCGCCTACGTCCTCAGCGTGATCCTCATCGGCCTCTATTGGTCCCACAGTCATTTCAGCGGCAAGCTGCTGGAGAAGACCGACCACGGCTACAACCTGCTGACCATCGGCTTTTTGGCTGCGGTCAGTATCACTCCATTTCCCGCGCGCCAGTTGGTCGAACATTTCGGTGGAGATGCGGACAGCACGACCGCCGCCCTT
Source organism: Microbacterium sp. HSID17254 (assembly GCF_003989315.1). Taxonomy (NCBI): domain Bacteria; kingdom Bacillati; phylum Actinomycetota; class Actinomycetes; order Micrococcales; family Microbacteriaceae; genus Microbacterium; species Microbacterium sp. HSID17254. Next base: position 71,443 of record NZ_RBLT01000001.1, read on the forward strand.
TGGTACCTGGGCATAGCAGCGGCACCGGCGACCTGGTGGTTTCTTCGGTGGGTGTACGCCACCGCCAGAGGTTTTCCCGATCGAAGGCTAACCGAGGCTTATCTTCGCCGCCTTACCATCAAGTATGGTCTTACCGCCGCTGCCTATTGGGCGGCATTCGGCTTGGCGTTCTGGAATTGGCGTGTTGGATTGATCGCGGCGGGGATTGTAACGTTGAGCTACGTCATTTCCCCCGCAAAGCCCGTGTTCAGACCCGGTATTGAACCGGGACACGATCAGATGGCTCGTTGACTGAAGGAGCGGATAGTACCTCGGAGCTGCACGCTCCTTGCGAGTGAATAGCGACCTACCGTCGTCCGACGTTTTCGGGCTTGCTTTGCTCGCCGTCCGCCAGATCGGCTAGAACATGCGCACCAGGCCGCAATTCGGGCACCGCCAGACCGGGGAAGTCGGCGGGTTCCACGACGGTTGCAGCTGCACCAGGCAGCGCTCACAGGTAGGGGAGAAGCCCGGCCATTCGTCGTCATCCACGATGCCAGGCAACCAGGATGCTGGCGGCGCTGCAGAAACCGTCCACAGGGGACGTTCAGCGCCTTGCAGGAGAGGCCGGGGTGACAGCCGAGGCCCATACCCATGCCTTCATCTCCGTCTCGCCCACGCGGAACCTGATCGCGCAGGCATCCGCTGTCGACCGGCAGACCTCCGCGTCGACGAGCGCCGGCGTGGCGCCGAAGCGCACCCACGCTTTCGCAGGCTTCGGCCGCGGGTCGATCGTCACCGGTTCTACGTCTAAGCGCAGGTCGGCGCTCGAGAGCGACTGCAGGGGGCCGGCCTCCGCGGCGATCCGCTCGAGGATGCGCGTATCCATCCTGCGATCGGCCGCCGACGCGTATCGCTTCGATGTACCCACTGCCGATCCTCCTTGCGGACCGCCAGGTTATCGATTTTAGAACAGATGTTCTATTTCGTGTGCTCGTCCGCCAGGTCGTCCGAGGCGTCAGCCTCGGCTTGAATCTGCTCAACCTCGGCCCGCAGTCGGATCAATATCTCCTTGCTGTGATCCGCGAGTGCGGTATCCCAGGCATCGACGACGCTGGTCGGGTGTCGACTGTGGCTCTTTTGATCCGAGAACCCCATGCCCTGAGACTGGGGGAGAGGGTTCCGCGCAGCGGGACCCGGGCACCACCCCGGCTCGATCGCTACACACATCAACGCAAGGCGAGCCCCTTGACACGTGGTTCCCGAGGGTGTCCGCTACCTCGCGAAGGGCTGCATTGTCAAGGCTCTGCCAGGAGGCTATCAAGGCCAGAAGGCTACCGAGCAACACCATCAGATCGGAGTAGACATGAAAGCAGTGGTGTACGAGGGACCCCGTCAGGTCAGCACGAAGGAGGTCCCGGACGCGAAGATCGAGCGGCCCACCGATGTCCTGGTCAGGGTGACGACGACGAACATCTGCGGCTCGGACCTCCACATGTACGAGGGGAGGACCTCCTTCGAGGTGGGCCGGACGTTCGGGCACGAGAACATGGGGGAGGTCATCGAGGTCGGTAGTGGCGTGGAGAAGGTCAGGGTCGGAGACCGGGTTGTGCTCCCGTTCAACATCTCGTGCGGGTTCTGTAAGAACTGCGAACGCGGCCTGACCAACTACTGCCTCACCACTCAGCCCGACCCATCACTCGCCGGTGCGGCTTATGGGTTCGCCGACATGGGTCCCTATGGCGGTGGCCAAGCGGAGCTTCTCCGCGTGCCTTTCGGTGACCACAACGCGCTGCGCCTGGGCGAGGATGCGGAGGATAGGGAGAACGACTACGTCATGCTCTCTGACATCTTCCCCACCGGCTACCACGCCACCGAGATGGCCGGCGTGATCCCCGGCGACAGCGTTGTGATCGCTGGGGCGGGTCCGGTCGGATTGATGGCCGCCCTGTCCGCGATGATCAAGGGCGCAGCAAAGGTGATGGTGGTCGATCGCCACCCTGACCGGCTCGCGCTGGCCGAGCAGATCGGTGCGATTGCCATCGACGACTCCAAGGTCGACCCCGTGCAGGCTGTGCTGGACGAGACTATGGGGCTCGGAGCTGACCGTGGTTGCGAATGCGTGGGCTACCAGGCCCACGATCCGCAGGGCAACGAGGACACCGCCGCCACCTTGAACATGCTCATCAACGCGGTCCGCTTCACCGGAGGGATCGGCACCGTCGGCGTGTTCGTCCCCCAGGACCCGGGGGCCGAGGGCGAATTGGCCAAGCAGGGCAAGGCGGCCATCGACTTCGGCACACATTGGTTCAAGGGGCAGACCATGGGAAGCGGTCAGGCCCCGGTCAAGCGGTACAACCGCCAGCTGCGGGACTTGATCGCGGCCGGCAAGGCGACCCCTTCGTGGATCGTCTCCCACGAGATCTCGCTGGACCAGGCTGCCGATGCCTACAAGAACTTCGACGCCAGGTCCAAGGGTTGGACTAAGGTCCTCATCAAGCCCGGCATGTCAAACGGAACGAAGGAAAACTGAGATGGCAGCAGAACTTCAGGGCAAGAGGGTCGCGATCCTCGCCGCCGACGGAGTCGAACGCGTTGAGCTCGAGCAACCCCGCGAAGCACTGGAACGGGCCGGCGCTCAGACCGAGGTCCTTTCGATCCACGACGGCGAGATCAAGGCCCGTAAGAACGACCTGGATGAAGCGGGCACGTTCACCGTCGACGGGTTGGTCGCCGACGCCTCGGTGGGCGACTACGACGCCCTGCTGCTTCCCGGCGGCACGGTGAACCCCGACCAGCTCCGGGTCGACAAGGACGCCGTCTCCTTCGTCCGCGACTTCGTCGAAACTGGCAAGCCCATTGCCGCGATCTGTCACGGGCCTTGGACGTTGATCGAGGCTGGCGTGGTCGGAGGTCGCACCTTGACGTCCTTCCCGAGCATCCGCACGGATCTGCGCAACGCCGGAGCGGAGGTCGTTGACCAGGATGTCGTGGTCGACGGGAACCTGATCACCAGCCGCTCACCCGACGACCTGCCTGCGTTCTGCGATACGATCGTGGCGAAATTTGCGAGCAGTTCGACCCAGGAAGAGGTGACGTCATGAGCGTCACGAAGGGACTGCTTGTCAGGCTGGAGGCCCTGCCCGGCAAGGAAGACGAGGTCCAGGAGTTTCTCGGCATCGGGCGAGGGCTCGTCGAGGAGGAACCGGCCACCACCGCGTGGTTCGCGATCCGTCTCGGCCCGTCCTCATTCGGGATCTTCGACGTGTTCCCCGATGACGCCGGCCGCGACGCGCACCTGTCCGGCGCAGTTGCGACCGCTCTCGGCGAGCAGACGGGCAAACTGTTCAGCGAGCCGACGATCGAGAAGCTCGACGTCCTGGGCTCCAAACTCCCCGCCTGAAACCACAGACCGGGAGTACTGACCCAGAAAGGGGGGGGGGGGGGGGGGTCGCGGCGCGCGGTGACTTCGGGCTTACACAGCCCGCTGACATCGTGGCAGCGGCCCCTTCCCTTTCGGCCTACCGCTGATCACCAACAGATCGGGAAACCGCGATGACAGGAACTGACGACGGCGTTGCCACGACGCGTTCACCCGAGGTAGCAGTGATCGGGGGCGGGATCGTCGGTCTCTCGACGGCGTACGCGCTGCGGGAGCAGGGCGTGCCGGTGCGCTTGTACGAGGCTGGTGTGCCCGGGACGGGTCAGTCCGCAGGCGAGTCGCGGATCTTCCGGCATGCCCACGACGACCCGCGACTCGTCGCTTTCGCGCGCGAAAGCCGCGGCGTATGGGATGAGTGGTCCGAACACTTCGACGTCGAGCTGGTCTCATCAGACGGTGTCCTGGCGATCGGAGACAGCGCCCTGGCGCGGCTGCGGGTGCTCGACCAGGTCGGCGGCGTGGTAGCGCACGAGATCGATGCGGCCGAGGTCGCCCAGCGGATGCCGCTGCTTGCTGGGTACTCGGGGCCAGCGGTGCTCGACGAGTCGGGCGGCGCGATCCGCACCCGCGCCGCGATCACGGCACTAACGGGTGCCCTCGCAGATGCGGTCACCACCGGTGAGGTCATCTCCATCGATCCCCGCGCCGACGGGACGGTCGAGGTGCGCAGCGTCACCGACCGGGCTGTTTACTCCAAGGTGATCGTGTGCGCCGGCCGCGAAACCGCCCGCCTGGCACGCAGCGTCGGCCTGTCGCTGCCGGTTCGCCTTGCCGCTCACGTCAGGCTGACCTTCGACGTGAAAGCCGCCGCCCCGGAACGAGTCGCGTGCCTGCAGGACAGCAGCGGCGTCTTCGGCGAAGTCGGCGTCTACGCGACGCCGCTACCGGGCAACAGCAGCTATTCGGTCGGACTCAGCGACACCGTCCGCGTCCGCGACGACGGAACTTTCATCGACCCGGCGGCGATTCGATCGCTGGACGAACGCGCACGCGAGTACGTGACACGGGCGCTGCCCGGTCTCCACCCGGAGCCGCGCGACTTCCTTCACTGCTGGGTGACCGATCTCCCGTGGAGTGAGGACGGCGTGGCCGTGTGGGAGGCAGGCTCTGTCCTTTTTGTGGCCGGTCACAATTTGTTCAAGCAGGCACCTGCGCTGGGTCGCGCTCTTGCCCGGGCTGCGACCGGCGGCGGTCTCCGCGCCGAGCTCACGCACGAAGCGCGCCTCGGCGAGGCCCAGAGCTAGGGCATGTCTCCCAATCGCGGGGGTGGCCCGCAACTCTGGACTCGTCGCGATGGGGTCACGTTGGTGGCTGCGTGCAGTGCGGCGGTGAGGTAGCCCGCGGAAGCACCGACACCTTTGTCCGCGACGACGCACCGCGACCTCAAGGACGGTGGGTCGCCACCCCAGCGGCTCGTGCGCGAGTCGACGGATGACCGTGTCCCGAGCAGCGCCCTCGGCGCCGCAGCGTCGGCACCACTCATCAGGGGTCAGGACCCCCGGCAGGCGAGTCAGAGCGAGTCGAGGTCGAATCTTGCGACGTTATCGGCCGCGCGCCCCGGCACTGCAGACCGCTTCGTGCACCAGGCCGGAGCCTAGACAGGCTCGCTCGGAGCCATCCTCGGCCTTGAAGACATCGAACACCATTGCGTAGCCGTCCTCGTTGGTACCCAGGTCCACGCCGCTCGCCGCGGGCGTCGAGTTCGGGGCCGAGGAGCAGGTGTTCTGGTGCTGGGTGTGGGGAAAGGCAGTGGAGAACGTGTATGCGCCCTGCCCTGATTGACGGGGTCATCGTCAGTAAGCTCATGCCATGACCCTCAAGTACATTGGTGGCACGCTGCCGAAGATCGGTGTCTACGCCATCGGGTTCGGCTCGCTCACCCGCCTCCCCTCGGGGAGCTGGGACTTGAACGCCAACACCGTCTCCTCCGTTGACATCGTCGGAACCGGCAAGGAATACAACTACGCCGCAGGAGGCGCCGGGATCGTCGCTGGCAGCATCATCGCCGGGCCCGTCGGAGCCCTGGTTGGCGGACTGGTGCCCAAGGCCTTCAAAGACGACACGGTACAGTTCCGCATCAACTTCCGCGACGGGAACATCGCGCACTTCTCAGGGTCTCCACGCGAGTACAGGAGCGCGCTGAACGCGTCGTTCAAGGGGCACACCGCGGCCCCCACGACGCTAGCTTCGCCAGTTCCCACTCCCGCCCCGGCCGGAGTGGATACTGAAGTCGTCAAGCTCCGCGCCGAAGTAGCCAAGCTCCGATCTGAGCTCGGGCTCGCCACGACCGAGGTGGAGCCCGAGGCCGTGACGGCTCCCGCACCAGCTCGCGCTCCGGTGGACCTTGAGGGTGACCGCCGAGCCGAGGACGTAGAAGCAGTAAGGCGAGGTGTCGGGATGTCGCCGGAGGAGAAGGTCGCGCGTCGCGACTTGCCGAAGCGCACCGACGGCATCGCTACCCGACTCTGGTTCGAAGGCGTCGCCGAACTCGAGTACGTGAAGGCTCCACCTACGGGGGAAGACCGGAAGGCTCGGAAGATCCGAGAGGCTCTGAACGCCGCGCACCGCGCCACCTACAAGAGTGAGCTTTCGGTCGAGAAGAAGAAGATCGAGAGCGTCATCCGTAACCTCAACCTCCCGTTCAAGGAAGGTCTGTTGCTGCTGACCGAAGTGGGCGACGAGTTCCGCAACCGCACGCTCCGCTGACAGCGAGGGCCCTCTCTGCCGCTCCAACGTTAGTGCGCATGCATGCTGACCGTTCGGGACAGCGGAGGCGTGACGTCCGCCACGGGCTCAGCTGCTCCACGACCAGGCGTCGTGTCGGGCAGCCAGTAGCGACTCCTCGAGACGCCCTTCGCAGAGCTGCGTGATGTTGCGGGATGAAGCCGCTTCGGGCAGCGCCACGTTCTACCACTGCGCCCAGGTCCAAGGGTCGTTCGCCCCGGTCTGCAAGACGCTGAGCACGTCCTGCAGGCCTGAGTCGGCCCTGCTAGCTGAGGCTCGCGGGTTAGGAGCTCACATACCAACGGCACATCCTCAGACCGATAAGATCAGGCCGTGCCTCAGGAACGCGCTCGTCCTAGTAGACCGCTGTGTCGATGACGGTGGCGGACTTCTGCACGCACGAGTGGTCGTGGGAGTGCGAAGGTGAATGTGAGCATTGGTGCTGGCACTCGCACGAGTGGGAATGCCTACAGTATGAGTGCGACTGCGAGAGCGTCGAAGGCGCCGTCGATGACTCGTCCGGAGCGGGCGAAGCGGACCTCAGGCTGAGAGACCTGGCAGCTATCGCCGCCATTGGAGGCCTCGCGTACGGCACTGTACGACTATTCCAGAAGCGGCGCGAAGGCAAAGGTGAAGCCGCGGATCAATCTTCCCAAAATGCCGACGCAGACAGCCCTGGGACAGTCGTTGACGCAACGCCGATGATGCCCTCAGCAGGCTGGTACACCGACGGCGCAAGTGTCGGGCTACGTTGGTGGAACGGCGCCGCATGGACGGAGCACCGTCAGTCGGCGCCTACGATTCCTGCAGGGTGGTACGACGACAGGGTCGGTTCCATCCGGTGGTGGGACGGAACGGGCTGGACGGGTCACGTCGCACCTATGCCCTGAGCGGTGCCCAGTGCTACGGCGCCTCCGCATTCCACATACCGGCGTACTCCTCGGCCACGGACTCCCAGGCGACTCGCGCTGCAATGGTCATGTCCGGCAGACGGGAGGAGCCTGTCGCGCGGACAACGAAGTCGTGAGAAATGGGCCGACGCGCGTGGTCTTCCCTTCCTTCCGGATCCAAGAAGCGAATCGCCAGCACATCACCAACTCGTCTCATGACCGTGCGTTGCTCAGCCACCCCATCGAACGCGTCTTCGTAGACCGGGAGGGGATCGTCGTACCCGCCATCGCGGAGGAAACGGAAGCCCCACTCTCGACCTCGCGTCGCCCAGATGTATGAACCCGGCTGAAGCATCACGTCAGGCTCCGAAGGAGAACATCATCTTCCTCCCCCTTATCCAAGTCCATCTGGAACTGCGTCAGCGTCGCAGTGACGAAATTGTGCTTGGCAAGCGCCTGCGCGTTCAGCTCACGGAGCTTGTCGCCGGCCATCTGAGCTGCTTCATCAATGACGTCTGGGCTTAGCATCGCGAGGACGGCACCGAGCTTGCCCTTATTCTGCTTGCCGAGGAGCGCGGCGGCTAGAAGCTTTGACCCGCCGCTGATGATGCTCTGAGCGACCTTGGTCGGAAGCTGCCCGAGCCTCGCCCACTTCGCATGGCGCTCAAGCGGAAGCAATGCGGCCACGGGCAGAACGAGGTCGATCCCGACGCGCTTGTCGACTTCGATCTTGTTCGGCTCGAACTTCGCTGATGACAACAAGAGGAAGTCTTCGGCGACTGACATCGCGCTTGGATTCTGAACGAAGCCAGCGAGCACCTTACGCAGCTCGTCGAGGTCGTCGGCGGCGTTCAGGTCGAGCAGGTCTCGGAACTTGAAAACGTCCATGTGAGGAAGCAGGTCCGCCTTCGACAGCGCCACGATCCAGATGCGCGGGAACTGCGCAAGTGGCGTCCCCTCCTCGAGCAGATCGTCCTTGAGCGCGAGGAGTCCGTTGGCGTAGTTGCTGAAGAGTGACTTCAAGTAGCGTTCTTCGTCGCCTGCATGATCCAGTAGGCGCTGACCATCGACGAGCAGCAACGCAACGTCTGACCCGAGGAGTGAGCGAAACGTGTCGACGCGGCGCCGTGCCTCTTCGCCACTCGCACCCTGCTCGAACCAATCACCGGGGTAGTCGTGCCAGACAAGTCGCAACGCGTGGAACGGTTGCGCCTTGGACGCCTTCTGGTTTGGCGGATCCTTCAACTTGATCGAGAAGGCGTATGACGTCGCCGCAAAGCGGGTGAGGTCGGGGGCTCTGGCTTCGTCTCGCATACCGAGATAGTTGCGGTTCAGTCGGGCGCCTTGACCGATGTCCTCGGCCACGACGCGATAGAGGCTTTGCTTCAAGAACGATGCTTCCTGCGCCGCGCCATAGAAGGACGACACCAGCACGGTCTTGCCGCTTCCGCTTTCCCCGAACACGGCGATGTGCTGTTCAAGCGCAGATTTCTTCTCTTGCATGGGTCCCAACGTAGAGCACGTCTATGACAACCGGCCGACAGTGCCGCAACGGCGCGGGAATCCGTTGTCTCTCGGACGCCTAAGGCCTCTGCCGACGAACTTCGCCAGGGCCGGCGCCGTCGCCCGCCTGGCCAGAGCGGACGCTGTCGCGCCCCGCAAGCGGCTGATCATCGATTTGCTCATACGCCGACTGCATCTCTGCGGTCACGTCGTTGCCGAGCGCGCGCACCTGGGTGAGGCTGGGCTGGCGGCCCGCGACGTGCGCGACGAACCGCACGCGCTCCTCGATCAGGGCCGCTTCGACTTCAATGGCCTCAACGATGTCGAACTCGGCACCGAAAACGAGGAACACTGCGGTGTCGTAGTCCGCGCTCCGGAACGGGCTAAAGCGCGCGCCGGGCCCGGCTGCGCGGTTGGCCATCGCCTTCACCTGGATGCGCCAGCCAGCGGCGGTGGTGATGTCGTGCGACTTGGTCGAGTTGGGTTCCAGTACTCCGCCACGGGCCAGCCAGACAACGTGCTCTGCGATATCGCCCAACGGCTTGTTGTTCGTCCGTACCAGGTCGCGCCGCCGAAGTTCATGCACGACCCTCGCCTCTAGCTGTAGCAGGTGCCGAACCGGCAGGAGAGTGATGTCAGGCAGGGTGGTCATCCGCCCAGTCTCTCGTACCGGCGGCAGCGCTGACGCTGCTTCAGCGAACGCTGCGGTACCGAGGCGCCCGCTCCCGTTCTGCCAGGATGAGCATATGGTCACGCTGGACGATGTCGCGCGCGGGCTGGCGACAGATATCGACCCCGATGATGCCGAGCCGGAATACCTGGCGTTGTATTCAGCGGAGGCCCCACCGCTCGATGGCATCTTCGCGGTCCTACACGAGAGGCTCAACGGCCACTTCCGGTTCATGAACACGAAGATGACCATTGGGCGTCACTTCAACGCGGGCGACAGTCGTGACCTCATGGACCTGATCCAGCAGATCAGCGACATGAGGAAATCGCTCAAGCGTGCCGGTGTGACCTTCGAGGTGCGCGAGGACTACAGAAAGCTCATCGAAGAGTGCAAATCGTTCCTGGTCTACTCGGGAGGAAGTCCGATCCCGGACTCAGTCGAACGAATAGAGATCGAGCGCTACGAGGCCGTGATGTTCACCTCAGCGCCAGCTCCACAACGCAGGAGCGATGCCCCGCCGGTCCTCACACTCGTCGGGGAAGGTTCCTTCGCGCTGGTACACAAGTACGACGACGCACTGTACAACGAAACGTTCGCGGTGAAGCGAGCCAAGGCCAACATCTCCGAGCGAGACCTCGCTCGCTTCCGAGCAGAATTCGAACTGCTGCGGTCAATCCGTTTCCCCTACATCGTCGAGGCCTATGACTACGATCCGAACCGCAACTCATTCACCATGGAGTACTGCGATGAGACCTTGGGCGAGTACATACGTAAGGGGAATTCCACTATCACCTGGCCAACACGCAAGCGTGTGACCCTCCAGTTCCTGTACGGGCTCAACTACCTCCACCTCCGCGGCACGCTCCATCGGGACATCAGCCGCAACAACATCCTCATCAAGAAGTACGACATGGGCGCCGTGCTCGTGAAGCTGTCAGACTTCGGACTGCACAAGCATCGGGACTCTGAGTTCACGCGGACGGAGACGGAGATGAAGGGATCGATCATCGACCCGCTCCTGGAATCCTTCAGAGACTTCAAGCCCACAAACGACATCTACGCCGCAGGGGTAATCATCTCGTTCATCTTCACTGGCAAGACCCGACTGGGTGTCGCCAGCGGCCCGGTCGGTGACATTGTGAACCGCGCGACCAGTCTCGACGAGTCCGCGCGGTTTGGCTCCATCGCCGACATGATCTCAGCCGTTGAGGCTCTGGAGGCGCCTCTCTCTGCGTCCGCCGAAGCCAGCGTCTAGCATCGCCCGTCCGCAGTGCAGTGGGCTTTCGGAAGGGATGATCTCTGCCGGTCGGCGAAAAACGGTGACATCGCATCTCGGGTTCGCTTCGACTTCGCGCAGTGGCGGGAGAAGCGCACGTAAGTACGCGTTGCTCAGGGCGCGCGTCAGGCAGGCGAACAGACTGAAAGCCCGCCACCCGGAACAACCTTGATGATCTCCCGAACCTGGAGGTATCAGCGGGTGTGACGAGTTGGAGCTCGCCCGTCGACGCCTCCGGCCCGAACACTAACCCGTGGCGGCCTCTTGGATCGCCGCCGCGAGGCCGTCGTAACCGACGACCGCGGTAGCGAGCTGTTGCGCTCGCACCCAGGTGAGAGTTGACTGCCCAGTTGCCTCTAGCGCAACGCGCGAGACCACGGCGAATCGCCAATTCCCGATGTCGAGTTGATCGAACTGCTCTCGCCCGGCGAGATTCGCGGCGAGAACGTACACGTCGGCGTTGTAGGTCGACTCGGCGGCGTATGTGTTCGTCACAGGGTCGAGGAGCTTTCCACGAAGACCTGAGAATGCGAGCGTGGACGGTTGGCGCTGCGCCCACCGCTGCACGAATGCGCTGGACTTCACCTCGATGCGGATGTCGCCCCACAGGACGTCGAACGCGTCCCACTCGACGCGCACCGGCCGCTCGACCCCGGTGGCACGCCACACAAGGTACTCGGCCAGCCACCCACGGACATTGTTCGTCGTCACGTCGGGCAACGCGAACCGCCAGAAGTCAGACACCGACGCGTCAAGTCCGAGTAACTTCTCGTCTCCGGTCAGCGGATCCAGAGGAGGCGGCTCGACCATCGTCATGCCGTGAGCCTATCCGTCGTAGAGCTCCATCGGGACTGGGGTCGGAGCGCCCTCGTCAGTGAGGTGACGGCCACGTTCGACGACGACGACGAGCGCGGCGCTGCGCTATTTGCCGGGGGCATGCATGCGTGCTGTGGGGCCGTACGCGGCACCACCATCTGCTTCACATGTGCTGGTCCGACTCGGCGATTGCTTCGCCGATCTCGCGCATGCGCTCCTCGATCCGGAGTCGCGCGACGACCGATGTGGAGTGCTCGCTGCAAAGCCACTGGCCATCGAAGTTCTCGCCCGTCCGCGTCCGACACCGGTCCCCGAGGCTGACGTGCTCACACCGCGCACTTGGTGCTGGACGGAGACGGTCGGGGGCATTCGCGGCGTACGGCGAACTCTCCCATCTGTACGGGTGCTTTGAGCAACGCCATTCGAACCAGCCGCCATTGGCGAGCCCGTCGAGGTCGGGGGCCCAGACGCTGCGTTCACGCCAGCGACGGACCACGACGATGTCCTGCGTGCTGTGGTTCCGTCCCCACTCTTCGCGGCGACAGTAGGTGCATTCGCTTGTCAGTGGATCCTTGTCATCGCCGCGGTCTTCGATGTCGAGGATCGGGTAGGGCGTGTCGATGAGCATGTCTTTGAAGAGGACCATTAGGACTCCTTACCAGCGAAGAGGCTCGTTCTCTCGATTTCGCCGCGCAATCGCGTCCACTGCTCGGCGCATGCGGGGCTGATGCGGTAGTAGACCTCGCGTCCTCGGGCCGGGCGGAGGTCTTGGCCGGTTGCCCTCGTGAACGGCGCGAGTGTTCCCTCTGGCAGGTGCGCGTTGATGTAGCGGTAGAGGTGTGTGCGGAAAGTCGAGATCACCGATGGCGTCTGTCCGGTCCACTCCGCCAGTTCAGCGATGCTGAGCCACTGGCCCGCCGCGCCGTGCTCTACGACGGCATCCATGATCTTGACGTAAACACGCGCTGTCGTCGTGGGGGCTGATGCGAACCGCTCGACTTGTTCGTCAGGCCATAGCGGATAGTCGGGAATCCCGTCGTCCGGAACGGCTGTTCGTGGGAGGCGGTTCGGCTGGTCGGTGATGAGAAAAGCCGCGAACCTTCGCACTTCGTCGGCGATTTCCGACGGTACGTCGATGGTGATGAGGTTGCTCATGTTGCAGATCCTACTTCAAGTGCTGTACTCCACCAACATACAGTGCGCCATACGGTGTGAAACCTTCGTGGGGTCGCTGCTTCGACGCTTGTTGCGCGTTGTGCGTGGGTGAGCTCAGCGCCTGGAGGTGGAATCTGGCATCACACAGTGTGCGTCTGCCGGGCGACGGGGTGAGCGGAGAAGCTTCTTCTCCGGGTGAGGCGGCCGCGTCGATACGATGTGGGGAAGCATCGCGTCGGGTGAGGGTTCACCGTCGGCCGACGGCACACTGGAGGGGCGACATGGGCACTACCACCGAGACTCGTGCTGCGTTGAAGACATGGCGCGAGGGGCTCATCGGACTGGATCGACGAAGCCGTCTCCTTCGGTTCAAGGCTCCCAGGACATCCTCGCTGAGCTTCGATGCTCCCTCCGCGGACGCCATCCTCGAACTGCTCCGTTCCGGAAAGCTGCAGAGCTTCGTCGGCGACATCATCGACGCGAACAGCGGCGAAGCGCGCCCGGCACGCTCCGGGCCGCTTCTTCACGTTCCTCGCGCAGACGCGGAGATCGGTCCTGTGGTCCGCACTCTGATGCGCCGCGCGAACGAAGAGTTCCTCGACCGCGGCCTCTCCGTGCTCTACGTCGCTTTCGGCATGCTGAAGTGGCAAGACGTAGACAAGACGGACATGACCAGTCCGCTCTACCTGCTCCCCGTTGAGTTGGTCCCGGAAGGGCCTCGAGCTACCCCGAGGATCAAGGGCGGTGAGGACGACGCCGTCCTCAACCCTGCCCTTCCGCTGCGCCTCAACGAGTTCGGGATCACTCTTCCGACGTACGAAGAGGTCGAGGGGCTGACCGTCTCGGAGATCCTGTCCCGCTTCACCGCAGAACTCGGCAAGGCGAAGGATTTCAAGGACTGGAGCTTGGAGCCGGAAGTTCATCTCGCCACATTCTCCTTCGCCAAGGAGGCCATGTATAAGGACCTCCTCGACAACGAAGCGACCATCCTCGAACACCCGGTGGTCCGTGCACTGGCGAACGGCGGTCCCACGAGTCAGAGCGATGAGTTCCAGTTCGACCCTGTTGATCCCGCCGACATCGACGAGGTCGCCCCGCCGGAGCGCACACCGCTCGTGCTCGACGCGGACTCCTCTCAACGTGCCGCTGTCGCAGCCGCCTTGGCCGGACGCAGCTTCGTGATGGACGGACCGCCAGGAACGGGGAAGTCTCAAACCATCGCCAACATGATCGGCGCGCTCATGCACGCCGGCAAGTCGGTGCTCTTCGTCTCGGAGAAAATCGCCGCACTCGATGTGGTGAAGAACCGCCTCAAAGACAGCGGTCTCGAGAGTTACCTGCTCGAGCTGCACTCTCACAAGACAAACCGCAAAGACGTCGCATCCGAACTCCTTCGCACCCTCGACAACGTCGCCCAACCGCCCCACGCGATGAGCGCCCCATCTCGCTCAGCCCTTGAAGACCGTCGCCGCCGACTCAACTCCTACGCGCTGGCGATGAACGAGCTTCGCTCACCACTGCAGGCATCGCTTCACGATGTCCTTGGTGAACTCGCCGAGCTCGTCCACGTGCCCGTTGCTCCCGCTCCGGGTCGCCCACCTCTCCAACTGTCAGAAGAGGGGCGCGCAGCACTCGGCGACACTCTCAGTCGCCTTGAACGAACATGGCGCCCCGCTGCGCAAGGCTCGACTTTCCTTTGGCGCGCTGTCACGGATCCCTCCTCGCTCGAATCTCGCCTCTATTCCGCAGTCAGCGCCCTGGAAGAGCTCCAAGGCACGATTCGCCTCAATGACGATGTCGTCGATTCGTTCGGACTGCGCACGCCTCGCCAAACGACGACGTTGATGGAGTTGCTGGATCTCCAACACGTTCACCGTCCCGGCTTCGTCAACGATGCATGGCTGACCGCAGTCGACCAGACTTCCATCCACGCAGATCGTCAACGCCTAGGCGATCTGGTCACCACGTACCAGCGCGCTGCTGACCTCGTTCTCGAACTGGCGGGTGTCGGCCACGAGCAGCTGCCCATCGACTTCCCCGCGCACTCGGAGGCCATCGCCGTTCGCGGGGCAGTTGACCTCGCCGGGCTCACCGCGCAGACGCTGAGAGGCACCGCAGACTCCTTCGCAGCCAGGGCGGTATCGCTCACAGCCGCGATCAACGCCGTCGGCAACCTCGCGCACCTCGTCGGGGTGGGCACCCCTCTTTCCTTCGCTGACGCAGACCGTGTCGTGCGCATCACTGAAATACATCGCGAGTTCCCCGGCATCGAAGCCGCTTGGCTCACAGCCTCCGGTCTCCACGCAGCCCGCGAAGCCGCAAACACTCTTCGTCTCGAAGCTCTCGCGCTCGAGCGAAGCGAATCACAAGCGAGCGGACTTTTCACCCCGAGCGCTCTCACGGCACCGCTGCGGGATCTCCAGGAGCGCTTCGCCAACCTCCACACCGGACTCCGAAAACTGTCCGGCGCGTACCGTACCGACAAGAAGGCGCTCGGAGCGCTCCTCGCCGACGCGAAGGAGGTGAAGTCAGGCATCGCCCACCTTTCGGATGCCATCGCCTGGTCCGATGCCGTCGGAAAGTTCGAGGCCGCCGGCGTCGCCTCCGGGCATCTGCTCGGGCGATGGTGGCAGGGACGGTCCACCGACTGGGAAGCGGTCGACCGATACCTCGGAGCGGCCGAGGAAGCCATAACTCTCAGCGGTGACATGGTCTCTCGCTCGACGGTCGCCTACCTGGCTTCCGCGACGGTTGACCCCGCTGAGGCGGCAGTTGCGGAGTCCGTGCGTCTCGAGCTCGTCAACTGGCGAGCAACTGTTGCATCGCCTCCTGCTCTGGCCGGGCGACCGGAACTGCTCGTCGAGCAACCGGCGACTTCGGTCGCGTGGCTGTCCACGCACGTCGCCCCCATGAGGAGCGCCGCTGAGCGGATCGAGTCGGTGTCAGCCCACACCGGCAGAGAGCACACTCTTGAAGATGCTGACGCGGTCATCGCTGCAGTCCAGGATGTGCGCGCTTGTACGCGAGAGCTGGACTTGGCGACGACCGACCTGAGCGCCCAGTTCGGAGACCTTTACCAAGGCGCCCGCACCGACCTCACCGTCGTGGACGTGGCCCTGGGATGGGCGGGGAGAGTTCGCGAGCTTGCGGGCGCTGCGCTATCGCCCCACCAAGTTTCTGCTCTGGTCCAGTCCTCTCCCGTAGGCAGCCTTGAGTCTGTCCTCCGCAAGTGGGAGAGCGCGCGCGACGAGATCCTCAACGCGTTCGACTCGTCGCGGACGGACGAGCTGAGGGAGGACTTCGGCGACTTCGTGACTGCCTTCGAGCTTCTGAGCGACTTCCAGTCCGACACCATCGGTCAACAGGAGTGGTTCGACTATCAGGCAATCCGCGCCGAGCTTCGCGAACTCGACCTCGATGAGACCGTCAACTTCTGTATCGAGCAGCGCTTGCAGGCTGCGGACGTTCCGAAAGTCATCGAGCGTGCATTGCTGCGCGCGTGGGCGGACGAGCACATTCGAACTGACACCCGCTTGCATCCACTACTCGCCGCAGACCGAGAAGCCCTCGTCGCCGAGTTCCAGAAGCTCGACCGAGAGATCGTCGCAGCAGCCACCAGCGACATCATCCAGTCCGCGAACACGCGGCGGCCCGCGAACACCTCGCTGGGAGAGCCCGCCCTCATCCGGCGGGAGGGCATGAAGCAGAAACGCCACATGGCGGTTCGCAACCTCATCACCCAGGCGCGCACCGCGATTCAAGCCATCAAGCCCGTTTTCATGATGTCTCCACTGGCGGTCTCGCAGTACCTTCCGCACGACCTGAAGTTCGACGTCGTCATCTTCGACGAGGCATCCCAGGTCACCCCGGGCGACTCCATCAACTGCATCTACCGCGGCAGATCCTTCATCCTCGCCGGCGACGACAAGCAGCTTCCACCGTCGCAATTCTTCGAACGGGCGGTGGAATCCGACGACTCCGACGAAGAGGACTCGGACGTCAAAGACTTCACCTCGATCCTCGAACTCGCCAAGTCCTCCGGTGCCTTCCGAAACCTGGGCCTCAGATGGCACTACAGGTCACGTCACGAAGCCCTCATCGCCTTCTCGAACTACCGGTTCTACGAGGGGCACCTCGTCACCTACCCGTCCGCGCAGGACGAAGGACCAGACGTCGGAGTCGAGTTCTTCCACGTAGACGGGATGTATCGCCGAGGCGGGGGAGCAGACAACCCGAAGGAAGCCAAAGCCGTCGCCGAAAGAGTCATTCAGCACTACCGGACAAGACCCGGGCTCTCCCTCGGCGTCGTCACCTTCTCCGTCGCGCAGGCCGACGCCGTCGTGGCCGCGGTCGACGAGCTTCGTGGGCAGCACAGAGATCTCGATCCTCATTTCGACAAGAGCGACCGACTCAATGGATTCTTCGTCAGGTCGCTCGAGTCGGTTCAAGGTGACGAACGCGACGTCATCGTCTTCTCCATCGGGTACGGCCCAGACGAAGCGGGCAAGATCTCCACCAACTTCGGTGTCCTCAATAAAGACAGGGGATGGCGTCGCCTCAACGTGGGAGTCACACGCGCAAGGCAACGCATCGAGGTCGTCGCATCCATAGACGCAGGCGATATCCCACAATCCACGAATGAGAACGTTGAAGCCCTGCGCTCGTATCTAGACTTCGCACGCAGAGGCATCTCTGTACTCGGCACGCAAGCCTCAGTGACGGGGCTCATGCCGGACTCCCCGTTCGAAGAATCCGTAATCCGGGCGATACAGTCCTGGGGCTATGTCGTGGAGCCCCAAGTGGGGGCCGCAGGCTTCCGCATCGACATCGGTGTGCGACACCCCGCCAAGCCCGGCTCCTTCGCCCTCGGCGTCGAGTGCGACGGCTACCAGTACCACTCGGCACCCGCCGCACGTGACCGGGATCGGCTCAGGGACCAAGTGCTCTCAGGCCTCGGGTGGACCCTCCACCGGATCTGGGGCACCGGATGGTACCGAGACCGTCATCAGGAAGAAGAACGCCTCCGGGCGGCCATCGAAGCCGCGGTCACGGGAACTGCGACCCGTAAGCGGAACTTCACAATTCCGCGCGCGACGGTTGAGACGACCGCGGCGGAAGTCGAAGTGCCCTTCACCTGGGCTGTCGACTACATCGAGGCGGAACCGGTCGCGTTGCCCTACTGGGTTCAGCCAGCAGAGCCCGGCAACCATCTCCACCTGGTTGAACCCCTCAGGGCGCTCGTCCTGGTTGAAGGCCCTGTGCACCTCGACACCGTCAGCGAGCGGATCCGAGAATGGTGGTCCGTCGGGCGAGTCACCGCTCGACTCAAGGAAAACATCGACCTAGCCATCACCAAAGCGGGCCTCGCCCGAGAAGGCGATTTCGTCGATGTGAAAGACCGCGCGGTAACCAAGGTGCGGTCACGCGACCACAACCGCAAGCCAGACCAGGTCCACCTCGACGAGTTCGCGCTCGCCGCCGAGATGCTCGTACGAGACGTCGGTGGAGCGTCACGTTCAGAGGTGGTGAACGCCATCGCGCGCCAGTTCGGCTGGACGCGGACGGGCGCCATCGTAGACCAGCGCGTGAATGCAGCTGTCGACCGCGCCGTTGCCCGCGGGGTTCTCGCCGAATCCGGCGATACCTTGTCGGCACCACCAGCTAAGTGACGCAGTCGGCCATCGGCCTACGGACTTCGATGATGATGGCAGCAGCTCGAGGCAAAGTTCTCGCGCGAGTAGGAAAGGAATAGGCGATGGTGTACGACAGCACACAGGTCGAGAAGCTCAAGGCCCTCGTGAGTGCATTCGCAACTGAGCTGGATACAGCCGCAATGCCCTACATCAACGAAGGCTTGACTGAGACGGTCACGCTCACACAGATGTCCGATGCTGACAGAGCATCGGGAAAGCTCGGGTGGGGACTTGCGGCTTCGTCTGGCGCTGAGCCGAGCATGCTCTTCACTTACTCCGATCCTGCGGCTCTCCGGCTCGAAGCCACAGCTATGAAGCGCAGAGGTGAGTACCTCGCGTCCGCAGAGAAGCTCATCGAGTCCTTTCGGCTAGAAGGCCACTTTGACCTCGGCAACCTCAGGAACTTGTGGAAAACAACTCTCTGCGGCGGTGATGCCCGAGGGGCGGTCGCCCTCATTAGGGCCGCCGTTTCTGTCTACGAGCGTTACGACGCAGCGAGGCTGTACGAGCAGTTGCCATACCCGCCGCAAGACGATCTGGCAGACGTTCTCGGCGCTTTGCAGACAGAGGAGTCGTGCGCATCGCGGCTTCGCGACTTTTCAGGGAACCCCAACTACGTGCTTCCTAGGCCATATCGGCAAATCGTTGCCGACCTTCGCGCAACCAACGTGCGAGAAACAGTTGATACGTCTGCAGCGACCCCGAAGTCGACAGGCGGGTGCTACATCGCTACGGCCGTCTACGGAAGCTACGACGCGCCTGAGGTGATGGTGCTTCGTGAGTTCCGAGACGAACGCCTTCGGCGCACGGCGCTTGGCCGAACTTTCATCGCAACGTACTACGCGCTTAGCCCCTCGCTAGCTAGACGACTGCCAAGGCACAAGAGACTGAGTGCTCGGATTCGAGGAATGCTCGACTTTGTGGTGGACCGTCTTCGTTCCAATGACGGAGGCAGGGATGATGAGGTCACCCGCGCTACCGATGGACTCGCAGCACCGAGGAGAACATGCATTCGCTCAGGCGTCGAACGGACGTTCGCGAAGAATGGTGTTGGCAGACTGTGACCGTGATCTTCGGCCCTTTTCCTTCTCCTACTAGCGCTCCGTTCGCGATGGCGGCGCCGCCCGTTCAAGTGGAGGTGGTGGGCGACGAGTTCCTCGCAATACTGGGGCTGGCAGTGTCTGTAATTGCCGCCGTCGTCGGCCTCTTCGCCGCTGTCGCCGCGTGGCGTGCCGCTACCGCCGCTCGAGACGCAGCGCGGGTCGGCGAGAAATCGGCCGAGCATGCGGCCAACGCTGCCGACGCAGCACAGAAGACCGCGGAGTATGAGCGAGCGACCTTCGAACTAGCCCACCAGCGAGATGTCATGAGGCAGGCTCTCGCGGTAGTCGTGTCGTGGCGGGGTGAGTTCAGCGGTGGCTTGACCCACGGAGCGACGGTGGAAGTTCAGAACACCAGCGGGCTGCTCATCTCCCAGCTCGAGGTGTGGGCTGTCAAGAACGGTGAGCGTGTCACAGAGGTGAAGAGCATGCAGGACCTCGGAAGCGTGTCCCAGACTTTCTCGCTAGCGGCGACGGTTCCCTTCGTCGACTTCTTCGCTCCCGCCGAGAGTAAAGGTGTTGTCCGGTTCACTGACTCCGTAGGACTGCGCTGGGAGCGTCGAAGCTATGAGGCTCCCATCAGTGTGGACGAGATCTCGAAGCATTCCTAGCCAGCGGCATCCGTCGTCTGCGTGACCGCGTAGGCAGACCTATGGTCAACCGGCGCGGGAGCTGTGACCAGGCCGTAGTCTGACTGCCCAGGAGCGGGACTGGTCCCCGTGCCCGGACGATGCTGCGGAGGCTGGCGGCACCACAGGAAAATGGTGAGGGGTTCATGGGAAAGTGGCCTCACGTTCGACGTACGTAGCCTTGCCACAGCGGGTTGTGCCAACAGCCCACCATTTCGGGGCCGGAATCTCGCACGAGGTTCCGGCCCTTCTGCATTCCTGGGATCGCCGAGGGCACGAAGAGGGCACGCCCTCCGCGGGCCTCCGCGACCGTCAGCGCGTCGGAAGAAGCTCCGCGATCGTCCCCTGGGGCGCGCCGACCAGCGTCTCGCAGGCCTGTGCCAACCGGGCGGCGAACAGCCCCGCGTCGGTGCGGCGGGTCAGCGCATGTGCTGCGATGCCGTCGATCATGGCGAGGATCTGCCAGGCCACGGCATCCGTGTCGTCGGTGCGGAACACGCCGGAGCTCCGGCCCTCCTCGATGAGCTGCGCGATGAACGACTGCCAGGCGCCCATCTGCTCGTCGATGGCCGCCGACAGCGCTGCACTGCCGCGGCCGAGGGACCAGGCGTCCACCCACACGAGCGTGATGTCGTCGTGATCGCTGCTGAGGACCGTGGAGATCATCCGTGCCACCCGTGCCGCCGGCTCGCTCTCGGTCTCGGCCTGGGTGCGGACGTCGTCCAGTTCGGATGCCGTGAGCTCGCGGAAGGTGCGCGCGACCAACTCATCCATGCTCGATGCGTAGTGCGAGACGAGCCCCGGCGCCACCCCTGCCCTGCTGGCGACTGCCCGCAGCGTCAGTGCGGACAGTCCCTTCTCCCCGGCGATCGCGATCGCGGCGTCGTAGATCTCGCCGGCGCGCTGCTCCGGCGTCTTCCTGGTTCGTGGACGCGTATCGGATGTTGACATGGTGCCTCCAGTGTAGGAACATTCCTGTATTGGTCACGTGACCAACAAGCCGTTGTCGGCAAAGGAGATGACATGGGCTGGCGGATGCCGCACGAGGGCGATCGGCACGTACGCACCTGGATGGCGTTTCCGCGCGTGGGCGTCACCCTGGGCGACGGTGCTGCTTGGCGCGACACCGCGTACCGCGCGTGGACCGACGTCGCCCTGGCGATCGCCGAGTTCGAACCGGTGACGATGGTCGTGGACCCGACCGAGATGGCGCGGGCGCGGGACATGCTCGGCTCGGCCGTCGAGATCGTCGAGTCGCCGCTGGACGAGTTCTGGATGCGCGATTTCGGCCCGACCTTCGTCCTCGACGACGATCGGCCAGGCGTCCTCGGCGCGGTCGACTGGATCTTCAACGGCTGGGGTGCGCCCGCATGGGCCGAGTGGCAGGTGTCGGCCGACATCGCACGCATCGTCGCCGCACACGTGGGAGCGGAGCACATCAGCTCGGTGCTCGTGAACGAGGGCGGCGGTATCCACGTCGACGGCGAGGGCACGGTGCTGCTCACCGAGACGGTGCAGCTCGACCCGAACCGCAACCCCTACGCCGACAGAGGCCGCGTCGAAGCCGAACTCGCACGCACGATCGGCGCGACCAGAGCCATCTGGCTGCCCCGAGGCCTCACGCGCGACTACGACGAGTTCGGCACCAATGGGCACGTCGACATCGTCGCCGCGTTCGCCGCTCCGGGCCGGGTGCTGCTGCACCGCCAGGACGACGCGGGACACCCCGACCACGTCGTCACGCGGGAGCTGAGGGCGTTCCTGCAGGACCAGACGGATGCCGCGGGCCGCCCGCTCGAGATCATCGACGTCCCGGCCCCCGAGACCCTCCGCGACGACGACGGCTTCGTGGACTGGAGCTACATCAACCACCTCATCGTGAACGACGCCGTGATCGCGTGCGGGTTCGGTGAGGACGCCGCTGATGCCCGTGCGCGGGACATCCTCGGAGCCGCGTACCCCGGGCGACAGATCGTGACCGTCGACGCGCGCCCGATCTTCGCGCGCGGCGGCGGCATCCACTGCATCACCCAGCAGCAGCCGGCAACGAGCGAGGCGCCCGCATGATCGACGTGGTCGACGCATCCATCGCGGACCTGCGGCGAGCACTCGAGTCCGGTGCAGCGACGAGCGTCGCGCTGGTGCAGGCCTATCTCGCCCGCATCGACGCGTACGACGCACCCGGCACCGAGACCGCACTCAACGCGGTCGTCGTCCGCAACCCCGACGCCCTCGCCGAAGCCGCGGCGTCCGATGCCCGCAGGGCGGCCCGGCACTCGCTCGGCCCGCTGGACGGCATCCCGTACACGGCGAAGGACAGCTACCTCGTTTCCGGGCTCACCGCGGCATGTGGATCCCCGGCGTTCGCGGATCTGGTCGCGCAGCGGGACGCGTTCACGATCGAACGGCTCAGGGCCGGCGGGGCGATCTGCCTCGGGCTGACCAACATGCCGCCGATGGCGAACGGCGGGATGCAGCGCGGTGTGTACGGACGGGCGGAGAGCCCGTACAGCGCCGACTGGCTGACCAGTGCATTCGGATCCGGCTCCTCCAACGGATCGGGCACCGCGACCGCCGCGAGCTTCGCGGCCTTCGGACTCGGCGAGGAGACCTGGTCGAGCGGTCGGGCACCGGCGTCGAACAACGCCCTCTGCGCATACACGCCCAGCCGCGGCGTCATCTCGGTGCGCGGCAACTGGCCGCTCGTGCCCACGATGGACGTCGTGGTGCCGCATACCCGTACGATGGCCGATCTCTTCGAGGTGCTCGACGTGATCGTCGCCGACGACGCCGACGTCCGCGGCGACTTCTGGCGCGCCCAGCCGTGGGTGCGTATTCCTGCGGCATCCGAGGTGCGTCCGGCGTCGTACCGCGACCTCGCCGCGGCCGACCCTCGTTCCGCTCTTGCAGGCCGGCGCTTCGGCGTGCCGCGCATGTACGTCAATGCCGATCCGGATGCCGGCACCGGCACCACCATCGGAGGCGCCACCGGGCAGCGCATCGTGACCAGGGCGTCCGTCATCGACCTCTGGGAGCAGGCGCGCCGAGACCTCGAAGACGCCGGCGCCCACGTGGTCGACGTCGACTTCCCGGTCGTCACCAACTACGAGGGCGACCGCGCCGGGGCGCCGACCGTGCGCACCAGGGGACTGGTGTCCGAGCGGTTCCTGCGCTCCGAGATCGAGGATCTCTCTGCCTGGGCGTGGGACGACTTCCTGCGCGCGAACGGCGACCCCGCGCTCGATCGGCTCGAACTCGTCGACGGCGCGAGTATCTTCCCGCATCCGGGAGGCGCCCTCCCGGATCGCTACACCGGCTTCGATGACGAGATCGCCGGGTATCCGGCCTTCATCCGCGAGCGCCCGTACGCCTCATTCACCGACATCCCGCATCTCCAGGAGGGTGTGCGCGGGCTCGAGGAGACCCGTCGCGTCGACCTCGAGGAGTGGATGGACGCGCTCGGCCTCGACGCCGTGATCTTCCCCGCCGTCGCCGACATCGGCCCCGCCGACATGGACGTGAACCCGGCATCCGCCGACGCCGGTTGGCGCAACGGGGTGTGGGTCGCGAACGGAAATCTCGCTATCCGTCACCTCGGCATCCCGACCGTCACGGTGCCGATGGGCACGACGGCAGACATCGGGATGCCGGTGGGGCTGACCATCGCGGGCCGCGGCTGGGACGACACCGCCCTGCTGCGCCTCGCCGCCGCGTTCGAGGCGACCGGCGAGCGCCGCACGGCACCGCCGCGCACTCCCGCTCTTCCCGGAGAGGAACTCTCGTGACGTCGCCCTTTCCGCGCCCGGAGCGGCGCTTGCAGATCACGGCCGATGCCTCGGATCCGCTCCAGCGCGGCGTCGAGCGCGGCATGCAGCTGCGGGAGACTCTGCCCGGCACGATCGACGCGTATGATCGGCTCTTCCGCCTCGGCGCCGTCGACGAGAAGACCGTGCGCGACGACGCCGAACGGCTGCTCGACGCGGTCGACGCCCATCGTCCGGCGCTGCGCGCGCAGATCGAGGGCATCGCCGCCGGTGCGGACGCCGAGATCTGGCGCGTCGCCGCATTGAACGGCCGCACGGAGATCCTGTCCCGCAGCGTCGCCGTACCGCCGGGAGAGTGCTCGACCATCGTGCGCTCGATGCGCGATGCGGACGGCCGCGCGCGCACCCTCGGCGTGCAGACGTGGGACTGGCACATGGAGATCGCGCCGTACTGGCACACGATCATCTCGCGCGGCGGCGTCCACGACTACGCCGGGCTCACCGAATGCGGCATCCTCGGCAAGATCGGCCTGAACAGCGCCGCCGTCGCGCTGCACTTCAACATCCTCGGGCACCGGTCCGACCGGCCCGAGGGCATGCCGATGCACGTGCTCGCCGCTCTCGTGCTCGAGGAGGCCTCCAGTGTCGCGCACGCCGTCGAGCTGGTGCGCGAGGCGCCGGTCACGAGCTCGGGCTCGTTCGCGCTCTTCGACGCCGCGGGCGACGCGGTGCTGCTCGACATCAGTCCCGAAGGCGTGTTCTCCGCGCCTGCCATCACCGAGGGCACCTGGCTGCGCACGAATCACTTCCTCACCGAAGCGCCGGCGGCGCACGAGAAGACCTGGCTGTACCAGCCCGACTCCGGTCTGCGATGGGAGTTCCTGCGAGACCGACTGCTGTCCGTCGGCGCGCCGACGGATGCCGAGCAGCTGCGCGCGATGCTCGTGACCGGCGACGGCGAGCCTCCGGTGACCTGCGTACCCGACCTCGCGCTTCCGATGGGACAGCGGTGGGCCAGCCTGGCCACCGTCGTGCTCGACCCCGTCGGTCGTCGGGCCGACGTGCTCGACGGCACTCCGGCTGAAACCGCCACCCGCCCGCATCTGGCGCTCGCGCTCTGACCCGATCGAAGGGACCACCATGACCGACACCGCCACCGTCTATCGCAACGCCACCGTCTTCGACGGGCTCGCGGATGCTCCGGTGCAGTCCGCGTTCGCCGTGCGCGGCGATCGCATCCTCGCTGTCGGCACGGAGACGGAGATCCGCTCCGCGGCAGGGGAGGGTGCCGCGGTCGTGGACCTTGACGGGGCCTTCGTGATGCCCGGTGTCATCGAGGCGCACGCGCATCTGGCGATGTTCGGCCACGCGCAGGGCAAGGTGCAACTCCGCGACTGCACCTCGGTGGCACAGATCCAGCAGCGGCTGCTCGAGGCGCGGGCGATGAACCCGGACGCGACGATCATCGAGGGCGTCAGCTGGCTGTTCGACGCTCTGCCTGACGGCGTCACCCAGCCGACCGCGGCGATGATCGACGAGGTGATCGACGACATCCCGGTCTTCCTCGACGCGAACGACCTCCACAGCAGCTGGGTGAACACAGCCGCGCTGCGCGCTGCCGGAATCGACCGCGACACCGTCGACCCGATCGGCGGCCAGGTCGTGCGGGACGGCGACGGAGAGGCGACCGGGTTCCTGCTCGAGACCGCGGCCATGGATCTGCTCGCGGACTATCTCGACGGCATCCGGACCGAGGAGGAGGTCGACGGCCACCTGGAGCTCGCCTTCGCCGCGTATCTGGCGGCCGGCGTCACCGGTGCCGCCGACATGGGGATGACAGAGCAGTCGATGGCGGCGCTGCGGCGTCGGCTCGACCGCGACGGTCGGCTGCCGTTCCCGGTCACCGCGCACTGGTGGCTGAGCTCCACCGGCGACCCGGCATCCGATCTCGCCCAGGTCGAGCGTGCGGTCCAGCTGCGTGACGAGCTCGAGGCCACGGGCACGCCATGGCTGAAGGTCGTCGGAGTGAAGTTCATCCTCGACGGCGTGATCGACGCGTGCACCGCCGCGATGGTGCGCCCGTACGCCGACGGCTCGAACGCCGACCCGATCTGGAGCCGCGAGGCCGCGACGCCGGTCGCGATCGCCGCCGACCGCGCCGGCCTGCAGCTCGCGATGCACGCGATCGGAGACGCGGCGAGCGCACTGGCCGTCGACCTCGTCGAGGCCTGTGAGCGGGCGAACGGCACCGGCACCGCCCGCCGCCCGCGCATCGAGCACCTGGAGTCGGTCGCGCCCGAGACAGTCGCACGGATGCGCGCGCACGGCATCGCGGCATCCATGCAGCCGGTGCACTGCGACCCCGCCATCCTGGACAACTGGATGGCGATGCTCGGAGATCAGCGCGCCGAGGACGGCTTCCCGTGGAACTGGTTCCGCGACGTCGATGTTCCCATCGCGCTGGGTACCGACGCCCCCACCGCACCCCACGAGGCTCTGCACAACCTGTTCATCGCGATGTCCGGGCGATCCTCGATCGACCGCGCGCTGCCGCCGTACCACCCCGAGCGTGCGTTCACCGCCGCGCAGGCACTCGCTGCGGCGACGTCCGGCGCGGCCCACGTCGGTGCGATCGACGACGCCTACGGCCGGATCGCGCCCGGTTTCTTCGCGAACGTCGCCGTGCTGGACATCGACCCGCTGTCCGCGCCGACCGACGACCTGCTCACCGGTGCCGTGCTGCTCACCCTCGTGCACGGCGAGGTCGCCTACCGGCGGCCATGAGCTCCCGCTCCTGAATCCCGAACGCCCCCTGCAGTGACGCAGGAGGGTGCCCGTCCTGGAAGGACCGTCATGTCCGACACATCCGCCATCCCCGCTCCTGGTGCCGTCGCGCCCGGATCCGAATCCGACTTCGTCGACTCCGCGAGCACCCCCGAGACGCGGGGCATCGAACTCATCACCGACGCCCAACGACACGGGAGAGCGCGCGATCTGTTCTTCGTCTGGAGCGCACCGGGCGTGAGCGTGCTGAACATCACGGTCGGCGCCTCGATGACGCTCGTGCTCGGCCTGGAGATCTGGCAGGCGCTGCTCGTGATTCTGGCATCGAGCGCGCTCGCTCTGTTGCCGGGTATCGTCGCCATCTCCGGACCGGCAGCCGGCACCTCCGGCTCGGTGGTCCAGCGAGCGATCTACGGCATCCACGGCAACAAGATCGTCCATCGCGTTCTACGGCTGGTTCATCTCGGGCGTCTTCCTCGCGCTGAACTGGGTGGCGGCGTCATTCATCGGCGGCGAACTGCTCGTGCGGTGGGGCTTCCCCGATCCGATCGCGGCATCGATCCTGGTGGCGGTCGTGGTCTCGACGATCACCGTGGTCGTCGCCGTGTACGGTCACGCCCTCATCCTGAAGGCCTACCTGGCGATCTCGATCGGGCTGTTCGTGATCTTCGCACTCGTCATCGGCTTCATCGCCCCCGCGCTGGATGGGGGATTCGCGCAGCCCGAACCGATCAGCGGGCTGCCGCTGTGGGTGAGCGTCACGATCGCGTTCGCGTTGATGGCATCGTCGCCGCTGTCGTTCAGCAACAGCGCCGACATGGCCCGTTATCTGCCACGCGACACCAAAGCGTCCGGCATCATCGGCGCGACCGCGCTGGGGCAGCTCTTCCCCGCGGTGCTCATCACCGCCTTCGGCGTCGTGCTGGGCGGCTCCATCGGGCCGGACAGTCTCGCGAACGGCATCGAGTACTCCCTGCTCGAGAAGCTGCCGGTGTGGCTCGCACCGCTGTTCGTGCTCGGCGTCCTGGTGAACTGCATCTCGCTCAACGGCATGACGACCTACACGGCGAGCATGGCGCTGCAGTCGATCGGCGTGCCGATCCGCCGCATCCCCTCCGCGATCCTCATCGGTGCGCTCGGCTGCGCGTTCACGATCGTGCTCGTCGTGGCATCCGACCTGATCAGCGCCGTCAACCTGATGCTGCAGTTCCTGCTGATCATCTCCGTGCCCACGATGGGCGTCTACGTCGCCGACATCGTCCTGCGCCGCAACCGGTACTCCGGGACCGACCTGTTCGACGAGCGGCCCGGCGGCAGGTTCTGGTACACCGGCGGCTTCGGCATCCCGGGTCTCGTCTCCGTGGTCGCCGGTGGCTTCGCCACCGCGATGTTCCTGTCGACGACGGTGTGGACCGGCCCGCTCGGCGCGGCGCTGGGCGGGCTCGACCTCTCGGTGCCGGTCGGACTCCTGGTCTCGATCGGCCTGTACGCCGTGCTCGCAGGACGGACGGTGCGCACGCAGATCGGCGATTGAGCCGGAGGCCGCCGCTTTCCGTCCGCCGCGGTGGAACGGGTCAAGGGGGTGCGACGCCACAGCCTCGCGTCCTAACGTCGGAGTCATGGCTATCGAACTGAACCGACCGGCGCTGAAGCTCGCGCGTTCCCTCGTCCGCGACGGCAAGGTCGTGCGGGACGAACGCGACGACTGGTCAGAGGCGGCGCCCAGCGCCGAAGAAGAGAACCGCTTCATCGACGAGCACGGGTGGACGGAGTTCGCCCACTGGCATCTCGGCATCGACAAGAGCGAGAACCTCGAGACGAAGAAGGCGTACAGCTTTCCGTTCGGCGACTTCCGGAAGGTGCGTCGTTCCGGCGTGATCTCGGGGGAGAGCCGCGCCGGGCAGTATGACCACACGGAGATCAGGGACGAGCTGCGGAAGCTCCTCGAGCTCATCGACTCCGAGGCCTGACACCTTCCATGAGCGCTCCGGAGACAGCAGAGCAGGCGGACGGCACCGAGCCCTACGCCCGCGCCCTGCGAACCGTGCTCGACCGGGAGAGCGAGCGCGTCGCCGCCGCGCTGGGTGCCCTACATCGGGCCGCCGTCGAAGCGGAGAGCGGTGTGGAAGCGATCCTCATCGACGTCTTCGTCGACCAGGACGGCGAGGGCCCCTTCGACGTCTGGGCGCGGTTCGACGGGGCCGACGCCTTCGACCTGGACCGGCGGTTCGACGACCAGCGCCACCTGTTCGGTGTGGAGTGGACCGCGGACGGCTGGGAGCCCGCGGTGCCCTCGCGCCCGCGCGGATGGACGCGGGATCGCCTGGAGGAAGCCGTCCTCGTGGTCGTCGCCGAATGGATAGAAGGCCTGCTCCCGGCCGGCGCGAGGGAGGGCCTCTTCTGGGTGGGTGCTCCCGATCTCGGCTACGCCTGACCCGCTCCTGACCGTCCCATCCGGCTCCGGAACCTAGCTGCTCGGCGAGGTCTCCTCAAGCCCCTCGGCCACTCTGATTCCAGCCGGGAGACTGGGGGCAGCCCGATCGAAGGAGGAGACATGGAATCGACACCCGACGACGTCGGCGGTCAGCCGCTGCGCGACGGCGACGCGACCACCGAGGCCGACCCGAGCAACGATCCCGCGCAGGCGGAATGGGAGCGCACGGAAGCCCTCGACGACGGTGCGGCACCGGAGGATCTGGAGGCGTCGACCGCCACCGGCCGTGATCCCGACGAGATCCCCGACCCCGACGATGAGGTGCCGGCGGAGGACCTGCCGGGTTCCGCCCCGCAGCCCGAGAGCCAGGGGGAGGACCCGGTCCTCGCTGATCTCGGCGAAGAAGGTCAGGGCGACCTGGGGCCGGGGGACGTCTGATGGCCATCACGACGATCGTCACCCGGTCGAAGAACGGGCAATGGGTCAACGAGGTGGACGGCGCCCCCGAACTCTCTCGCAGCTACACCAGCCGCGACGAGGCGATCGAGGAGGGGGAAGCCCTCGCGGCGGAGCACGGTGCCCGCCATGAGATCGAGCACAGTGAGCCGACGGGCACGATCACCGACGGCGGCGCACCCGACGACGCCTGATCGTCACCGCCGCGGCGTGAACTCGTCCGGAGCCTCCGGCTCCTCGACATCCTGCGGCTGCTGGAGGTGTCCGCATTCCGGACACCTCCAGCCGCCGTGGATGGCGAGCATCACGACATCGTCCTCAGGGCAATGCGGTGCCGCCCCCTCGCCGTTCGTCATCGCCCCAGGCTAGAGCTCCCGGTCCGTCGGGACCAGGGGGTGCTCACCGCAGGATGACCAGTTCTCGGGTCGCGCGGGTCATGGCGACGTAGCGGTCGACCGCTCCCGTCCGGCCCTCGCCGAGCGCCTCCGGGCGCACCAGGACGACGAGATCGAACTCGAGTCCCTTCGCCCCTTCCGGGCTCAGCGCGCGCACCCGGGGCCGCGGAGCGAACCCCGGGTCGCCGATGACGGCGGCGACTCCCTCCGGGTTCGCTGCGAGCCATTCCGCCACCACCTCGTCACGCTCGACGGCGTTCCCGTGCCGGACCGGAATGCCGCTCTCCCGCACGGACACCGGGACGTTGGCATCGGGCAGGGCCTCGAGGATACTCGGTGCGGCGACCGCCATCACCTCCGTGGGCGTGCGGTAGTTCACCCGGAGCGAGGAGACCCGGACGTTCCGCAGGCCGAGGCGTTCCAGACGCTCACTCCACGACTCCGTGAACGCCCTCCGTGCTTGGGCTCTGTCGCCCACCACCGTGAAGCTGCGGGACGGACACCGTGCGATCAAGGTGCGCCACTGCGCGTCGGTGAGCTCCTGTGCCTCATCCACGACGATGTGCCCGAACGGGCCGGCGAGCTCGTCCGGGGGGAGCGGAGGAGGAACGTCCGCTCCGGCGAGCACGGTCCGCGCGTCGGCACCGCGCAGGATCGACATCACCTTCATCTCGCTGTCATCGCTCTCGACGAGGTGGTCGACCACGGCGGACATCTGCTCCCGCGCCGCCGCGGCCGCGACCTGCCGGCGGTGCTGCTCCCGCACGGCCTCCGGGTCGCCCAGCCGACGGTGCGCGGCATCGAGCAGGGGAAGGTCGGCGTCCGTCCACGGCGCCCCCTCTGCGCGGTGCAGCAAGGCGAGCTCCTCCGCCGGGAGATCCGGCGCGCACCGGGCGAGCAGCGCCGGAGACGCCCACAGGGCGGCGACCACCGCCGCCGGAGAGAGCAGCGGCCACGCGCGTACGAACGTCGTCGTGAGATCGTCGTCCTGCCGCAGCCACCGACGGACGGAGGACTCCGGGACCTCGGGATCGCGAACCTGGTCCACCAGCATCTCCAGCACCTCCTCCCACACCTCGTCACGAGCCTCGTTGTGCGGCGACGCGGGATCCGCACGGGCGAACAGATCGGCCCAGTCCTCTCGGCTCACCCAGAGATCGGCCCACGGCGCCTCGAGGCGGAGCGCGTGCAGCGGCGGCCGGGTCAGGGCGGAGATCGCCGCGGCGAGCACCTGCTCCGGGTCGAGGCGCTGCTTGACCTCAGCCACGCGGGGGTCCGCCTCCGGGATGGCGCCCGCCCCCTCGGGAGTGAGATCACGCAGAGTGCACAGCCGCACCGTGTCCTCGCCGAGGCTCGGCAGCACGTCCTCGACATAGCCGAGGTACTGCGGGTTCGGTCCCACGAGCAGCATGCCCCCGGCGCCGGTGGTCAGCCGCGGCTCGGCATACAGGAGGTGCGCCGCCCGGTGCAGCGCGACGACGGTCTTCCCGGTGCCGGGGCCGCCGTCCACGACCAGAGCGCCGGGCGAAGGGGCGCGCACGATGGCGTCCTGATCCGCCTGGATCGTCGCCAGCACGTCCCGCATGCGCCCGGTCCGGTGTGCGTCGAGGCTCGCGAGAAAAGCGGACTGGTCGTCGAGGGAGGCGGCGCCGTCGAGGCCCTCCGGCGACAGCGCCTCGTCCCAGTAGTCCGTGATCCTGCCTCGGTTCCACCGGTACCGTCGCCGGGAGAGGAGGCCCCGGGGGTCTTCCCAGGTCGCGGCGAAGTACGGTTCCGCTGCCGGAGCCCGCCAGTCGACCAGCAGGCGGGTGCCGTCCGCATCGGACACCCCGGCGCGACCGATGTACACCGGCGGTCCGGCCGCGGGGGTCATCCGGCCCAGGCACATGTCGATGCCGTAGCGCTCCCGCAGGCGCAGCGTCGCGCTGAGGCGGCGGATCTCCAGGTCGCGATCGACCGCCGTGACGCCCGCGTCGGCGGCCTGCCGGCGCACGAGGGCGAGACGAGCGGTCAGGGCGTCCTGTTCCCGGGACAGAGCGGCGCCGAGGCGCCGGAGGTGGGCGCGGTCGGCGGCGACGAGGTCGTCTGCGGATTTCGCCGCGTGGTCGTCGGACAGATCAAAGGGGTCGAGCACGGGACATCTCCTTCGCGAGGGCATGCGGGGGCACGCGAGCCGTCGATTCTGCCTCCCGAGGGGGGCCTTGTGGCAAGCCCCCACCCCGGCGATATCCTGGAGATGCACGGAGACGAGGGGACCTCACCATGACCCATCGGATCGGCTACCTCATCGGCAGCCTCGCATCGGACTCGATCAATCGCGTCCTGGCCACGGCGCTCGTTCGGCTCGCCCCGCCGGACCTCGAACTCGTGGAGATCCCGATCCGCGACCTCCCCCTCTACAACCGCGACGACGAGCTCGAACCCGTCGCTGCGGTCACCGCGTTCAAGAGCGCGATCGAGGAGGCGGACGGTCTGCTGCTCGTCTCGCCGGAGTACAACCGCTCGATCCCCGGGGCACTGAAGAACGCCATCGACTGGGGCTCGCGACCCTGGGGTCACAACTCGTTCGCACGCAAACCCACCGGCATCATCGGCGCCTCGACGGGAGCCATCGGCACCGCGGTCATGCAGTCGTCGATGCGGAGCGTGCTGAGCTTCCTCAACGCGCCGCAGCTGAACGCCCCGGAGGCGTACATCACGTTCCGGCCCGAGGTCTTCGGCGCCGACGGTCAGGTGCACGACGCCGACACCGAGAAGTTCCTCGCGCACTACATGGAGGAGTACGCGGCGTTCGTCGAGCGGGTGCTGTCGCTCACCGCTCCGGGTCACGTCGGCGACCGGTAGCCGCCGCGCTCGCCGCGTCAGGAAGGCGCGTCCGCCACGAGCGCGCTCAACGCCAGGGCGTCGTGAGGCGCGTGCCCGCGGGCGTCGTTGTCGAAGTACACGAAGACGTCGCGTGGTCTCCCGTCGTCGGCGCCGGTCCCGTCGGCCCACCCGCGGATGAGCGCCGCCCACTCCCGCAGCTCGGTCTCGGTGTAGGCGCTGTGATAGAGCATCTGCGCGCCGTGGAGACGGATGTAGACGAAGTCCGCGGTGAGGGCATCGAATCGCGGCCATTTGCCTGCGGTGTCGGCGATGACGAGGGAAACCCCGTGCTGCTGCAGGAGCCTCAGGCTCGAGGGGTCGGCGAAGGAATCGGAGCGCGGTTCGAGGGCATAGCGGAGCGGGCGGTCGGCATCGATCTCCAGCCACGCCCGGTCCTGCAGCCGCTCGTCATGCCGCCGGGCGAGCGCGAGAGCGTCGGCCGTCGTCCGGGGAAGCGCGTCGAAGAAGGACTCCAGGAGCTCCGGGTCGAAGCGCTGGCGCTCGGGGAGCTGCCACAGGATCGGGCCGAGGCGGGGACCGAGGGCGAGGACGCCCGACGCGAAGAAGTTCGCCAGTGCCTGCTCGACGTTCCGCAGTCGCAGCATGTGGCTGACGTAGCGTGAGCCCTTGACCGCGAACACGAAGTCGTCGGGAACGCTCGCGCCCCACCGGCGGTAGCTCTCGGGCCGCTGCAGGGAGTAGAACGAGCCGTTGAGCTCGACGGTGGGGAACTGCGATCCGATGTGCTCCAGCTCTCGACGCTGCGGGAGGCCGCGCGGGTAGAAGTCGCCGCGCCACCGGGCGTACCGCCACCCGGAGACGCCGATGCGTACCCGGCCCTGCGTGCTCTTCCTCTTCATGGCCGGCTCCGTCGGGTCAAGCCCCTTGCCGCTGTCGTGCGGCCTCGGCAGGCTGGAGGCATCCACACCGAAGGAGGACGAGCCATGTCGCTCAATGACCATCCGATCGACGATGTGAAGCCCGAGGCCGACCTGCAGGAGCAGGAGCGGCTTGCCGAGGAGGTTCCCGAGGATCCGGAAGCGCCGACCCCCGCGGCGCCGGAGCTGCACCCCATCGAGGCGGACCCGGCGGACGCCGCGGAGCAGCGCATCGAAGTGCCGCTGGATGAGGACGGCCTCGACGAGCCCGCCGACGACTGACGGCCTCCGGCAGCAGGTGCGCCGGGGCGGCGTTCGAGACAGGGGAGAGGCGTCATGACGAACGACCGTAGCCCGAGCGGTGCGCTCCCTCGCCGGGGTTGACGCTCAGCGGGACGATGGCTAGCCGCGGGGTATGCCCTCTCGACGGGACCGCCCCAACCCGGTGCTGCCGAGAGGGCTCACCGTCCTACCCGGACGGTTGGGGAGGCGGCGAAGTCTCGCTGTCTCTACGGCCGATCCCCCAGAGATTCAGCCGGTAGCCCCCGCTACGAAGAGCAGAATATCCCTTAATCCTCTTGTCCGCCATTTGGGGGACAAAAGTTTCTTCGAAAATTCTGCTCGGCTCCCGGCCCTGTCGCCGATACGGACCGTTCCGTAGGGTGGGGACATGGACAGGATGCTCGTCTTCGCCGGTCAGGTCGCACTCCCGGTCGGGCACCGGGTCGAGGTCTCCGAACTCGTCGACCCCCAGACGCAGGAGCCCGTCGTCCTCTCGCTGCTCGACCTGGACACCGGTATCCGCTACCGCCGCGCCGAGGAGCCCCGAGCTGAGGTGACGCACTGGATTGGCCGTGTCCTCGACTGCACGGTGGCGGTGGGCGTCGCTCCGCGGACGTCGCTGCTCATCGACCCCATCGGGCCGTCGGCCAGCGGCGCGGGCATCGCTCTGCGCGGCGCGGATGCGGCGGTCAACGCGGCCAAGGCCGAGGCGGATCGCTGGGGTGGATCGGACCGTCCCCCGCCGGAGGAGCCCGAACGCTTCTGGTGACCGCCGGAGGCCGGGGCCCCTCCCGCACCGGGGTCATCGGAAGTCCCGCGAGCGGTGCATGACCCCCGTGCGGAGGTCTTCGAAGGCGTCGGCGAGCACATTGACGACCCCCTCCGGGGAGCGCTCGAGGATGCCGCGGATGATGAGCGCCGGGGACTCCCGGGCGATGCGACCGAACCGGCCCCAGACCCCCGTCGAGCAGATCACGTTCACCAACCCGCTCTCGTCCTCGAGGTTGACGAAGGTGACGCCGGCGGCCGTGGCGGGGCGCTGTCGATGGGTGACGAGACCGGCCACCTCGACGCGTCGTCCGGTCTCGTGGCGCTGCAGGTCTGCGGCCGTCAGGACGCCGCGAGCCCGGAGGTCGTCGCGGAAGTGCGTCATCGGGTGGTCGTCGGTCGAGATGCCCGTGGCCCAGAGATCGGCCGAGAGGCGCTCGTAGCTGGTCTGGTCGGCGAACAGCGGCGGCTGCACCGCCACCGTGGTCCCCGGGAGGAATCGGGCGCGGTCTTCCGCAGCGGCCCCGGCGAGCCAGATGGCCTCCCGGCGCTCCAACCCGAGGCACGCGAAGGCTCCGGCGGTGGCGAGGGCCTCCAACTGCGCGGCCGTGGCGTCGGTCCGGCGCACGAGGTCGTGCAGATCGCGGTAAGGGCCGTGCGCTTCCCGCTCGGCGACGATGCGCTCTGCCATCGGCACTCCGATCCCGCGGATGCCGCTGAGCCCCAGGCGCACCGCGTACCGTCCGTCCCGCCGGTGCGCCGCGGACTCGTCCGGTGCGCTCCGGTCGAACCGATGCACGGGCGGCTGCGGGTCGGCCAGGCAGTCGTCCCTCCCGGTCGTCCCTGCGGCGTCGGGCGTGAGGGGTTCGAGGGTCTCGGTGGCGCCGGAGAGGTGGAGATCCGGGCGCCGGACCTCCACGCCGTGCCGACGGGCATCCGCCGTGAGGGTCGCGGGGGAGTAGAAGCCCATCGGCTGCGACCGCAGCAGGCCCGCGAGGAACGCGGCCGGATAGTGCAGCTTCAACCATGAGCTCGCGTAGACGAGCAGGGCGAAGGACAGCGAATGGGACTCCGCGAAGCCGAAGTTCGAGAACGCCTGGATCTGCGCGTAGATCCGGTCGGCGGCCTCGTCGACGAGCCCGCGGCGGGCCATCCCGGCGTACAGCTTGTCCCTGACCTTCTCGATCTTCTCCAGACCCCGCTTCGACCCCATCGCCCGGCGCAGCAGGTCGGCCTCGTCGGCCGTGCAGTCCCCGACGGCCGTGGCCATCTGGATGAGCTGCTCCTGGAAGATGGGGATGCCGAGTGTCCGCTCGAGGATGTCCTCGAGGTCGCTGTGCGGGTAGGGGATGGGGAACTCCTCCGGGGGCTCGCCCCTGGCCTCCCGTTCCCGGTTGGCCTCGTCCACCTTGTCCTTCGCCATCTTCCGACGGACGAACGGGTGCACGGCGCCGCCCTGGATGGGCCCGGGGCGGATGAGGGCGATCTGGATGGCGAGGTCGTAGAAGCGCCGCGGCTGCAGCCGCGGGAGCAGCCCGATCTGCGCGCGGGACTCCACCTGGAAGACGCCGATCGAATCGGCCCGACAGAGCATGTCATAGACGCCGGCCTCCTCCTTCGGCAGGGTCTCCAGCGTCCACTCCTCGCCCGTCGCCTCCCGGACTAGGTCGAAGCAGTGCTGCAGCGCCGCGAGCATGCCCAGGCCGAGGAGGTCGAACTTCACCAGCCCCATGAAGGCGGCGTCGTCCTTGTCCCACTGGATGACGGTGCGGTCCTCCATGCGGGCGTGCTCGACCGGCACCACCTCGCCGACCGGCCGGGCCGTGAGGACCATGCCGCCCGAGTGGATCCCCAGGTGCCGCGGAGCCTTCAGCAGCTCGGCTGCGTAGTCGAGCACGGTCTCGGGGATGTCGTGGCCCTCGACGGGTTCGAGTCCCGATCCCCAGCCGTCCACCTGCCGCGACCAGGAGTCCTGCTGCCCCGGGGAGTGCCCCAGGGCTCTGGCCATGTCGCGGACCGCGTTCTTCGGACGGTACTGGATGACGTTCGCCACCTGGGCCGCCCGCTCCCTGCCGTACTCCCGATAGACCCACTGGATGATCTCCTCCCGGCGCCGTGAGTCGAAGTCCACGTCGATGTCCGGCTCCTCCGTGCGGGTGGTGGCGAGGAAGCGCTCGAAGGGGAGACGGTAGAGGATCGGATCGACCGCGGTGATGCCCAGCAGGTAGCAGACCGCGCTCGCCGCCGCGGAACCCCGGCCCTGGCAGAGGATGCCGCGTCGCCGGGCTTCCGCCACGATGCCGTGCACGATGAGGAAGTATCCGGGGAAGTCCTTCTCCTCGATCACGTCGAGCTCGCGGGCGATGCGCCGACGGCCGTCCTCGTCCAGCCGCGGATACTTCGACGGAACCGCCTCCCAGACCAGGTGCCGCAGCCAACTCATCGGGGTGTGTCCCGTCGGCACGTCCTGGCGGGGGAGGGCCGGGCGCGCCATCCGAAGTGGGAAGGCCGAGGCCGCAGCCAGCTCCAGGCCGTGCGAGATCGCACCGGGGTACCGCCGGAAGCGCGCCGTCATCTCCGCGCCGCTGCGCAGGTGCGCGCCGCCATGGGCCGGGAGCCAGCCGTCGAGCTCGTCCATGCTCCGGACCGCGCGGACCGCGGCCACCGCCTCGGCGAGAGGGGCCTGATCCGGGCGGGCGTAGTGCACGTTGTTGGTCGCCACGACGGGCAGCCGCATCCGGCGGGCGAGGTCGGCCAGGGCGTCGTTCCGCCGGGTGTCCAGCGGATCGCCGTGGTCGAAGAGCTCGACGGCGATGTTGTCGCGTCCGAAGAGGTCGACGAGGTGGCGCAGCGGCGCGGCGGCGTCCCCGGCCTCCAGCCCCTGCCGTACCGCCCCCTTGCGGCAGCCGGTGAGGATCGTCCAGTGCCCGTCGGCGGTCGCCGCGAGCTCGTCGAGGTCGTAGACCGGGCGTCCCTTCTCTCCGCCGCGGAGCTGGGCCGCGGTGATCGCCCCCGACAGGCGGTGGTACCCCTCGAGGCCCCGGGCGAGCACGAGCAGATGCGTGCCCGGCGGGTCGGCGGCCCCCTGCGGAGCGGAGGGCAGATCGAGGGAGAGCTCGGCGCCGTAGACGGTCTGCAGCCGCAGCTCCATGAGCTCCGCCAGCTCGGCGAAGCGCGCGGCGCCGTAGAACCCGTCGTGGTCGGTGAGCGCGAGCGCGCTCAGGCCGAGACGCTCGGCCTCCGCGAGCAGATCCTCGGGGGAGGACGCCCCGTCGAGGAAGGAGTAGGACGAGTGCGCGTGCAGCTCGGCATAGGGCACCGCCTCTTCCGGGCGCTCCGGGAGGATCGGGGGGACGAGCTTCCGCGGACGACTCACCGGTCCGGGATCCGGGCGGAGTCCCCGCGGTGCGGAGGTCGCTTCGGGCGTGGGCTCGCCGCTGAGGGTGCGCTCGAGCTGATCCCAGGTCAACGGCGGATTGTGCCAGCCCATCAGCGGTACCTCCCCTCGGCCCACCAGCGCTCGCCGGCCAGGAAGACCAGCCAGGCGCGGTCACGGTCGTCGACGATCTGGAGCCGGTGGCCTCGTTTGCCGCCGCCCGTGCTCCACCGCCGCTCGTGCACGGGCCACGGCCCGGCCCAGGCCTGCACGGTCGCCCCGTCGATGCGGGCGGGGTCATGCGTGAGGGCGCCGCGATCGTCGACGTCGATCGTGCTCCCGTCCGCGGCGACGACGCCGATGGGGCGCGGTGGGCGGAACACCTCGGAGGGGAGAGGGTCGGGGAGGCTCCCCGGCCAGGGGGACCGTGGATCACGAGGCGGGACCGGGCGTTCGCCCCACGGCGTGAGCACCTGACGATCGGCGAGCCAGCGCCCTCCGGAGAGGGCGGCGGTGACCACGCCCTGATGCCCCAGCATGGTCTGCACCCGGGAGACCGCGTGATGCAGTCGCTCATCGGTACCCGAGCCGAAGAGCCCCGGTTGGTGGTGGGCCGCATCATCCACCGCGACGGGGAGGAGACGGGCGGCCACGATGCCCCCGAATGCCCTCGCCTCGTCGACGGGCGCGCTCGCGGTCAGGGCGGCCAGCGCCTCCAGCTGCCAGCGCACGCGGTCCACGAGGTCGGCGGCGTCGAAGCTCGTCGGGTGCAGCCAGGTGCGGGAGTGGACGGCGCCGTCGTCGTCGGTCAGGTCGATCCGCACCTCGGTGCACACGAGCGACGCGTCCGCCAGGGCGAGCATCACGGCATCGGCGGTCTGCCGCACGGCGAAGGCCACCTGGTCGGTGCCCCCGAGAGGGGACTCGAACTCGATGGTCCTGGCCAGTTCGGGGTCGGGCGGCCGGGGAGCCAGGGGCCGGGAGTCGGCGCCGGCGGCGAGGGCCTGCAGGCGGGCACCATGCTCGCCGAAGCGGTCGCGGACGTCGAGAGGGGCGAGCGCGGTGAACTCGCCGAGAGTGCGCACGCCGAGGCGGAGGAGGAGATCGCTGATCTGCTCGTCGCGGAGCACCTGCACGGGGTAGGGGGCCAGGAACTCCCGGGAGCCGCCCGGGGGCACGACCGTGCAGGACGCCGTTCCTCGGGCCGCGATCTCGGCGGTGAAGGGTCCGTCGGCGACGCCGACACGCACTTCGGGGAAGCCTGCAGCGGCGAGGACCGCGGACAGGGCTGTCGCCGCCTCGGTCTCCCCGCCGTGATAGCGGGCGATGCCGCGGGCGCGCAGGATCGCGAGGCCGGGGCGCAGCAGCGTCACACCCGGGGCGTGCTTCTCGATGAGCTGCAGCACGGGGACGAAGGCGCGTTCGTCCTTCTCGGCGTCGTGGGGGAGGACCTGCAAGGAGGAGAGGAGGCCCTGGGCGACGCGGCGGCGCTGGCCGATGCGGACGCCGTGTGCGCGGGCCGATGCGGTGCAGGCGACGACCGTGTTCGCCTGCACCAGGGCCGTCGGCGGGTGCGGGCCTCCGCCCAGCACCGCTCGCAGCGGCCAGTCGGGGAACCAGAGCACGAGGACGCGGAGCGGGGCGTTCATCCTGCCTCCGCCCAGAAGAGGAGGTCGGACGACCCGGCCACAGCATCGTCTGTCGCCACGGCGCTGCCCGTCGCAGAGGGAGCGAGCGGTGGCAGAGCGGTCAGCTCCGCGGCCGCGGTCTCCACGGCTCCGTGTCCGCCGGGCAGTCGGACGCGCACGCTCGAGGCGCGAGGGCTGTGCCTGGTCCGCGCCGTGACCGTCACCGTGCAGTCCGAGAGCAGCCCCCACCCCTCGCCGAGCCCATGCCAGTCCGGGTCGTGGAGCCGGATGGTCCCCTCGCTCTGCGCCCAGCGCCCCGCACCCGGTTCCTCCGCCACGAGCAGCGTGGACCCGCGGTCGCGCAGACGGGCACTGAGCCGGGACACATCGGCGTCGCGTGCCCTCGTCGTGGGCTGCACGACGATCAGGGGCACCACCTCGGCCAGCGCGGATGCGACGGCGAGCCAGCGGTTTCCCGGGTCGGGGACGAGGATCAGGCGGCTCAGATCGATGCCGTAGGCGGCGGCGGCCTCGACCCCCAGGGTGGGCATGCCGATCACCGCGCACCAGTGCCCGCGGCCGGAGGAGGCGCTGAGCAGGGCGAGCACGAGGGCGGGCGAGGGGGAGACGGTGTACGAGGTTCCCGTCTGCAGTCCCTCGTCCGGCAGCAGCGCGGCGAAGGCGGGATCGAGGGGGAGGAGGGTGTGCTCGCTGCGCCGCCGCTGCATCCGGCTGATCTCGCGGCGCAGTCGCAGGACCTCTCCGGCGCGGGTATCGCTGGTCGGAGAGAGCGCGGTCATCGCATCGAGCCCGATCCCCATGTGTCCATCCTCGAAGATATGTACGAATAAAGCAAGTGACGCGACTGACGCTAGTTCGTACATCCGACATCGCCCTCCGGGTTGTCCACAGGGCGCTCCGCGCCGTCCCGGATCTCCCTACCCTGCCGGGATGGACATCCGTCTCGCCCTCCTCGGCCTCGTGCACGGCGGCCTCCTCGCGATCGGCATCCTGCTGACCGTGATCGATGCGCGCACACACCGGCTCCCGAACCGCATCGTGCTGCCGACCCTGTTCCTGCTGCTCCTGGCGGCGGTCGCCGACGCCGTCGTCACCACCGACGCCGCCGCTCTGGGGCGGGGCCTGCTCGGAGCCCTCGTGCTCGGCGGCTTCTATGCGGCCCTGCGGCTGCTCAGCCGGGCGGGCATGGGCGGAGGCGATGTGAAGCTCGCCCTGGTGATCGGGCTCGTCCTCGCCTGGCACGGCTGGGGGGCCTTCCTCCTCGGCGCGGTGTCCGCCTTCGTGCTCGGAGCGGTCTACGCGCTCGTGCTCCTCGCCGCGGGCCGGGCCGATCGGAGGACCCGCATCGCCTTCGGGCCGTGGATGATCGCGGGGGCCGTCCTCGGCGTCCTCGGCGGCTGACCGCGCAGGTCGCCCCGAATGGGGGAGGGCGGCGCTACCCTGGGCACATGGCACTCGCGCGACTTCACGGCGGCCCGCTGGACGGGCAGATCATCCCCCTCGACGACGATGCGGACGACAAGCTGATCGTCCCCTACAGCGAGACGCAGGTGGTCTACAACCGCCGCGGCGAGCCGCAGAACACGGGAGAGGGCGACGGCCCCACCGAGATCGACTACTGGTTCGAGGAAGCCCTCGAAGACCTCACGCTCGAGGATGACTGAGCCCTCTCGCACCGTCGAGGTCGAGCGCAAGTACGACGTCGACGACGGGACGCCCCTGCCCGACTGGACGGCGATCCCCGGCGTCGATGCGGTCTCGCCCGGTGAGCATCGCGCTCTCGACGCCCGCTACCTGGACACCGCGGACGGAACGCTGGCCCGTGCCGGCGTCGCGGTGCGCCGTCGTTCCGGGGGACCGGACGAAGGCTGGCACATCAAGGGCCCGCGGCAGGGCGACGGCCGGGTCGAGCAGGGCTGGCCCCTCGGCGGCGAGGATGTCCCGACGGCGGTGCGCGCGGTGATCGCCGCCTGGACCACTGCGCCGCTGGAGCCTCTCGCACGCATCGAGAACGACCGAACGGCCTACCTCCTCACCGGACCGGACGGCGTCGTGGCGGAGTTCGTGGACGACCACGTGCGCGCGACCGACCTGCGCAGCGGGACTCGCCGAGCCTGGCGGGAGTGGGAGGTCGAGCTCGGCCCCGCAGGCCCCTCCGACGACGCCGGTCGTGCGGCGTTCTTCGCGGCGATCGAGCGTGCGGTGCACGCCGCCGGCGGCCGTGAGGCGGGCTCCGATTCGAAGCTCGCCCGGGCTCTCGGCTTCTAGGCCGCCGACTCCTCGGATGCAACCCCTTTCCGCGTGCGGTCGCAGGGTGGTTGAGTGACCACATGAGTCGACCGCCCGTGCTCCGATCGCTGCAGACGATCGTCCCCGAGACCGTCCTCGTGCAGGAGCAGGTGCGCGACGTCTTCGCCGCCCAGCCCGGCCTGGGACGGCTGGCGCAGCGCATCGTGGCGACGTCGTTCAACGTCTCCGGCATCGACACGCGCCACACCGTGATCGCGGAGCTGGCCGACGACGCCTCCCCGGACGACCCGTTGTTCTACGATCGCGTCTCCGGGCAGCTGCTGGCGCCGGGTACGAGGGCACGCAACGACGTCTACACGCGCGAGGCCTCCCGTCTCTTCGTCGAGGTCGCGCGCCGCGCCCTCGAGGCGGACCCCGACCTGAGCCCGGCGGACGTGACGCACGTCATCACGGTCTCCTGCACGGGCTTCCACGCCCCGGGCCCCGAGTACGAGATCGTGCGCGAGCTCGGCCTGTCCGACGCCGTCCAGCGCTATCACTTCGGCTTCATGGGGTGCTACGCCTCGATGCCGGCCCTCCGCGCCGCCGGCCAGTTCTGCGCGGCCGACGAGAACGCCGTCGTCCTCGTCGTCAGCGTCGAGCTGTGCACCCTGCACCTGCGGTCCTCCGAGGACCCGGACACCATCGTCGCCTCCTCCCTGTTCGCCGACGGGGCGGCCGCCGGGATCGTGACGGCACGGGACCTTCCCACGACCGTCCCCGCGCTCCGGCTCGACGGCTTCCACACGGCGATCGTGCCGGAGGGCGTGGACGACATGGCCTGGACGATCGGCGACTCCGGCTTCGAGATGATCCTCTCCACCGCCGTCCCGCAGATCATCGGCGAGTCGATCATCGGGGCACTCGCGCCGCTCTACGGGCGGGAGGACGGCTTGGCGGAGGCCTTCGCCGCCGGGCGGGTGGGCGACCGGGTGCGCCACTGGGCGATCCACCCCGGCGGGCGGAGCATCCTCGATCGCGTGCAGGAGCGGATGGCGCTGAGTGACGGGCAGCTGCGACCGGCGCGGGAGACGCTCCGGGAGTACGGGAACATGTCGAGTGCGACCGTGCTGTTCGTACTGAAGCGCATCCTCGAGCAGGAGGATGCGGAACCCGGCGACCGTGTGGCGGCGATGGCCTTCGGCCCGGGGCTCACCGCCGAGAGCGCGCTGCTGACCGTCGTCGCACCCGCACCGTGAGCGTGGATCTGTCGGCGCGCGCCGTCGACCTCGTCGAGCTCATGGACGACCCCGCCGCCGACGAGGAGGCGCTCGGTCGCACGTACGGGCGCTTCAGCGCCGTCAACGCGGTCGTCTCCCGCCCCGGGCGGCTGTATCGGCGGGACATCCGCCCGCGGGCGGTGGCCGGGCGTCCGCTGCGCATCCTCGACATCGGTGCCGGTGGGGGAGACCTGTGCCGCGACCTCGTCCGGAGACTGCGACGCGACGGCCTCCGCGCCGACATCACCGCTCTGGACGCCGACGAGCGTGCGATCCGCTGGGCCTCGGCGCACGACGACGGCGCAGGCATCCACTATCGCCATGCGCTCTCCGGCGACCTCGTGGCGGCGGGCGACACCTATGACGTCGTGCTCTCCAACCACGTCCTCCACCACCTCGACGCCGCAGCACTGCACGCGGTGCTCGACGACTCCCGTGCGCTGGTGGGTGACCGAGGACTCATCTCCCACCACGACATCGCCCGCAGCCGCCTGGCCTACGGGGCGTTCGCGGCAGGAACCTGGCCGTTCGCGCGGAACCTCCTCGCCGGGTCCTTCATCCGGGTCGACGGTCTCCTGAGTATCCGCCGCTCGTACACGCCGCAGGAGCTCGCGGCCGTCGCCCCGCCGGGCTGGGAGGTGCGCTCGCACCTGCCCGCTCGTCTGGAGCTGCGCTGGGAGGGTGGGGATGGTCGACCATGACGTCCTCGTGGTCGGGGGCGGTCCGGTCGGGCTGCTCCTCGCCTGTCTCGTCGCGCAGGACGGTCGTCGGGTGCGCGTATGCGAGCGTCGCGCCGCGCCCGGCCTGCAGACGCGGGCGATCGGGATCCATCGTCCGGGGCTCGATGCCCTCGACGCCGCCGGAGTGGGCGCCGACGTCCGCTCCGCGGCGCTCCGCCTGTCGAGCGGCGAGGTCCGCAGCCGCGGGCGACGGCTCGCCGCCCTGACCTTCCCTCCCGAGCGTCCCATCCTCACGCTGGCGCAGCCCCGCACCGAGGAGCTGCTGCGCGACCGCCTGCGGACGCTGCGACCCGATGCGCTGCAGTTCGGCTCCGCCGTCCGGTCCGTCCAGGACGACGGTCCGCTCGTCCGGGTCGGGATCGACGGTGAGCACGGGCCCGTCGAGGAGACGGCGTCGGTCGTGGTGGTCGCCGACGGTGTGCGGAGTCCTCTGCGGGCGGCGTTCGGCGCCGGCTGGGGTCGGCGGTCGGGGAGTGCCGGCTACGCGATGCTCGACGTCGACGATCCGCAGGCCGACGATCGCGCCGTGCTGTACTTCGAGCCGGACGGTCTCGTCGAGTCCTTCCCGCTGCCGGGTGGACGGCGCCGCTGGGTGGTGCGCGAAGACGGCGACCGGACGGTGGCGTCCGCCGGCGAGCTGGCGGACATCGTCGGGCGCCGGACGGGGAACCTCCTCGACGTGGACCCCGCGGCGGCGGTCTCGTCGTTCCGCGCCGCTCAGCACGCGGCTCGACGGCTGCACCGCGGACGGATCGTCCTGCTCGGGGACGCCGCGCACGAGGTGAGCCCCATCGGTGGTCAGGGCATGAACCTCGGCTGGGCGGATGCGCTCCGGCTCCGGGACGCGTTGCGCCGGACCGACCGGGGCGCCGTCCCCGTCCTGGACGGCTTCGCCCGGGAGGTCCAGCGGACCGCGCGGAAGGCGCATCGTCGTTCCGCGTTCTTCATGGCGATGGGTGCTCCGGCGATCGCGCCGGTCGTCGCCGCGCGGGAGGGCCTGGTCGGCGTGCTCGGCTCCTCAGCGCTGCGCGGGTGGACGACCGGCCTCATCACCATGCGCGGTCTGTGACGCGAGAAGGCCCGGTCCGCGATGCGCGGACCGGGCCTTCTCGAGGCGTCGGATCAGAAGTTGATCATGTGGCCGGCGAGGCCGTGGAAGCCCTCCTGCAGCGCCTCCGACAGCGTCGGGTGCGTGTGCACGTTGCGGGCCAG
Organism: Microbacterium sp. HSID17254; assembly: GCF_003989315.1. Taxonomy (NCBI): domain Bacteria; kingdom Bacillati; phylum Actinomycetota; class Actinomycetes; order Micrococcales; family Microbacteriaceae; genus Microbacterium; species Microbacterium sp. HSID17254. The sequence continues at coordinate 116,432 of NZ_RBLT01000001.1, forward strand.
CTCGAGAGCCGTGAGGTCCCACTTCTGTGCGAGCGTGAGCTCGGGAAGCAGCTCCGACACGTCGGGGCCGATCATGTGCGCGCCGATGAGCTCCAGGTGCTCGGCGTCGGCGATGAGCTTGACGAAGCCGACCGGCTCGCCGAGGCCGTGGGCCTTGCCGTTGGCCATGAACGGGAAGGTCGCGACCTTGATCTCGCGCCCCTCGTCCTTGGCCTGCTGCTCGGTCAGTCCGAACGAGGCCACCTGCGGCGAGCAGAACGTCGCCCGCGGCATCATGCGGTAGTCGCCCAGCGTCATGGTCTCGGCGCCGCCGATGGTCTCGGCCGCGACGACGCCCTGCGCCTCGGCGACGTGGGCGAGCTGCAGCTTGGCGGTGACGTCGCCGATGGCGTAGATGCCCTCGACGTTGGTGCGCATGTGGTCGTCGATGTCGATCGCGCCGCGCTCCGTGAGCTTCACACCCGTCTTGTCGAGTCCGAAGCCCTCGACGTTCGGGGCGAACCCGACCGACATGAGCACCTTGTCGGCCTCGATCGACGCCTGCTGGCCGTCCTTGCCCGTGTACGAGACGGTCACGGAGGAGCCGTTGTCGACGACCGACTCGACCTTGGTGGAGGTGAGGATGTCGACGCCGTAGTTCTTGTACTGCTTGGTGATCTCCTTCGACACGTCGGCGTCCTCGTTGGGGAGGGCGCGGTCGAGGAACTCGATGATCGTGACCTTCACGCCGTAGTTCGTCATCACGTAGGCGAACTCCATGCCGATGGCGCCGGCGCCGACGATCACGATGGACTTCGGCAGCTCACGGGAGAGGATCTGCTCCTCGTAGGTCACGACGTTGTCGCTGAGCTGCACTCCCGGGAGCAGGCGCACCTTGGAGCCGGTCGCGATGATCACGTTGTCGAACGTGACCTCTTCGGTGGAGCCGTCCGCCTTCGCGACGGAGATGGCCTTGGGGCCGGTGAAGGTGCCGCGGCCGTCGTACTCGGTCACCTTGTTCTTCTTCATGAGGAAGTGGATGCCCTTGACCCGGCCGTCCGCGACGACGCGGCTGCGGTCGAACGCCTTGCCGTAGTCGATCGTGAACTCTCCGGAGATCCCGAAGAAGTCGGCCTTGTGGTTCAGGGTGTGCGCGATCTCCGCGTTCTTCAGGAGCGCCTTGGAAGGGATGCAGCCGACGTTGAGGCAGACACCACCCCAGTACTTCTCCTCGATGATCGCGGTGGACAGGCCGAGCTGTGCGCTGCGAACCGCAGCGACGTATCCGCCAGGACCTGCACCAAGGATGACGACGTCGTAATGTGGCATGCCTTAAGCCTATCGCTCCGAGGGGGCGTCGGAATCGGTCGGAGCGGGGCGCCGACGACCGCGCAGGGTGAGCCAGAGGACGAGGGCGAGCACCGCGAGCGCGCCGAGGATCACGAGCACCCAGATCCATGCCGGAGCGGCTCCGGCGTCTTCTCCGGCGTCCGGCGTCGTCGTCGCGGTCGCCTCGGGGGTGGCGGTCTGCTCCGTCGTCGGTGCCGCCGTCGGGGGAGCGGTGGTGGGCTCGTCCGTCGCGGCGCCCTCGTCGCCGACGGTGACGGTGAAGGAGAACTCTTCAGAGGTCGGGTGACCGTCGCTCGAGACGACCTTCCACACGACGTGGTACTCGCCGGCGGGTCCCGAACCGGTCAGGGGCTGGGTCACGATCGCGCCGTCGACCGTCGGGGCGCCGTCGGTCACGGACTCGCCCTCCGGGTCGGTGACGACGACCTCCGTCGCACCCTCCCCGTCGATGAGCTTGGCGCTGAACGTCAGGGTCAGCTCCGACGGCAGGGTCTCCACGCTGCTGTCCGCCGCGGGCGACGACGACACGAGGGCGTCGTGGGCCGAGGCCGACAGCGGGGAGAAGAGGACGAGGAACGCGGCGAGGAGGGTGGCCGCGAGGGCGATCGGGGCCGCCGTGCGGCGCAGGGCTGTGGTCTTCACGAGTCCAGCCTATGAATCCCCGGTATGGGACCGCTGAGTGCGAAAGCGGCCTCCCGCGCACCCCTTCGGATCGGATAGTCTGGACCACCAGGAGGGCACAGTGACAGACAGCGACAGCCGACCGGCCGGTGAAGCCGCCATCCATCGCTCCGGCGAGCCGAGACACGATGTGACGCAGACGTTCGGACACGATTCCGATCTGTCGTTCGTGCCGTTCGGCGTGGAGTTGACCGATGTCGAGCAGTCGGCCATCGCGGCGCTGCCCTCGGGCTCCGCGCTGCTGCTCGTCCGCTCCGGCGCCCTCGCCGGCGCCCGATACCTCCTCGACACCGACGTCACCACCGTCGGTCGTCACCCGGAGGCCGACATCTTCTTCGACGACGTCACGGTGTCCCGTCGTCACGCGGAGATCACCCGCACCGGGACGACGTTCGAGATCATCGACCAGCGCTCCCTCAACGGCACCTACGTGAACGGGGAGCGCGTCGATCGCAGCGCCCTCGCGGACGGCTCCGAGCTGCGCGTCGGCAAGTTCCGTCTGAACTTCTTCGCTTCTCCGCTCGACCGCGCGGCGAACGCCTGATGGCGGCGACTCCCGCCCGCGAACGCTCGGCGTCCGCGGGCCTGCTGAGTATCGGTCAGGTGCTCGCCCGCCTCACCCCGGAGTTCCCCGACCTGACCTCCAGCAAGCTGCGGTTCCTCGAGGTGCAGGGCATCGTCCGCCCCTCCCGCACCGAATCCGGCTACCGCAAGTTCTCCGCGTCCGACATCGAGCGGCTGCGCCTGGGCCTCACGCTGCAGCGGGATCACTACCTTCCGCTCAGCGTGATCCGCGAGCAGCTCGATGAGGCGGAGGCGTCCGGCGAGACCGCCGCGCTCGCGCCGCCGCCCTCCATCGCCCCCGCGCCGCGTCGCTACCGCCGTGAGGAGCTGCTCGCCGCGGCGGGCGCGGGACCACAGCTGCTCAACGACGCGATCAGCACGGGTGTCATCACCGCCCAGGAGACGTACCCGGAATCCACCGTCGCGCTGCTCCGCGGGCTCGTCGCCCTCGATCGGCATGGCATCGAGCCTCGGCACCTGCGCTCCCTGCGGCAGGGCGCCGAGCGCGAGGTGTCGCTCATCGAGTCGGCGCTCTCCACGCTGCTGCGCCGCACGGACGCGGCGTCCCGTGCTCGTGCCAACGAATTGGCCCCGGAGCTGGCCACGCGGATCGACGATGTGCGGACGCTCTTCGTGAAGGACGCGCTCACCCGGATCCTTTCGTAACGAACTGATTGCGACACACCTTCGGCGTCGCACGGATGTCGTTGCCGGTGCCGGGACCCTGCTCTACCGTGGAGATAACCGTTCCAGGGAGGATTTCAGATGAATGCGGATGAGCTCGCAGGCGACCCGCGGTTCGTGACCGAACTCCTCTTCACGGACGGTCTGCCCGCGATGGACGACGAGGTCGGCTACCGCGGCGCCGTGGCGGCCCGTGCCGCCGGCATCACCTACCGTCAGCTGGACTACTGGGCTCGCACCGAGCTCGTGGAGCCCACCGTGCGCGGTGCGAACGGCTCCGGATCGCAGCGCCTCTACGGCTTCCGCGACATCCTCGTGCTCAAGCTCGTCAAGAGCCTGCTCGACACCGGCATCTCCCTGCAGCAGATCCGCACCGCGGTGGACGAGCTCCGCCGTGCGGGTATCCGCGACCTCGCCGGCACGACCCTCATGAGCGACGGCGCTTCCGTCTACCTCTGCACGTCGAACGACGAGGTGATCGACCTGGTCAGCCGCGGCCAGGGCGTGTTCGGCATCGCGGTGGGCAAGGTCCTCCGCGAGGTGGAGTCGACGCTCGTCGCGTTCGATCCGACCGCACCGGACCCCGTCGACGAGCTGTCGGCCCGTCGCGCCAAGCGCACCGCCTGACGCGTCCCCTCCCGCTTCACGAAGAACGGCCACCCTCGAAGAGGATGGCCGTTTCGTCGTTCCGCGGGGTCAGCTCTGCGGTCCGTTCTCCGGAACCGGGACGCGGCCCGTGCGGATGATGCGGTCGAGGAGCTGGTCGAAGTCGGCGGCGAGCTCCTGTGCGGAGTCGCCGGGCCAGATGTGCAGAGGCTTCGCGGCGCCCTGGGCCTGCTGGAGCGAGGTGCGCTCGGGCAGCTGGGGCGAGAGCACGAGGGGACCGAACATGTCCCGCAGCTCCTTGATGCGGAACTGGTGCTCGATCGACTGCGGACGGACGCGGTTGACCACGATGCCCAGCGGCTGGAGGCGCGGGGAGAGGCCCCGGCGGATCTCCTCGATCGCGCGGAGCGCACGGTCCGCCGCGGCCACGGAGAAGAGGCCGGGCTCGGTGACGACCATGACGCGGTCGCTGGCGGCCCACGCCGTTCGCGTCAGGGCGTTCAGCGACGGGGCGCAGTCGATGAGCACGAGGTCGTAGTCGGCCTCAACTGCCGCGAGGGCCTCCTCGAGCTTCCACACGTCGCGGACGCTCGGGTGCGGGCCGTCGAAGTTGATGGCGGACGGACTGCCGATCAGCACGTCGATCGTGCCGGGGTGGACCTTGGCCCAGCCGCTGGAGGTGATCGCCTGACGGACGGTCTTCTCCTTCGGGTTCGCCAGCACATCGGCGATGTTGAGTCGTCCCGCGACCTGGATGTCCATCCCGGTGGAGACGTCGGACTGCGGGTCGAGGTCGACGACGAGCGTCCGGACACCCCGGGCGAAAGCCGCGGAGGCCAGCCCGAGTGTCACGGTCGTCTTGCCGACGCCTCCCTTGAGAGAGCTGACGCTGAGTACGTGCACGGACTCCACGTTACCTTCCCCTAGGCTGGGGGAACACTCAGCCCCGCCCCATGTGCGTGCTTCGGCCGTGCATCGAGCTCTCAGAGGTGTGCATGTTCCAGAAGATCCTTGTGGCGAATCGTGGCGAGATCGCGATCCGGGCATTCCGAGCGGCCGTGGAGGTGGGGGCGCGCACCGTCGCCGTCTTCCCGCACGAGGACCGCGGCTCGGTCCACAGGCTCAAGGCCGACGAGGCGTACGAGATCGGCGAGCGCGGCCATCCGGTCCGCGCCTACCTCGACGTCGACGAGATCATCCGCGTCGCGACCGAGGCCGGCGCCGACGCCATCTACCCCGGCTACGGCTTCCTCTCGGAGAACCCCGAGCTGGCGGAGAAGGCCGCGGCGAACGGCATCGTCTTCATCGGGCCGCCTGCGAAGGTCCTCGAGATGGCCGGCAACAAGGTGGAGGCGAAGCGCCACGCCGTCGAAGCGGGCGTCCCCGTGCTCCGGTCCACCGAGGCCTCGGACGACGTCGACGCCCTGGTCGCCCAGGCGGAGGAGATCGGGTTCCCCCTCTTCGCCAAGGCGGTGGCCGGGGGAGGCGGCCGTGGCATGCGGCGCGTCGAGACGATGGGCGATCTCGGCCCTGCCCTCGCCGAGGCCATGCGGGAGGCCGGCAGCGCCTTCGGCGATCCCCGCATGTTCCTCGAGCAGGCCGTCGTGCGGCCCCGGCACATCGAGGTGCAGATCCTCGCGGACAAGACCGGTGAGACGGTGCACCTGTTCGAGCGGGACTGCTCGGTGCAGCGGCGGCATCAGAAGGTCGTCGAGATCGCTCCCGCCCCCAACCTCGACGACGACGTGCGCCAGGCCCTGCACGGCTACGCCGTCGCGTTCGCCCGCTCGATCGGCTACGAGAACGCGGGGACCGTCGAGTTCCTCCTGGAGACGGCGGGGGAGCGCGCCGGCGAGGTCGTGTTCATCGAGATGAACCCGCGCATCCAGGTCGAGCACACGGTGACCGAGGAGGTCACCGATGTCGACCTCGTGCAGAGCCAGATGCGCATCGCCGCGGGGCAGAGCCTCGCCGAGCTGGGACTGCAGCAGGAGAACCTGCACCTGCGCGGTGCCGCACTGCAGTGCCGCATCACCACGGAGGACCCGACGCAGGGCTTCCGTCCCGACACCGGGAAGATCACGACCTACCGCTCGCCCGGCGGCGCGGGGATCCGCCTGGACGGCGGCACCGTGCACCAGGGCGCTCAGATCAGCCCGCACTTCGACTCGATGCTGGCGAAGCTCACGTGCCGCGGACGCGACTTCCCGGCCGCCGTCGCCCGCGCGCGCCGTGCCCTCGCCGAGTTCCGCATCCGCGGCGTCTCCACGAACATCCCCTTCCTCCAGGCGCTGCTCGACGACGAGGCGTTCATCCGAGGCGACGTCAGCACGTCCTTCATCGACGAGCGCCCGGAGCTGCTCCGCGGACGCGAGTCGAAGGACCGCGGGACCAAGATCCTCAACTGGCTCGTCGACGTGACGGTGAACAAGCCGCACGGTGCGCATCCCGGCGTCATCGACCCCGCGACCAAACTGCCGCCGATCGACCTGGCCGCCGAACCGGCGCCCGGCTCCCGGCAGCGGCTGCTCGAGGTCGGCCCGGAGAAGTTCGCGCGCGGCCTGCGTGCGCAGAGCGCGCTCGCGATCACGGACACGACGTTCCGCGACGCGCACCAGTCGCTGCTCGCGACCCGCGTCCGCACGAAGGACCTCGTCGCCGCCGCGCCGTACCTCGCCCGGCTGACACCGGAGCTGCTGTCGGTCGAGGCCTGGGGCGGCGCCACCTACGACGTGGCGCTCCGCTTCCTGGGCGAGGACCCGTGGGAGCGGCTCGACAAGCTGCGCGCGGCCCTGCCGAACGTCGCGATCCAGATGCTGCTGCGCGGCCGGAACACGGTCGGCTACACGCCGTACCCGACGGCGGTGACCGAGGCCTTCGTCGCGGAGGCGGCGGCGAGCGGCGTCGACATCTTCCGCATCTTCGACGCGCTCAACGACGTGGAGCAGATGCGCCCCGCGATCGAGGCGGTCCGCGCCACGGGGACGGCCGTCGCGGAGGTCGCGCTCTGCTACACCGGCGATCTGCTGGATCCGGCCGAGGAGCTCTACACCCTCGACTACTACCTGGGCCTCGCGGATCAGATCGTCGCCGCGGGTGCGCACATCCTCGCGATCAAGGACATGGCGGGACTGCTCCGTCCCGCCGCCGCCGCGAAGCTCGTCTCGGCGCTCCGGGAGCGCTTCGACCTGCCCGTGCACCTGCACACCCACGACACTCCGGGCGGACAGCTCGCCACCCTCCTCGCGGCCAGCGCCGCCGGCGTCGATGCGGTGGACGCCGCGTCGGCCCCGCTGTCCGGCACGACCAGTCAGCCGTCGCTGTCGTCGCTCGTGGCCGCCCTCGCCCACACGGAGCGGGACAGCGGGATCTCCCTCGCCGCGGTCTCCGACCTGGAACCGTACTGGGAGGCGGTGCGTCGCCAGTACGCGCCGTTCGAGTCCGGGCTGCCGGGGCCCACGGGGCGCGTGTACCACCACGAGATCCCCGGCGGACAGCTGTCGAACCTCCGGCAGCAGGCGAAGGCTCTCGGCCTCGCGGACGACTTCGAGCTCATCGAGGACATGTACGCCGCCGCCGACCGCATCCTCGGACGCGTGCCGAAGGTCACCCCCTCGTCGAAGGTCGTGGGCGACCTCGCCCTGCACCTCGCCGCAGTGAAGGCCGACCCCGCAGACTTCGAGGCGAACCCCGAGAAGTACGACGTTCCGGACTCCGTGGTCGGGTTCATGGCCGGAGAGCTCGGCGACCTCCCCGGTGGCTGGCCCGAGCCCTTCCGCTCCAAGGTGCTCGCGGGGCGTTCCGTGCGCACGGGGCTCACGGCGCTGACGGAGCAGGACGAGGCGGAGCTGGCCGGGACGAGCGCGCAGCGCCGTTCTCGCCTGAACACGCTGCTCTTCCCCGCCCCCACGGCCGAGTTCGCGGAGCGGCGCGAGCAGTACGGCGATCTGTCCGTGCTCGACACGAGCGACTACCTCTACGGGCTGGTCCCCGGCCAGGAGCACCTCATCGAGATCGACCGAGGGGTACAGCTCTACGTCGGTCTCGAAGCCATCGGCGAGGCGGACGACAAGGGCATGCGCACCGTGATGACGACTCTGAACGGTCAACTCCGGCCCGTGTTCGTGCGCGATCGCTCGATCGCGGTCGACGCGCACGAGGTGGAGAAGGCCGACACGTCGGTGCCCGGCCAGGTGGCCGCGCCGTTCTCCGGCGTGGTCACGCTCAAGGCCGAGGTGGGCGCGACCGTGCGGGCGGGCGAGCCGGTCGCGTCGATCGAGGCGATGAAGATGGAGGCCGCTATCACCGCCCCGGTGGACGGGGTCGTGGAGCGGCATGCCATCGCCGAGACGCAGCAGGTGGACGCGGGTGATCTTTTGGTCGTGATCCGACCGGCGCACTAATCTTGTGCGGGCGAGGCCGCGCACCCTGGGCGCATCCCGAGGCCCGCACAGGTTGGGAGTGACACGTGACCGCGAAGAAGAACGCCGACCCCGAGGACAGTCCGCTGGGAGTGCTCGACGACGCCGCGTCCGTCGACACCGCCGGCATCGGCATCCTCGGCGGGACCGCGCAGGTGCGGGTGACCCTGCCGGCGGAGGAGGACGACGACCTCGCCGACGACGGCGTGGTGGAGGGAGAGGTCGGGATCGATCTCGTCGTCGACGACCTCACCCTCCCCTCCGCGCCGACGCCCGTCCTCGACCCGCCGCGCATCCACGAGGTGATCGACGCGGTCGTGGTGGAGGAGCCGGTGCCGGCCGTGGTTGCCGCGCCGGAGCGGGCCGCCGAAGAGGAGGCGGCCGCCCTCTTCCTCGCGAAGGCCGATGCCGACCGTGCGGAGGTCCCGGCCGCGAAACCGGCGCGGGCCCCGCAGGTGCCCGTGCAGAAGGAGACCACGATGCCCGAAGCCGACGACACACCCGCCGCCTCCGCGCCCGGACGTCCGGCGCCCCGGACGGATGTGACCCTCACCGCGAAGCGTCTGGGGGAGCTGGGGGAGTCCGCTCGCGAGTCCGCGGACCTCCTCACGACCGATCGCCTCCTCGACCCGCACCGGGTGGCCAAGCCCGAACCCGAGGGCGGGTGGAGTCACCTGCTCTACACGTTGTCCGGTCGGCGGCTGAACATCGGCGACGGGCGCCGTGCGCGCGAGCGCAAGGAGCTGACCGCGCGCATCGCGGCCCCGCTCGCCGGCGGCGCCCGCTTCGTGCCGGTGCTCTCCCGCAAGGGCGGCGTGGGCAAGACCACCGTCACGGCGCTCCTGGGCATGGCCCTCGCGGACGCGCGGGAGGACCGCGTCATCGCGGTGGACGCGAACCCCGATCGGGGAACTCTCGCCGACCGGGTGCAGCGCGCCGCGCACGGCAAGTCCGTGCGCGACCTCGTCCGCATCCGGGACGACGTGCGCGGCTACCACGACATCTCCGCGATCGTGGCTCGGGATGCGACGCGCCTCGACGTGCTCGCGTCGGACGCCGATCCCCGTGTCGCCGAAGCCTTCAGCGACAGCGACTACCGCGATGTCGCCGACGTCGCCGCGCACTACTACTCGCTCGTGCTCACCGACACCGGCACCGGGATCGTCCACTCGGTGATGTCGGCGACCCTCGATCTCGCCGACCAGATCGTCATCGTCTCCGGTCTCAGCGTCGACGAGGCACGGCTGGCCTCCGAGACGCTCACGTGGCTCGAGACCAACGGGTACGCGCACCAGGCGCGCGACGCCATCGTGGTTCTCAACCAGTCGACCCCGGGCACGCCGCTCGTCCGCCTCGGAGAGCTGCAGGCGCACTTCGCGTCGCGGGCCCGCAGCGTCGTGCGCGTGCCGTACGACCCGCAGATCGCCGCGGGCGGGACGATCGTCTTCGCGAACCTCCTCCCCGAGACCCGGAAGGCGGCGCGGGAACTCGCCGCGCTCCTCGTCGAGGGCCTCCGGACGAAGGCCGCCTGATGACGGTTCGCGAGATCCGCATCTTCGGCGACCCGGTCCTGCGGACGGTATGCGCGCCCATCGAGGAGATCGACGACGGCGTGCGCGCCCTGGTAACCGATCTCCTGGAGACCGTCGAGCTTCCGGGGCGCGCCGGCGTGGCGGCCCCGCAGATCGGCGTCGCGCTGCGCGCCTTCAGCTACAACGTCGACGGCGAGATCGGGTACGTCCTCAACCCCGTGCTCACGGAGGTGCGCGGCGAGCCGGAGCCCACGGGAGAGGGCTGCCTCTCCGTCCCCGGACTCTGGCACGACGCCCAGCGCCATCCCTGGGCCCGCGTCGAGGGGATCGACCTCGACGGACAGCCCGTGGTGCTCGAGGGCGACGGCTTGCTCGCGCAGGCGCTCCAGCACGAGACCGACCACCTCGACGGCACGCTCTTCCTCTCCCGGCTCGACCCGGAGACGCGGAAGGTCGCGATGCGCGAGGTGCGCGAGAGCTCCTGGTTCTAGCTGTCGACCCACCCCTTCTCGTACGAACCGGCCCCTTACGCGCGAGCGCAAGGGGCCGGTTCGGTCAGAAGGGGGTGGGTCGACGAGGGGCGTCAGCCGCCGATCGCGACGTTGGTGGTGGCGACGGGCTCGTCGTAGATCGCGGAGATCTCGTCGGCGAAGTCGTTCATGATGATGGTCCGCTTGATCGACAGCTTCGGGGTGAGATGGCCCGAGGCCTCCGTCCACTCCGAGTCGAGGATCGTGAACTTGCGGATGGACTCCGCACGCGACACCCGCTCGTTCGCTGCGTCGACCGCGCGCTGGACCTCGGCCCGAACCTGCGGGTTGGTCGAGGCCTCCGCCAGCGTCATCTTCTCGTCGAGACCGTTGTTCGCGAGCCACGTCGGCAGCATCTCGGGGTCGAGCGTGACGAGCGCCGAGATGAACGGACGCTGGTCGCCGACGACGACGACCTGCCCGACGATCGGGTTCGCGCGGATCGGGTCCTCCAGGGCCGCGGGGGCGACGTTCTTGCCGCCCGCCGTGACGATGATCTCCTTCTTGCGTCCGGTGATCGTGAGGAACCCGTCGGCGTCGAAGCTGCCGATGTCGCCGGTGTGGAACCAGCCGCCGTCGCTGAACGCCTCGGCGGTGGCCTCCGGGTTGTTCCAGTACTCCTTGAAGACGTTGATGCCGCGCACCTCGATCTCGCCGTCGTCGGCGAGACGCACCCCGACGCCGGGAAGGGCGGGACCGACCGTGCCGATCTTCGACTTCGAGGCGAGGTTCACGGTCGCGGGGGCGGTCGTCTCGGTCAGACCGTAGCCCTCGAGGATGACAACGCCGAGGCTGTGGAAGAAGTGACCGAGGCGGGCGCCCAGGGGAGCGGAGCCCGACACCGCGTAGACGACCTTGCCGCCCATGGCCTCGCGGAGCTTGGAGTAGACGAGCTTGTTGAACAGCGCGAACTTGAGCTTCGTCCCGAACGGGATCTTCTTGCCCTCCTCCAGCAGCCGGGAGTGCTCGATCGCGACGTCGGCGGCGGCGCGGAAGATCTTGCCCTTGCCGCCCGCCTCGGCCTTCTGCTCGGCGGAGTTGTAGACCTTCTCGAACACGCGGGGGACCGCGAGGAGGAAGGTCGGCTGGAACGAGCCGAGGGCCGGGAGCAGCTGGCGCGTGTCGGGCTGGTGGCCGGTGCGAACCCCCGCATGCACGTTGAGGATGGAGATGAAGCGGGCGAAGACGTGTGCCGTCGTGATGAAGAGGAGGGTGGAGGACCCCGGCGTCTGCACGACCTCGTCGAGAGCCTTCGCGGAGTTGCGGGACAGCTCGACGAAGTTGCTGTGCGTGAGCACGCAGCCCTTCGGTCGCCCGGTGGACCCCGAGGTGTAGATGAGGGTGGCGATGTCGGAGCCGACGGCGAGGTTCCGGCGGCGCTGGATCTCCTCGTCGGAGACCGATGCCCCCTGGGCAGTGAGCGTGTCGATCGCGCCCAGGTGCAGCTGCCAGACCTCCCGGAGCAGCGGCAGGTCGCCGCGCACCTCGTCGACGCGGGCGAAGTGCTCCGGCGACTCGACCAGGAGGGCGATGGCGCCGGAGTCCTCGAGGATCCATTGGATCTGCGACGGCGAGCTCGTCTCGTAGATCGGCACCATCACCGCACCGGCGTAGAAGAGGGCGAAGTCGACGAGGCTCCACTCGTAGGTGGTGCGGGCGAGGAAGCCCACCTTCTCGCCGGGCTGGATGCCCGCGGCGGCGAAGCCCTTCGCGAGCGCGATCACCGCGGTCTCGAAGTCGGCGGCGGTGATGTCGCGCCATCCGTCGCCCTGCGGGACGGAGAACAGCGCCCGGTCGGGAGTCGCCTCGACGCGCTTCGCAAGCAGGTCGGCGACGTTCGCGTCGGGATCGGCGGGGACGATCGCGGGGACTTCAAACTGGACCACGGCAGCTCCTTCGGTACCGGTCGGGCACGGGCGTTGGTCCGAGTCTAGGGCATGGCACCGGGTCGCGGTCAGGGTGAAACTGAGTCGCTTTCCCGAGGTGGCGAGGGGGAACAGCGGGACGATCCGCGACACGGCGCTAGACTTCACCTCGATGTTCTACTGGCTGATGAAGTACGTCGTGATCGGCCCCGTGGTCAAGGCCGTGTTCCGCCCCTGGATCGTGGGGCGGAAGAACGTGCCCGCGACCGGAGCGGCGATCCTCGCCAGCAATCATCTCTCCTTCGCGGACTCGATCTTCCTCCCGCTCGTGATCGACCGGCCCATGTCGTTCCTCGCGAAGAGCGACTACTTCACCGGGCGGGGCCTCAAGGGGTGGTCCACCCGCTTCTTCATGAAGGCGACCGGGCAGCTCCCCATCGACCGCTCGGGCGGAAAGGCCTCGGAGGCATCGCTCAACACGGGTCTCCAGGTGCTCGGCGGGGGCGACCTCCTCGGCATCTATCCGGAGGGCACCCGCAGCCCAGACGGCAAGCTCTACCGAGGCCGCACCGGCATCGCCCGGATGGCACTCGAAGCCAAGGTCCCCGTGATCCCGGTCATCATGGTCGACACCGACACGGCCATGCCCATCGGCCGGCGGATCCCGCGCGTCATGCGGGTCGGGATCGTCATCGGCGAGCCCCTCGACTTCTCCCGGTACGCCGGCATGGAGAACGACCGCTACATCCTCCGCTCGGTCACGGACGAGATCATGGTGGCGCTCCAGCGGCTCGGTCAGCAGGAGTACGAGGACGTCTACGCATCGACCGTCAAGGACCGCCTCCCGAGCCGCGTCACATAGGCTCCAGGGCGCGTCTCGGCGGTGTCGCCGCCCACTAGGCTGGACGCATGCTCCCGCACCACATCGAAGCCCTTGATGCCTGGCGCTCGCTTCCCATCAAGCAGCAGCCGCAGTGGCCAGACGCCGACCGCGTCGCCGACGTCTCCCGGCAGATCTCGAGCCTTCCGCCGCTGGTCTTCGCCGGTGAGGTCGACAACCTCCGCGACCGTCTCGCCCGGGCCGCCTCGGGGCAGGCCTTCCTGCTGCAGGGCGGCGACTGCGCCGAGACGTTCGCCGGCGCGACCGCCGAGCAGATCCGCAACCGCATCAAGACGGTGCTGCAGATGGCCGTGGTGCTCACGTACGGCGCCTCGATGCCGGTCGTCAAGATGGGACGCATGGCCGGGCAGTTCGCCAAGCCGCGCTCCAGCGACACGGAGACCCGCGGCGAGGTCACGCTCCCGGCGTACCGCGGCGACATCGTCAACGGCTACGACTTCACCGAAGGCTCGCGTCAGGCCGACCCCGGTCGTCTGCTGCAGGGCTACCACACCGCGGCGTCGACGCTGAACCTCATCCGGGCGTTCACGCAGGGTGGATTCGCCGACCTCCGCGAGGTGCACTCCTGGAACAAGGGCTTCGCCCAGAACCCCGCCAACCAGCGCTACGAGCGCATGGCCGCGGAGATCGACCGGGCGATCAAGTTCATGGAGGCCGCCGGCGCCGACTTCGACGAGCTCAAGCGCGTCGAGTTCTTCACCGGGCACGAGGGCCTGCTCATGGACTACGAGCGCCCGATGACGCGCATCGACTCCCGGACGGACACCCCGTACAACACCTCGGCGCACTTCCTGTGGATCGGGGAGCGCACGCGCGAGCTCGACGGCGCGCACGTCGACTACTTCTCCAAGATCCGGAACCCGATCGGCGTGAAGCTGGGTCCCACCACGACGCCGGAGACGGCGCTGGCGCTCATCGACAAGCTCGACCCGGAGCGCGAGCCCGGACGCCTGACCTTCATCACGCGCATGGGCGCCGGACGCATCCGCGACGCGCTGCCCCCGCTGCTGGAGGCCGTCCGGGAATCCGGCGCGCAGCCGCTGTGGGTCACCGACCCCATGCACGGCAACGGCATCACCACGCCGACCGGCTACAAGACGCGGCGCTTCGACGACGTCGTCGACGAGGTCCGCGGCTTCTTCGAGGCGCACCGTGCGGTGGGCACGTTCCCCGGCGGCATCCACGTCGAGCTGACGGGAGACGATGTCACCGAGTGCCTGGGCGGGTCGGAGCAGATCGACGAGGCCGCGCTCGCGACCCGCTACGAGAGCCTGTGCGACCCGCGCCTGAACCACATGCAGTCGCTGGAGCTGGCGTTCCTCGTGGCCGAGGAGCTCGAGAAGCGCTGATCCGCGAAGCGGATGCACGAAGGGGCCGGAACGATGTTCCGGCCCCTTCGTCGTCTCGGTCTCAGCCGGCGAAGCCCATGGTGAGCGTGATGCTCGTGCCCTTGCGCTGCGGTTCGGTCGGGCTGTACGACTCCACCCGCGTGTTCTCGTTCGCGAGGAGGTCCCAGACGGAGTCGGGGAGTCCGGTGCTGCTCGTGTAGCTCCACGTGAAGCCGGCGTCACGTAGGGCGGCGGTGGCCTCGTTGCGCGTCATGCCCGACACATCGGGGACGTCGAAGAGCGGCGGCCCCTGCGAGATGATGAGCTGGATGGTCTCGCCCGGTCGCCAGGCTCCCTCTTCGGCGCGGTCCGCGTATCCGATGACGCGGTCCTTGCCGATGGAGTCGCTCGCGCGGTAGATGCTCTCCTCGGCGACCTTGAGCCCCTTGCCGGTCAGCGCCTCGGTGGCCTGAGCGACGGTCATGTCCGTGACGTCGGGCACGGCGCCGCGGGAGACCTCCATGGTCGCGGTGTCCTTCTCATGCACCGTGCAGCCCTCTTCGCAGCCGAAGGCGTCTCCGCCGTCCCGAGGCGTGATGCGCACGTTGATCACCGAGCCGTTCGCCGCGTCCGTGAAGAACTCCTCGTCGTCGGTGATCTCCAGGTTCGCCGCCTCCAGCGCTGCGCGGACGTCGTCGGCCGACTGCCCGGCGACGGCGGCGAGCTCGTGCGAGGCCGGGCCGGCGGAGACGACGACGGCGACCGTGGTGCCCTTGTCGACCCTGGCGCCGGTACCGGGATCGGTCTCGATGACGATGCCCTCGTCGACGTCGACGGAGAACTCGTCGCGCTGCGTCGGTTCGAAGCCTGCCTCCGTGAGGTCGGCCGCCGCCTCGTCGTACGTCTGTCCCGCGACATCGGGGACCGCGATGAGCGAACCGGGGCCGGAGCCGAACCACCAGCCCACGCCGCCGGCGAGGACCGCCAGCAGGAGCACGAGGGACAGCAGGAAGGTGCCGCGGGCGCGGCGCTTCGAGGCCCGCCGACGGAGGATGGTGGCGTTGTCGATCCCCGGGGAGGTCGCTGTCGCCGGCTCCGGGAGCACCATCGTGCCCGGCATGACCTTGGTGAGGTCGCCGGAGTCCGCCTGGTCACGGGCGGAGCCGGTCGTCCGGGTCACCGCGGGGGCGACGCCGATCTCGCGCTCGATCTCGCGCAGGCGCTCCAGCATCTGCTGTGCGTCGTCGGGCCGCTCGTCCGGCGACTTCTCCGTCGCCCAGAGCACGAGCTCGTCGAGCTGCTCCGGGACCGCGGGGTTGCGCACACTGGGGCGGGGGACCGACTCGGTGGCGTGCTGGAAAGCGATCTGCATCGGCTGCTCGCCCTTGTAGGGCTGCTCGCCGACGAGCATCTCGTAGAGCATGATGCCGAGCGCGTAGATGTCGCTGCGGGCGTCGGCCGTGCCGCGCGTGACGAGCTCGGGGGCGAGGTACGCGATGGTCCCGAGCAGCTGCTGGCCGGTCGCGGTGTTCGCCGTGGTGGCCCTGGCGAGACCGAAGTCGCCGATCTTGATGCGGCCGTCCTCCGCGAGCAGCACGTTCTCCGGCTTGACGTCGCGGTGGACGATCCCGGCGCGGTGCGCCGCGGACAGTCCGGCGAGGACAGCGTCCATGATCGTGATCGTCTGGGCGACCGTCAGGCGCTTCTGCTCGCGGAGGAGTTCACGCAGGGTGATGCCCGGCAGATACTCCATGACGAGGTAGGCGAGTTCGCCGTCCTGCCCCTGGTCGAAGACGTTGACGACGTGCGGGTCGGCCAGACGGGCGGCCGCGCGGGCCTCCTGGATGAACCGGCTCTGGAACGCCGAGTCGTCGCTGAGGTGCGCGTGCATCACCTTCAGGGCGATGCGGCGCTCGAGGCGCAGGTCGGTGGCGACGTAGACGGTGGCCATCCCGCCGCGGGCGATCCGCGCGCGGACGCGGTAGCGACCGTCGACAAGCCGCCCGATGAGGGGGTCGGCCTGATGGTTGGTCGTCACGACAGAAGTCTATGGACGATTGGCTGAAAGCCCCGGGAACGCCTCACCCCTCGACGCATCCGGATTTCCGGAATCGTCACCCGTGCTGGGCGAGCCACGCGTACGCCTGCGTCTCCCACTGCCCGTAGCGCTCGGGGTAGGCGGAGATCTGCACGGCCTGCGCCGCGTCGGTGAAGGAGAGGGATTCCCACCCCGGGATGTCGAACAGGCCGCGGGTGACATCGCCGTTGGGGTCGCCGGTCCCGCCGTAGAAGACCCGCGTGCTCCGTTCCGCATCCATGATCTGCTCCGGCGTGCCCCAGCCCGTGCTGGGGCGCTGCTGGAACAGGCCGAGCGAATCGCGGTCTCCCCAGTCGAGGTTCCGCAGACCCGACTCCACCATCCCCGTCGCGAGCGCGGTGGCGATCGCGCGGTCGGAGGCGCCCAGCTCACGGCCGATGCGGATGATGAGGGAGGCATTGGCCGCCTGCTCCGCATTCAGGGCGGCGGTGCGCTGGCCGCTCGGGGCGGCGGCGGGCGTCGGCGCCGGAGCACCCTGGACGGCGAGCTTCTGACCGGGATAGATGATCGAGGAGGCTTCGAGGCCGTTCCAGGCGAAGAGCGACTGCGTCGTGGTGCCGTACTTCTGGGCGATCGAGAACAGCGTCTCACCGGCGGCCACGGTGTGCGTGGCGGCGGCCGGTGCGGGGGTGGGCGTCGACGGCGCTGCGGCGGGAGCGGCCGCGGGGGCGGCGGGTGCGCCCGCGGAGACGACGAGCTTCTGGCCCGGGTAGATGATCGCGCCCTGGGGCAGGCCGTTCGCGGCGAGGACGGCGCTCACCGAGGTCCCGTACGTCCGGGCGATGGCGAACACCGTGTCGCCGGCCGCGACGACGTGCGTCTTCGCCGCGGCAGGGGCGGGCGTCGCGGCCGGGGCCGGAGCCGCCGCAGGTGCCCGCAGGGAGAGAGTCTGCCCGGGGTAGATCACGGAGCGCACCGAGAGCCCGTTCCAGCTGAGGACGTCGGCGGTCCGGAGCCCGTACCGACCGGCGATGCCGGCGACCGTGTCGCCCGGCTGCACGACGTGCCCCGGCGGCACGTTCTGCGTGGGGACGACGCGCGTCGGAGCGACGCGCTGGCGTTCGTGCGGTGCGAGCGGTGGTGCGGGTGCGGCGGCGGGTGTCGCCGTCAGGGTGGCGGCGAGAGCGCCGGCCACGGCTGTCTGCAGGATCACGTCGGGCCCCCTTTTCGAGCACTTCACGCTGACACGGATGTATAGAGATGTCAACAGAAGTGACGGGTGTGACGAATGGGACGGAAGTGACGAACATGCGACCGGGCCGTGGAGGTGAGATAGTGGCACCGTGTCTGAGAACGTCGCTGCAACCCCTGATTCCGCGCTCGAGTGGCTGACCATGCCCGACCTCGTCGAGGTCCTCGGCGAGCCGTTGGGTCGCGTGCGACGCCTGATCGACGAGCACTACCTCGTCGGCTCGCGCCGCAGCGGTGTCTTCGCGGTCCCCTCCGTGTTCATCGTGGACGGACAGCCGCTGAGCTCGCTGCGCGGAACGATCATCGTGCTGCAGGACGCCGGGTTCTCCGACGACGAGCTCATCGACTGGCTGCTCGCCGAGGACGAGACCCTCGGGCGTTCGCCGATCGCCTCTCTCCTCGCGGGGCACAAGAGCGAGGTGCGCCGGCTCGCGCGCACGCTCGCCTGAGCCTGCTCAGGAGGAGCGCACGGTGGCGGCCCTGGCGAGGTCGCGCAGCTCGCCGACCGCTGCGTCGTCGAGGCGCGCGCCGGTCAGTGCGCGGTCGGCGTCCCTGGCGTAGTCGGCGATCATCGTCTCGACGCGGTCCAGAGCCCCGGTCCCGGCGATCGTCTCCTGCAGGAAGGAGACTTGGGACGCCGACAGGTCGGGATCGCCGAGCATCTCGTCGAGCACCCGGCGGGCGGAGGTGTCCAGGCGCTCCCTGGTGAAGGCGATGAGCACGGTCCGCTTGCCCTCCCGCAGGTCGTCGCCCGCGGGCTTCCCGGTGACGGCGGCGTCGCCGAACACGCCGAGCACATCGTCGCGCAGCTGGAAAGCGAGACCGAGCGGATGTCCGAAGCGGCGCAGCGCCCGCGTCTGCTCGGCATCGGCGCCGGCCAGGCTCGCTCCGAGGACCAGCGGCTGCTCGATGCTGTAGCGCGCCGATTTCAGCGAGGCGACGCGGAGCGCCCGCTCGGCGTGCTCGCGGTCGTCGCTCACGCTCCACGCCGACTCCTCGGCGATGTCGAGGAACTGCCCGGTCGTGACGTCGCGACGCATCCGGGCATACTCCGCCCGCACGGTCCTCGCCTCGGCGTGCCCGTCGAGCGCCGACTCCAGGAGGTCGTCGCTCCAGGCCACGAGGAGATCGCCGAGCAGGACGGATCCGGCGCGCCCGAAGGCGGCGGCGTCGCCCCACCATCCGGCGGCGCGGTGCGAGGACTCGAGTGCGCGGTGGGCGGCGGGGCGTCCTCGACGGGTGTCCGAGTTGTCGATCAGGTCGTCATGGACGAGAGCGGCGGACTGGAAGATCTCGAGGGCGGCGCAGGCGTCCCACAGGTGGTCGTCCTCGACCGCGCGACGATCGCGGAACCGGGCGACCGCACGCCACCCGGCGTGACAGAACCGGGCGCGCAGGCGCTTGCCGCCGGAGAGGGTGTCCGCCGCCGCGGCGAGGAAGGCGGCGGCGTCCTCGCCGTACTCGGCCGACTCGGCTCGCATGCGGTCGAGGAAGAGGTCCAGTCGCGCGGCTACGGCCTCAGCGACGGAGGGGGAGGGGGACGGCACGACTCCCAGCATACGTAAAGGATGTGAGGCGGGAACCGCTAGCCCCGGACGCTGCTCGCGCGTAGACTGGAGGGCACGATACCCGAGGGGGATGAGATGCCACTCTCCGAACAGGAGCAACGTCTGCTCGACGAGATGGAACGCCATCTCCTGCACAATGACGCCGACGTCGTGAGCGCGCCGTCGGGTGATCGCACGCTGAGCTATCGCAACCTCGTCTACGGGGCCCTCCTCCTGCTCGCCGGCATCGGCGGACTGGTCGTGGGTGTCATCCTCGGCGACGTCTGGGGCATCGTGGTCGGCGTCATCGGATTCGCGGCCATGCTCGGCGGAGTGATGCTGGCCGTCACCCCGGTCCGGCGCAGCGGTCCGGCAGAGACCCGCACGCGCACCGCCCCGAAGCGGCAGGACTCCTCCTCCTTCATGGATCGCATGAACGACCGGTGGGATCGGCGCCAGGACGGTTACTGAGCCCCCTCCCTTCTCCTCCACCACGAAGCCCGGATGCTGAGCATCCGGGCTTTTTCGTGTCTTCGGTCCGTTGACGCCGTCTGACTCCTCCACTGGCCCTCCACTGGCCCTCCACCTTGCTCCACCGCGGAATCTCGCGGGTCGTGAGCGTGCGGGTTGCGAACCGCGGCGCGATACGCGGGATTCATCGTAGGAATGTGGAGGAAAGTGGAGTAAAGTGGGGCGCACCTCGAGTTGGCCGGACGGAGAGGGGGTGATGGCCGATGCTGCTGGGCACGCACTCACCGAAGCTGGACGACAAGGGACGGGTCATCCTTCCCGCGAAGTTCCGCGAGGACCTGGGCGGCGGCATCGTCGTCACCCGGGGTCAGGAGCGGTGCCTCTACGTCTTCAGCACGGCCGAGTTCGAGGCGATGCACGAGCGGATCCGTCAGGCCCCGCTCGCCAACAAGCAGGCGCGTGACTTCATGCGCATGTTCCTCTCCGGTGCCAGTGCGGAGATGCCCGACAGCCAGAACCGCATCACCATCCCCGCCCACCTGCGTCAGTACGCGGGTCTTCAGAAGGAGCTCATCGTGACCGGAGTCGGCGCCCACGCCGAGATCTGGGATGCGGAGAGCTGGAACGCCTACCTCGCCGCCGGCGAGGAGTCCTACGCCGAGCTGGAGCAGGAGGTGATTCCCGGACTGTTCTGACCACGGCTGTGATGCCCCGCCGCTCCCGCCCCGACACACTTCCCCGGTGCCGGGTCGAGAAGCGGAGGGGGATCAGAGCCGAAGGTCGGACCCGAGAGAGATCATGAACCTCCGCGACATCCACACCCCCGTCCTGCTCGACCGCTGCGTCGAGCTCCTCGCGCCGGCCCTCCGGGAGGACGGCGCCGTGCTCGTCGATGCCACCCTCGGCATGGGCGGGCACTCTGAGGCGCTGCTCGAGCGCTTCCCCGGCATCCGCCTGATCGGCCTGGACCGCGACACTGACGCGCTGAAGATCGCGGGGGAGCGGCTCGCCCGGTTCCGCGACCGCGTCACGCTCGTCCACACGGTCTACGACGAGATCGGTCTGCACGCCCAGGGCGCCGCCGGGATACTCTTCGACCTCGGCGTCTCGTCGCTGCAGCTGGACGAGGCCGAACGCGGCTTCGCGTACTCCAAGGACGCTCCGCTCGACATGCGGATGGACCAGACGAAGGGCATCACCGCCGCCGACGTCATCGCGACGTACAGCGAGGGGAATCTGCGCCGCATCTTCGAGCGGTACGGCGAGGAGAAGCTCGCCGCACGGTACGCCCGCTTCATCATCGACGCCCGCCAGAAGCAGCCGATCACCCGCTCCGGGGAGCTCGTGGACATCCTCGTGGCGGCGACGCCCGCCGCGGCACAGCGTGCGGGGCACCCCGCGAAGCGCGTGTTCCAGGCGCTGCGCATCGAGGTCAACGCGGAGCTGAACGTGCTCGCGGACGCCATCCCCTCCGCGATGGACGCTCTCGCCGTCGGCGGTCGCATCGTCGTGATGTCGTACCAGTCCCTCGAGGACCGGCTGGTGAAGCAGGCCTTCGCCGCCGCGTCCTCCTCGACGGCGCCCGCCGGTCTCCCTGTCGAGCTGCCGGAGCACGCCCCCCGATTCCGCATCCTGACCAAGGGGGCGGAACTCGCCGACGACGAAGAACGCGCACGCAACCCGCGTGCGATACCGGTGCGCCTGCGCGCCGCCGAGAAGGTGCGGGAGAGCGCATGAGCATGAACGCAGTCCGCAAGCCGACCCTGCCGCTGCAGCCAGTCGTCCCGGAGAAGACCCCGGAGCGCCGCCTCCAGCCCGTGACGGCACCGGCGCGGCGGCGGAAGCCGAAGCTCGCCTACGCGCTCGTGGCCCTCGGCGGAGCCCTCGCGATCGGTGCCGCGCAGGTCGGACTCTCCCTGGCCATCACGCAGGACTCGTTCACCCTCGCCGGGCTGACCTCCCAGCAGCGCGAGCTCGATCTCCGCACGGATGCACTGAAGGAGGAGCTCACGGGTCTGAGCTCTCCGCAGGTGCTCGCCGGCAATGCGGCCGACCTCGGCATGGTCGTCGCGGGAGCGCCCTCGTATCTGCGTCTCAGCGACGGCGCGGTCTTCGGCGCCGGTGCCGGCGCGGAGGGGATCTCGACGGTCGACCCCCACGGACCGGCGGCCGTCGGCAACGTCCTCGTCACCGAGGAGACGCCCGCGGCGGAGCAGACCGCGGAGGAGTCCACAGGCGGCACTCCGCCCGCGACGGATCTGCCGCCCGCCCTCACCGACGGCCTCCCCAGCCCCACGACCCACTGACCATCCCGATCGACGGAGAGATCCCATGACGACACGAGCCACGCGCGGACCGCGGCGACGCACCGTCGTCGCACTGGCGGTCATCCTCTCGGTGCTGGTGGCGTTCGTCGTCCGCCTCATCGACATCCAGGTCGTGAGCGCCGACGAGCACGTCAGCCAATCCCTCGAGCACATCGGGGACGGGTCGACGATCCCCGGACAGCGCGGCTCCATCGTCGACGCGGAGGGCACCGTCCTCGCGTCGAGCGTCATGGTGTACGACGCCCAGCTCAGCCCGCAGGTGATCCGACTCACGGAGGAGAAGGACCCGGCGCTGCCGTGGGCCGAGGCCTCCGAGAAGATCGCCGAGATCACGGGCGTGCCGGGCGACGAGATCCGCAAGCGGGTCTCGGACGCCCTGGCCGAGAACCCGAACAGCCAGTACGCGCCCTTGAAGACCGGGTTGAACACCGAGCAGTACATCGCGCTCCGCGACCTCGGCCTCGGGTCCTACCTGGCGCTGAAGCCGCGCGAGACGCGGGTCTATCCGAACGGCGCGGTCGCCGGCAACGTGCTGGGCTTCCTCGACAACACGGGCGAGGCCAAAGCCGGTGTGGAGCAGCTCGAGGAGTCGTGCCTCGCGCCCGTGGACGGTGAGAAGACGTACCGCAAGGGCAAGGACGGGGTCGTGATCCCGGGCAGCGAGTCCGTCACCGACGCCGTGAACGGCGGCACCGTGCAGCTCACGATCAACAGCGACCTCCAGTGGTACCTCCAGCAGATGGTCGGCGAGGAGGCCCAGAAGCAGGGCGCGAAGGGCGGGACCGTGACGGTGGTCGAGGTGGGCACCGGCAAGATCCGCGCCGCCGCCGAGTGGCCCGCCATGGACCCCAACGACCTGGACTCCTCGACGCCGGAGACGCGTTACAGTCAGATCTTCCACCGCGACTTCGAGCCGGGCTCGACGTTCAAGGCGATCACGGCGGCGGCGGCGATGGAGGGTGCCGGCCTCACTCCGCTCAGCACCGTCACGGCCTCGTCGCGGGAGACCTTCCCCAACGGCGCCGTGGTCAACGACGCGTTCAGCCACCCCGCGTACAACTACACGCTGGCCGGCGGACTCATCGACTCGTCCAACACGGCGCTGTCGAAGTTCGGCACGATGGTCGCCCCCGAGGTCCGCTACGACTACCTGCAGCGATTCGGCGTCGGTCAGAAGACGCTGGACTTCCCCTCCGAGGTGGGGGGCATCCTCCACCCGGTGAGCGACTGGGACAGCCAGTCGCTCTACACGACGACGTTCGGCCAGTACTTCACCGTGACGGCTCCCCAGCTCGCCGGCGCGTACCAGGCCATCGCCAACGGCGGGGAGAAGATCGACCTGACGATGGTCGAGTCCTGCACCGCACCCGACGGGACGGTCACGGAGACCCCGAAGCCGAAGCATGAGCAGATCGTGAAGGAGCAGACCGCGGCCGATCTGACGCGCATGCTCGAGAACGTGGCCGTGCAGGGCGGGAACGCCGATCGCATCCAGGTGCCCGGCTATCGCGTGACCAGCAAGACCGGTACCGCACAGGTCTCCGACGGCAAGGGCGGCTACAAGGCGGGCGTCTACTACACCAGCATGGTGGGCTTCGCTCCCGTCGACGACCCCCAGTACGTCGTCGTGGTGACCCTCGACGAGCCGACTAAGGTTGTATCGTCCGCGGCCACCGCTTCCGCCTTCCAGAAGGCGATGACGCAGGTGATGAAGACCTATCGCGTGATGCCGTCCTCTGTCCCGATGGACGCGCTCCTCCCCAAGTTCGGATAGCCGGCGAGAGCCGCGCATGGAGATGACATGATCGCCCTGACGCTCGCTGAGATCGCCGCCGCCGTCGGTGGTGAGCTGCGCGTGGCCGGAGAGCACACGCCGGAGACGGTGGTCGACGGCATCGTCGACACCGATTCCCGAACCATGGAGGCCGGGTCGATCTTCGTCGCCAAGCCCGGAGCCGAGACGGACGGACACCGCTTCGTCGGCGCCGCCGTCGAAGCCGGCGCGGTGCTGGCGATCGTCGAGCGTCCGGTCGACGTCGCGGTTTCACAGATCGTCGTCCCGGATGCCGTCGCCGCGCTCGGCGACCTCGCCCGCGAGGTCGTGGCGCGCGTACGCGCCGGCGGGAACCTGCGCATCGTCGGCATCACCGGCTCCAACGGCAAGACGACGACGAAGAACTTCCTCGCCCGCATCCTCGAGGACGAGGGCGAGACCGTCGCTCCGGTGAAGTCTTTCAACAACGAGGTCGGCGCCCCGGTGACGATGCTCCGCGTCACGCACGACACCCGCTTCCTCGTGAGCGAGTTCGGCGCCGCCGCGCCGGGCAGCATCGCGCGGCTCGCCGGCCTCGTCGAGCCCGACCTCGTCGTCGTGCTCATGGTCGGGATGGCGCACGCCGGGGGCTTCGGCGGCATCGAGGCCACCGCGAAGGCCAAGTCCGAGCTCGTCGCCGCGGCCCGCGTGCCCGGCACGGCCGTGCTCAACGCCGACGACGCCCGGGTGTGGGCGATGCGCGAGCTCGCGGAGAGCCGCGGCCTCCGGGTCGTCGGCTTCGGCCAGTCCGCCGCGGCCGCCGTGCACGCGCGCGACATCGAGGTCTCGGCCTCCGGCACGCAGTGCGTGATCGAAGTCGCGGGGCAGCGGCTGCCGCTGCGCCTGCGCGTCCTCGGCGCGCACCACGTCACGAACGCCCTCGCCGCGATCACCGCGGCCGTCGAGCTCGGTGTGGCCCCTGCCGACGCCGTCGCCCGCTTGGAGACCGTCGAGATCGCCGAGCGCTGGCGCATGCAGCCCCTGGGCAACGACCGCGTCCGCATCATCAACGACGCCTACAACGCCAGCCCCGACTCGATGGCAGCCGCCCTGCGGACCCTCGCCCAGATCACCGGCCCCGACGAGCGCACCGTCGCCGTCCTCGGCGCGATGAGCGAGCTCGGCGAGAGCGCGGGGGAGGAGCACGACCGCATCGGCCTCCTCGCGGTGCGCCTCAACATCCGGCGCATCGTCGTCGTCGGCCCGGAGGCCCGTCGGCTGTACCTCGCCGCCGTCGGCGAGGGATCGTGGGACAGCGAGGCCGTGCATCTGCCGGACCAGGACGCCGCGTTCGAGTACCTCCGCACCGAGCTGCGCGACGGCGACCGGGTCCTCGTGAAGTCGTCCAACTCCGTGGGCCTCCGGCATCTCGGCGATCGTCTGGGAGAATTGTTCTCGTGAGGTCCCTCATCATGGCGGCGGCCATCTCGCTCGCCTTCACTCTCTTCCTGACTCCCGTCTTCCTCCGGCTCTTCCGGAAGTGGGGCTGGGGGCAGGTCATCCGCACCCCGGAAGCCGCCGGCAACCCGAGCCACGAGGCCAAGCGCGGCACGCCCACGATGGGCGGGGTCATCTTCATCCTCGGCTCGATCGTCGGCTACTTCACCGGCGTCCTCGTCAGCGGCGAGACCCCGGCGCTGTCCGCGATCCTCGTCATCTGGCTCATGGTCGGCTTCGGCGTGGTCGGGTTCATCGACGACTACATGAAGGTGCGCAGCCAGCGCAGCCTCGGGCTCTCCGGGTGGCGCAAGGTGATCGGTCAGCTCATCGTCGTGATCCCCTTCGGGATCGTGGCGCTGAACTTCCCGAACAAGTGGGGGCAGACGCCGGCCAGTGCGTCCATCTCCCTCTTCCGCGACATCACGTGGCTGAACCTCTTCGCGTTCGGCGTCATCCTCGGCTGGATCCTCTACCTCGCCTGGATCTCGATCATCGGGGTCGCGACCTCCAACAGCGTCAACCTCACCGACGGCCTCGACGGCCTCGCCGCCGGCGCCGGCGTGATCGTCGTCGGTGCGTACAGCCTCATCGCGTTCTGGCAGTTCAAGCAGCCCTGCATCGGCGGAGACCCCGGCTCCCTCGGCGGCTGCTACGAGGTGCGCGACCCGTTCAACCTCGCCATCATCTCGGCCTCGTTCGCCGCCAGCCTCATCGGCTTCCTGTGGTGGAACGCCCCGAAGGCCAAGGTGTTCATGGGAGACGTGGGTTCGATGGCCATCGGCGGCGTCATCACCGCGATGGCGGTCATGACCCGCACCGAGCTGCTGCTCCTCATCATCGCCGGTGTCTTCGTGCTCGCCTCCGGATCCGTGATCCTGCAGCGCGCCTACTTCAAGATCACCCGCGGCAAGCGGCTCTTCCTCATGAGCCCGTTCCACCACCACCTCGAGATGCGGGGATGGTCGGAGGTCACCATCGTGGTGCGCATGTGGATCATCGCGGGTCTGCTCGCCGTCTCCGCCGTCGGTCTCTTCTACGTCGAATGGCTGACCCGTGTCGGCTGAGCGCCTGGCCGGACTGACGAGCTGGCACGCCGACTGGCGTGGCCTGCGCGTCGCCGTCCTCGGCCTCTCCATGACCGGCTTCTCCGTCGCCGACACCCTCGCCGAGCTCGGTGCCGACGTCCTCGTGCTCAGCGCGTCGGCGGAGGAGGAGTACGCCCGTCTGCTCCCCGTCATCGGCGCCCGGTTGGAGCTCGGTCCGCTGGACGCCGTGCCCGAGGCGCTGACGGCGTTCGCGCCCGAGGTCGTCATCGCCTCCCCGGGTTTCGCTCCGTCGCACCCCGTCATCCGCTGGGTCCAGGACGAGGGCATCGCGCTCTGGGGCGACGTCGAGCTCGCCTGGCGCGTGCGTGACAAGGTCCTCCGCGCGGACGGCACGCCGGCCGACTGGGTGCTCATCACCGGCACCAACGGCAAGACGACCACGACCCAGCTCACGGCGACGCTGCTCGTCGCCGGCGGGCTGCGTGCCGCACCCTGCGGCAACATCGGCGTCCCCGTGCTCGACGCGGTCAGGGATCCGGCCGGCTTCGACGTGCTCGTCGTCGAACTCTCCAGCCACCAGCTCTGGTATCTCGGCCTGTCGCGCCCGGAGGGGGAGCTCTTCCCGCACGCCGCGGTCTGCCTCAACCTCGCCGACGATCATCTCGTCTGGCACGGCAGCGCCCAGGCGTACCGGGACGCGAAGGCCCTGGTCTATCGGAACACCCGCGTCGCCTGCGTCTACAACAAGGCCGACGAGGCCACGCGGCGGATGGTCGAGGAGGCCGAGGTCGTCGAGGGCGCTCGTGCCATCGGCTTCGACCTGGGCATCCCCGGCCCGAGCGACCTCGGCGTCGTGGAGGGGCTGCTCGTCGATCGGGCCTTCCTCGACGACCGGGCCCGCAGTGCCCTGGAGCTGACGACGGTCGCCGACCTGGAGGCCGCCGGTCTGTCGGCCCCGCACATCGTGCAGAACATCCTCGCCGCCAGTGCTCTCGCCCGGTCCCTCGGAGTCGAGCCCGAGGCGATCCACGGGGCGCTGCAGAGCTTCCGGCTGGACGCGCACCGCATCGAGGTGGTCGCGCGGCATGCCGGCATCACCTGGATCGACGACTCCAAGGCGACGAACCCGCACGCCGCCGCCTCCTCGCTGCGCGCGTACCCGGGCGCGGTATGGGTCGTCGGCGGCGATCTCAAGGGCGTCGACATCGCCGATCTCGTCGCGGACGCCGGCTCGACCGCGCGCGCGGCGGTCGTCATCGGAGTGGACCGCACGGCCGTCGTCGCGGCATTCGAGCGACACGCGCCGACGGTGCCGGTCTTCGAGGTCGATGCTGGCGACACTGGACAGGTCATGAACCGCGTCGTGGAGATCGCGGCGGGGATCGTCGACGGGGAGGGCACCGTGCTCCTCGCTCCCGCCGCCGCATCCTTCGACCAGTTCTCCAGCTACGCGGATCGCGGCCACCGCTTCGCCGAAGCGGTGCAGGAATGGATCGATCGGGGGAGCACCGATGACGCAGGTGGCTCGCCCTCCGCGGTCTGAGTCGGGCGGGCTCGCGGCCCGGGTCTCGCTCGGGCGCCGGTTCACGCCGGTCTCGACCGAGTTCCTGCTGATCGCGTCGACCGCCCTGCTCCTCACGATCTTCGGCCTCGTCATGGTGCTGTCCGCGACGAGCGCCACCGCCGTGGCCAACGCGCAGAACCCGTTGGACGGCGCCCTCCGGCAGGGTGTGTTCGCCCTGCTCGGCATCCCGATGATGTTCCTCATCAGCCGCTTCCCCGTGGACTTCCTCAAGCGCATGGCCTGGCCGGCGCTGTTCGGCGCAGTGGCCCTCCAGCTCCTGGTGTTCACGCCGCTCGGCATCGCCGACGGCGGAAACCGGAACTGGATCCAGGTGGCGGGCTTCCAGATGCAGCCGTCCGAGTTCCTCAAGCTGGCGCTCGCCCTGTGGATCGCCGCGGTGCTGCTGCGCAAGCAGACCATGCTCGGCACCTGGCACCACGTCTTCATCCCCGTCGTGCCGGTCGGCGCGCTGGCGATCGGCACCGTGCTCGCGGGCAAGGACCTCGGCACCGCGATGGTGATGGTCCTCATCCTCCTCGGCTGCCTCTTCTTCTCCGGCGTGAAGCTGCGGCTGTTCATCATCCCGATGATCCTGGGCGTGGTCGCGGTGCTGGCCTACGCGCTCTCCAGCGAGGACCGCATGCGCCGCATCACCGCCACCTGCGACGACATGGCGCTGTACTACACGGACTGCTACCAGTCGATCCACGGCATCTGGGGCATGGCCTCCGGCGGTGTCTTCGGCCTCGGTCTCGGCAATTCCCAGGAGAAGTACGGGTGGCTGCCCGCCGCCGGCAACGACTTCATCTTCGCGATCGTCGGCGAGGAGCTGGGGCTGATCGGCTGCATCGTCGTGCTCGCCCTCTTCACGTTCTTCACGGTGGGCGCGTTCCACGTGATCCGCAAGACCTCGGACCCCTTCATCCGCGTCGCGGCCGGGGGGATCACGGTCTGGATCGTCGGCCAGGCGGTCCTGAACATCGGCGTCGTCATCGGGGTCTTCCCGGTGATGGGCGTGCCGCTGCCGTTCATGTCCCAGGGGGGAACGGCCCTCTTCGCGGTGCTCATCGCGTGTGGTGTGCTGCTGGCCTTCGCGCGGACCATCCCGGTCGCCGAGAAGCAGTCAGCCGAGCGGGGTAGGGTCGCGAGGTGACTTCGTACCTCCTCGCGGGCGGTGGCACCGCCGGCCATGTCAATCCGCTGCTCGCCGTCGCCGACGCGCTCCGCGAGCGCGACCCCGACGCGACGGTCCTCGTGCTCGGCACGGCCGAAGGCCTGGAGTCCCGCCTCGTCCCCGAGCGCGGCTACGAGCTGCTCATCGTCGACAAGGTGCCGTTCCCGCGGCGGCCGAACGCGCAGGCCGCCGCGTTCCCCGCGCGGTTCCGTCGGGCGATCGCGCAGGTGCGCGCGCACATCCGGCAGCACGGCATCGACGTCGTAGTCGGCTTCGGCGGCTACGCCTCCGCACCCGCCTACGTCGCCGCGCGTCGCGAGCGCGTGCCCTTCGTCGTCCACGAGGCCAACGCGAAGCCCGGGCTGGCGAACGTGCTCGGTGCCCGTGCGGCCGCGGGCGTGGGCGTCGCGTTCGCCGGGACGCCCCTCCGCGGAAGCGAGGTGGTCGGCATGCCGCTGCGGCGCGAGGTCATCACGCTCGACCGGGTGGCACGGCGCGCCGAGGCCGCGGAGTACTTCGGGCTCGACCCCGATCGCCCCGTGCTGCTCGTCTTCGGCGGCTCGCTCGGAGCGCAGCGCTTGAACGACGCTCTGGCGGATTCCTGGCGCGACATCCTCGCCGCCGGCTGGCAACTGCTGCACGTGACGGGGGAGCGCAGCGACCTTCCCGATCCGGGCGTCGCCGGCTATGCCCTCCGGCGGTACGTCGACCGCATGGATCTGGCGTTCGCCCTGGCCGACCTCATCGTGTCGCGCTCGGGGTCGGCGACGGTCAGCGAGATCAGCGCGCTCGGCATCCCCGCGCTGTACGTGCCGTACTCGGTGGGCAACGGGGAGCAGCGTCTGAACGCCGGGTCGGCCGTGGCCGCCGGTGCCGCGCAGCTCCTCGACGACGCGACCTTCGACGGCGACGCCGTCCGGCGTATCGTCGTGCCGCTGCTCGGCGATCCCGACCGCATCCGGCGGATGGCGGAGGCCGCGGAGTCCGCGGGCACCCGCACCGGGACCGAGAACGTCGTGGCGATGATCGATCGTGCCCTCGGTGCGGCGTGACGCCGCCGACCGGACGCGAACGAAAAGTAGACTGAAGCGGACATGATCAGACCCGACCTCTCCCTCCCCATCCCCGACACGATCACCTCCGCGCACTTCATCGGCATCGGTGGATCCGGGATGAGCGGACTCGCCAAGATGTTCCTCGACGCGGGCATCCGCGTCTCCGGCAGCGACCGTGCCGACAGCGACAACCTGCGGGCGCTGGCCGCCGCGGGGGCAACGGTCCACGTCGGTCACGATGCCGCCCACCTCGGCGACGCCGACACGGTCGTGCACACCGGCGCCATCTGGCCGGAGAACCCCGAGTTCGTCACCGCCAAGGAGCGGGGCCTCCACGTCATCCACCGGTCCCAGGCGCTGCACTGGCTGATCGGCACGCGGCGTCTCGTGTCGGTGGCGGGCGCGCACGGCAAGACGACCTCGACGGGCATGATCGTCACCGCGTTGCGCGACCTCGGCGCCGATCCGCACTTCGTCAACGGCGGCGTGATCGAGCAGCTCGGCACGTCCAGCGCGACCGGGAGCGGCGACCTCTTCGTCATCGAGGCCGACGAATCGGACGGCACCTTCCTCCTCTACGACACCGCTGTGGCGCTCATCACGAACGTCGACCCCGACCACCTCGACCACTACGGCTCCGATGAGGCCTTCCACGACGCCTTCGTGCGGTTCGCGGACGCCGCGTCGGAGGCGGTCGTCATCTCCAGCGACGACCCCGGCGCGCTCCGGGTGCTGGCAGGACTGTCCCACCCACGGGTGCTGACGTTCGGTCAGGCCGAGGGCGCCGACGTCCGGGTCAGCGAGATCGTCACGGCAGGTCCCGTCGCCGCGGTCGTCTCGCACGGCGGCGAGACCGAGCGCATGCAGCTCGCCGTCCCCGGCGTGCACAACGCGATCAACGCCACCGGGGCGGTCGCCGTGCTGCTCGCGCTCGGCCACCCGCTCCTCGACGCCGTGCGCGCCGTCGAAGGCTTCGCGGGGACCGTCCGTCGTCTCGAGCGTCATGGCGAGGAGCGCGGGGTCACGGTCTACGACGACTACTCCCACCACCCGACCGAGGTGCGTGCGGCGCTCGAAGCCATGCGCAGCATCGCCGGCTCCGGACGGTTGATCGCGATCCAGCAGCCGCACACCTACTCGCGGACGCAGCACATGTACCAGGAGTTCGCGGACGTCCTGGAGGAGCTCGCCGACCACACCGTGATGCTGGACGTCTACGGCGCCAGAGAAGATCCGGTGCCCGGCGTCACCGGCGAGCTGGTGAGCGGCGCGTTCCACGACCCCTCCCGCGTGCACTTCGTCGCCGACTGGCAGGAGGCGGCCGACTACACGGCATCCGTGGCGACCGACGGCGACTTCGTCGTGACCCTCGGCTGCGGCAACGTCTATCAGATCATCCCGCAGGTGCTGGACTCGCTGCGCCGGACCGACGGGGCGTAGCCCATGCGCCGGCCGCCCCCGCTCCCGAGCGCCCCGGATGCACCGGAGGAGACGGACGCCGCATCCGCGCGCAGCCTCCGCCGCCGCGGTGCCGCTCCGTCGCCGGCGGACGAGGCTGTCCAGGATGATCTCGCCCCCGGGGTCGAGGGGGAGCAGGAAGCGGACGTCCCGAGCTCCTCGATGGACGTCTGGCGGGCTGCGCGCGCGCGTCGCAAGGCCCTCCGCGCAGAGATCCGTCGGTTCACCCAGCGCTCGCGTCGGCGCCGCATCACCTGGCTGAGCGTCGTCGGCGCGATCGTGCTGCTGATCGGCGGAAGCGTCGCGGCGGCCTACAGTCCGCTCTTCGCGGTCGAGCGCATCACGGTCACCGGGACGACCACGATCGATCCGGCGGTGATCGAGGGTGCGTTGGCGGACCAGATGGGCACGCCGCTCGCGCTCGTCGACACCAGTGAGGTCAAGGCCGCGCTGCTGGCCTTCCCGCTCATCGAGACCTACGCGCTGGAGGCGAGACCCCCGCACGACCTCACGGTCCGCATCGTCGAGCGCACACCGATCGGCGTGATCGAGTCCGATGCCGGCTTCACCCTCGTGGACGCCGCGGGCGTCGCGCTCTCGACGACCGAGGAGCGCCCGGCAGGTCAGCCGCTCGTCGAGGTCGAGGGCGGCGTGGAGTCCTCGGCGTTCCGCAGCGCCGGGCTCGTCGTGCGTGCCCTCCCCGCCGACATCCGCAGCGCCCTCACCGGCGTCCGTGCCTCGACGGCGGACGACGTGACCCTCACCCTCGACTCCGGCCTCACGGTCGTGTGGGGGAGCGAGGAAGACAGCGCGCTGAAGGCGCTCGCGCTCTCCGCGGCGCTCGTGAAGAACCCCACGGCCTCGTCGATCGACGTGACCTCGCCCGACGTCGCGGTCGTCGGCTGAACGCTTTCCGCAGGAATGGCGCGACACGCCCACGGCGTTGCGGGCGCGCGGGCGGGCGGCGCTTACCTTCGATCTGAGAGAACGCAATACCGGGAAATACTTTACACCTCTAGTTGAGGTTTAAGGTTCCCCCTTCCAGGCTCTACTAATCGGAGGCCGGCCATGAGCCAGAACCAGAACTACCTCGCCGTGATCAAGGTCGTCGGCGTCGGCGGTGGCGGCGTCAACGCCGTCAACCGCATGATCGAGCTCGGTCTCCGCGGAGTCGAGTTCATCGCCGTCAACACCGACGCCCAGGCGCTGCTCATGAGCGACGCCGACGTCAAGCTGGACGTGGGCCGCGAGCTCACCCGCGGCCTCGGTGCCGGCGCCG
Source organism: Microbacterium sp. HSID17254 (assembly GCF_003989315.1). Lineage (NCBI taxonomy): Bacteria > Bacillati > Actinomycetota > Actinomycetes > Micrococcales > Microbacteriaceae > Microbacterium > Microbacterium sp. HSID17254. The sequence goes on from NZ_RBLT01000001.1 coordinate 149,336, forward strand.
ACCCCGAGGTGGGTCGTCGTGCCGCAGAGGACCACGCGGAGGAGATCGAGCAGGCGCTGACCGGCGCCGACATGGTCTTCGTCACCGCCGGAGAGGGCGGTGGCACCGGAACGGGCGGCGCTCCCGTCGTCGCCCGCATCGCGAAGTCGATCGGTGCGCTCACCATCGGTGTCGTCACGAAGCCGTTCTCCTTCGAGGGGCGTCGCCGCCAGAGCCAGGCCGAGGCGGGCGTCGCGAAGCTGAAGGAAGAGGTCGACACCCTCATCGTCGTCCCGAACGACCGTCTGCTCGAGATCAGCGACCGCGGCATCTCGATGATCGAGGCGTTCGCCACCGCCGACCAGGTCCTCCTCGCCGGTGTGCAGGGCATCACCGACCTCATCACGACCCCCGGTCTCATCAACCTGGACTTCGCCGATGTGAAGTCGGTCATGCAGGGAGCCGGATCCGCCCTGATGGGCATCGGCTCGGCCCGCGGCGCCGACCGCGCGATCAAGGCGGCGGAGCTCGCCGTCGAGTCGCCGCTGCTCGAGGCCTCCATCGAAGGTGCCCACGGGGTGCTGCTCTCGATCCAGGGTGGCTCGAACCTCGGCATCTTCGAGATCCACGACGCGGCGGACCTCGTCAAGGAGGCCGCGCACCCCGAGGCCAACATCATCTTCGGTACGGTCATCGACGACACGCTCGGCGACGAGGTGCGGGTGACCGTGATCGCCGCGGGCTTCGACGGCGGGGAGCCCTCGCTGCGACTGGACCCGATGGTCGTCTCGCGTCCCTCGACCGCGTCCCTTCCCGAGGTGGCGCTGTCGGAGACCAGCGAGCCTGCGGCCGAGAAGAGCACGCCCGAGCCCGCCCCGGCGCCCGCGGCACCGCGCACGCCGGCGACGAGCATCGAGCCGGCCTTCGCCGACGACGACATCGACATCCCCGAATTCCTGAAGTGACGACACCGGTCGGCGCCTCGGCGCCATCGGATCTGGCCGCGCGGCTGTCGGCGATCGACGACAGGATCGCCGACGCCGCGCGTGCCGCCGGGCGGTCTCCCGCGGAGATCACCCGGATCGTCGTCACGAAGTTCCACCCCGCTTCGCTGGTGCGCGATCTGCACGCACTCGGGGTGCACGCGGTGGGGGAGAACCGACAGCAGGAGCTCACCGCCAAGGCGGGCGAGCTCTCCGCGCTCGACCTCGAGTGGCACTTCATCGGACAGGGACAGACGAACAAGGCCGCGGCGATCAGGCGGAGCGCCGACGTCGTGCACTCCGTGGACCGTGACCGGTTCGCCGATGCCCTGCATCGTGCCGCAGAGACCGACGAGGTGCTCGACGTGCTCGTGCAGGTGAACCTCACCGAGGACGAGGGCAGGGGAGGGGTGGCGCCGGCGTCGGCGGTGGCGTTGGCCGAGCACGTGCTCAGCCTGCCCTCGCTGCGGCTCCGGGGTGTGATGGCCGTCGCGCCCCTCGACGAGGACCCCGCGAGCGCCTTCGCCCGTCTGCACCACATCGCCGCCGACGTGCGGACCGTCGCTCCCGACGCGACGTGGATCTCCGCCGGGATGACCGGCGACTTCGCCGAGGCCATCGCCGCCGGCGCGACACACCTGCGGATCGGTTCCGCAATCACGGGACCGCGCCCCGCCCGGGGTTAACCTGTGACAAGACCAGCCCGAAACGTTCGAACCGGAGGACACGATGGGTAACCCGCTGAAGAAGACCATGGTGTATCTCGGCCTCGCCGACGAGGAAGAGGTCTACGAAGAGGAGACGCCGGCACCCGCGCGCGCCCAGCGCGAGCGCGAGCGTGAGCGCGAAGAGCCGGCTCCGGCCCCCGTCACGCCGCTCCGTCGTCCCGTCGCCGTCCGCCAGCCCGCAGCAGGAGCCGTGAACGAGATCCTCACCGTCCACCCGAAGCAGTACCGCGACGCCCAGCTGATCGCGGAGAGCTTCCGCGAGGGCGTCCCGGTCATCATCAACCTCTCCCAGATGAGCGACGCCGACGCGCGCCGCCTCATCGACTTCGCGAGCGGTCTCTCCCTCGGCCTCTACGGCCGGATCGAGCGGGTGACCTCCAAGGTCTTCCTGCTCTCGCCGGAGAACATCGCGGTGTCCGGTCACGGGGGTATCGCGCACGCAGACGCCGAGTCTGCGGGCTTCGACCACTCGTAGACCGTGCAGCTGGTCTCGGTCCTCGCCAGCATCGTCCATCTGGTGCTGCTGGTCTACATCCTCGTGCTCTTCGCGAGGCTCATCCTGGATTACATCCCGATGTTCAATCGGGAATGGCGTCCGAAGGGCTTCGGCCTCGTCGCCGCGGAGGCGGTGTACACCGTCACCGATCCGCCCATCCGGTTCTTCCGGCGGATCATCCCGCCGCTGCGCATCGGTCAGCTCTCGCTGGACTTCGGCTTCGCGCTGACCCTTCTGGTCGTCCTGATCCTGATGAACATCGTCCGGTTGTTCATCCGCTGACCACCCCGCGTGTCGCGCCCGGGGACGGCCTCGAGTTCTCCGAGCCTGGGTGTCGTGGCATCGCGACCCCAAGGCTCGGGGGCTATGCTGGCACCCAGGTGCGCGCCCCGGGTTCGCGCCACATCACGAACACGCCATACATCGGTACTGGCAATCGAACTCATCGAAAGAGGAGCCACCCATGGCACTTACCCCGGATGACGTCGTCACCAAGCAGTTCCAGCACGTCCGCTTCAAGGACGGCTTCGACCCGGACGAGGTCGACGACTTCCTCGACGAGATCGTCATCGAGTGGCGCAAGGCCCTCGAGGAGAACGCCGAGCTGAAGGCGAAGCTCGCCGCGTACGAGTCGGGTTCCACCCCTGCTCCCGCTGCCGCCGCCGAGCCGGCTGCCGCTGCATCCACCCCGGCCCCCGCGGCCGAGGCCCCCGCCGCCGACGCCGCACCGACCGGCTCCGCCACCGCCACCGCCGGCATCATCGAGCTCGCGCAGCGTCTGCACGACGAGCACGTGGCCGAGGGTGAGGCCAAGCGCGACCAGCTCATCTCCGAGGCCGAGGCCGAGGTCGCCCGCATCCGCACCGAGGCCGAGGCGAAGCAGCGCGAGGAGACCGCACGTCTCGAGCGCGAGCGCAACACGCTGGAGGCCCGCATCACCGAGCTGCGCAACTTCGAGCGCGACTACCGCTCGCAGCTCCGCGGCTACATCGAGGGCCAGCTCCGCGAGCTGGACGAGAAGTCGGGCTCCACGGACTCGACGCCGGTCTCCGCGATCGGCCTGTAAGGCGCCCTCTTGTCAGGACGTCGTCCCCTTCGTCGGTCGGCGGCCGGCGCGATCGTTGCGATTCTCGCAGCGGTCGTGCTGGCCGCCGATCAGTTTGTGAAGTACCTCACCATCGAGAACCTGCCGCTGCACGAGGCGGTCCCGGTTCTCGGAGAGTTCCTGCAGCTCTACTACGTGCGCAATCCCGGCGCGGCGTTCTCGCTCGGCTCCGGCGTGACGTGGATCTTCACCATCGCCCTCGCGGTCGTCGCGGGCGTCATCGTCTGGAAGGCGTTTGGCCTGCGGTCGCGTCTCTGGGCGGTCGTCCTCGGCTGCCTCCTCGGGGGCGTGCTGGGGAATCTGTCGGACCGTCTGTTCCGGGAGCCCGGGTTCCCCGTGGGTCACGTCGTGGACATGATCTCCATGCCGTGGATGATGCCGGCGATCTTCAACGTCGCCGACATCTTCATCGTCACCGGGATGATCTCGGTCGCCCTGCTCGTGGTGTTCGGCCTCCGGTTCGACGGCACGCGTGAGCGCGATCACGCCCCGGTCGAGACCGACGAGGACGCCGAGGCCGCCGCCGCGTCCGAGGGGCGCTGAGCGTGGAGTCCCGCTCGCTGCCCGTCCCGGACGGGCTCGACGGCACGCGGGTCGACGCCGCCCTCGCCAAGCTCCTCGGGTTCTCGAGGACCTTCGCGGCGGAGGTGGCCGCGTCCGGCGGCGTCCGCCTGGACGGCGTCACCCTCGACAAGTCGGACCGCCTGCGGGGCGGTGCCTGGATCGATGTCGAGTGGGAGCCGAAGGAGGGGCCGAAGATCGTCCCCATCGCGGTGCCTGAGCTGGGCATCGTCTACGACGACGACGACATCGTCGTCGTCGACAAGCCGACGGGCGTCGCCGCCCACCCCTCGCTCGGGTGGGAGGGCCCCACGGTCGTCGGTGCCCTCGCCGCCGCGGGGTTCCGCGTCGCGACCAGCGGTGCACCGGAGCGTCAAGGCGTCGTGCACCGGCTGGATGTGGGGACGAGCGGACTCATGGTCGTCGCCAAGAGCGAGGCCGCCTACACCGCTCTCAAGCGGGCGTTCAAGGAGCGCACGGTCGAGAAGATCTACCACGCGGTGGTGCAGGGGCATCCGGACCCGCTCGTGGGCACGATCGATGCCCCGATCGGTCGGCACCCGAACCACTCGTGGAAGTTCGCCGTCGTCCCGGACGGCAAGCCCTCCGTGACGCACTACGAGACGCTCGAGGCCTTTCCCGGTGCCTCCCTGCTCGAGATCCACCTGGAGACGGGCCGTACGCATCAGATCCGCGTGCACATGGCGGCGCACCGGCACCCGTGCGTCGGGGACCCGCTCTACGGCGCCGACCCGACACTCTCGGCCCGCCTCGGACTCACGCGTCAGTGGCTGCATGCGCATCAGCTGGCCTTCGCCCATCCGACGACGGGGGAGTGGGTGCAGTTCGCCTCGCCCTATCCGGAGGACTTCCAGCACGCGCTGGACGTGCTGCGCGGGGAATAGTCCATCCGCCGGGGCGTCAGCGCGCCGGTGTCCGTGGTCTCCGCCACACTGACCGCATGAGCATCGTGGTGCGCCCGGCGACGGTCTTCGACGACGTCGCCGCGGTCGTGGGACCGAAGAAACCGACGTCGAACGTCTGCTTCTGCCTGAGCTATCGGATCGGCAACAAGGAGAACGTCTCCCTTCGCGGTCCCGCACGGGCCGAGCGGGTGCGTGAGCTCTGCCACCAGGATCCTCCTCCCGGCGTGCTCGCCTACCTCGACGACGAGCCGGTCGGCTGGGCGGCGTTGCACCCTCGACGCGACACGAGCTTCGCGCGCAATCGCCTCATCCCGCATGTCGACGACCTCGACGTGTGGTCGCTGTGGTGCTTCCGGGTCCGCCCTGGGCACCGCAAGCAGGGGGTCTCCCACGCTCTCATCGAAGGCGCGGTCGCCTATGCCAGGGAACGAGGCGCGCCCGCGATCGAGGGCTATCCGGTCGACAACGCCGGGGCGAAGGTCAATCTCACGATGGCGTACGTCGGGACCCGGCGGCTCTTCGAGGGCGCGGGGTTCGAGAAGGCGGCGGACACGGGTTCGGTCCTCGACGGCTTCCCTCGCGTGCTCATGCGGCTGGACCTCCGCGAGAAAGCGTGAACCGGATTCCGCTTCCCGGGCAATACAGAGTGTGAACACAGACAGCGAGGTCATCGCCCGGTCGCTCGACGAGCCGCGGGCGTTCTCCGCCATCTTCGAGCGGCACGTGCGCCCGGTCGGCGGGTACATCCGGCGGCGGGTCGGCGAGGATGCGGTCGACGACGTGCTCAGCGAGACGTTCCTGGTCGCGTTCCGCCGTCGGGCGTCTTTCGATCTCGATGTCGTGTCGGCCCTCCCGTGGCTCCTCGGTATCGCCACGCGGATGATCAAGCGGCATCGTGCCGCCGAAGTGCGGCAGTGGCGGGCTTTCGAGGCCACGTCCGCCGCGGCCGGACCCGGCGAGCACCCGTACGCGGCCTCGGATGCGCGGCTGGACGCCGACGCGGCCCTGCGAGCGCTCGCACCCCGCATCGCCGGTCTTCCCGCCCGAGACCGCGATGTGCTTCTCCTGCATGCGTGGGGCGACCTCACATACGAGCAGATCGCCGAGGCCCTCGGCATCCCGGTCGGGACAGTGCGGTCGCGGCTCCACCGGGTGCGACGACGACTCGCCCCGCCGGGTTCGCGCGGGCAGACCCGACTGACATGGATGGCGAAGGAGGAGAGCGATGCTGCTTATGGAACGAGTGCGTGACCTCGGTGCGGATCAGGCGGAACCGTCGGAGGAGAGCGTCCGTCGTGCCCGCGCCGCTCTGGCGACCGCGGTGTCCGCCGCACATGCTCCGCGGGGCGGGCGACGACGGGCGCGGGTGTGGACCGGCCTCGTCATCGGGGGGCTGACGGCCGGAGCCGCGGTGGTGGCGCTGGGCGCCGGAGGCCTCCTGTTCCCGGTGATGCCCGATGCCGCCGCTGCGGCGGTGCTCGAGCAGGCGGCGAGCGTCACCGTCGACGCCCAGGACCTCGCCCCGGGCGCGGGACAGTACATCCGGATCGAGACCGTCGACGAGTTCGTCCAGTTCTGGGATGGAGACGCCGCCGACGACGGCGACGACGACACCTTCGCCTTCAACGCCTCCCGCGACACGGGGGACGCCGCCGTCCTGGTCAGGGACACGCGGGTGCTGTACGTCCCTGCCGACCGCTCGGCGGACTGGTTCTACGACTGGGGGAACGCCGAAGTCGTACGGTCGTTCGGCGCGCAGGGCACGCGCGCCGCACAGGAGTGGCCCTCGTCACCCGGAGCGGCGATCCGCGAGCGCGGCACGGTACAGGTCCTCCCGGGCGGCGCCTGGCCGGTCGGCGACGGCGATCCGGCACCCGTCCCGCACCTGGCGGACGGCTATCGCCCGTACTACGAGGAGATGCCGCGGGAACCGTCGGCGTTGCGGGACTGGCTGCGTGCCCGCTCCGGCTTGACCGGTGCGGAGGGTGATCGGTGGGTGGTGGCGAGCCTCTCCGACCCGTCCGCGATCAACCTCATGCCGGCCGAGCTGAGAGCGGCCTTCTTCCGCGCGATCGCCTTGATCCCGGGCTTCGAGCTGGTCGACGAGGGTGACGGCACGGCCACGCTGCGCTATGCGGTTCCCGGCCACCGGACGACGACCATCGTCGTCGACACGGATCACGGACTCGTGGACTCGATCGCGGAGGGCTACGGGTCAGGAGGGGTCATCGGCGACACGCCGGAGTCGACGACGAGCGTCGTCACCGAGGTGGTGGACGAGGTGCCGTGAGGCCGGCCGATGTCGATGGCCGAACGTAGACTCGAAGCATGGCATCCGACTCCTTCGTCCACCTGCACGTGCACAGCGAGTACTCGATGCTCGACGGGGCTGCGAAGATCAACGCGATGACGCAGGCGGCCGCCGATTACGGCATGCCGGCGATCGCGGTGACGGACCACGGGAACACCTTCGCGGCGTTCGAGTTCTACAACGCCGCGCGCAACGCCGGCATCAAGCCCATCGTGGGTCTCGAGGCGTACGTCACCCCGGGCACGCACCGCAGCGACAAGACCCGCGTGCAGTGGGGCTCGGCAGACCAGCGCAGCGACGACGTGTCGGGTTCGGGCGCGTACACCCACATGACCATGTGGAGCCAGAGCACGGAGGGCATGCACAACCTCTTCCGGCTGAGCTCGCTGTCGAGCATGGAGGGGTACTACTTCAAGCCGCGTATGGACCGCGAGCTGCTCCAGACGTACGGCAAGGGACTCATCGCCACGACGGGGTGCCCGTCCGGAGAGGTGCAGACGCGGCTGCGGCTCGGCCAGTACGACGCCGCCCGCGCGGCCGCAGCGGAGTTCCAGGACATCTTCGGCAAGGAGAACTACTTCGCCGAGATCATGGACCACGGCCTGTCGATCGAGCGCCGGGTCATGACGGATCTGCTGCGTCTCGCGAAAGACCTCGGCATCCCGCTCGTGGCGACCAACGACTCGCACTACACCCACCAGCACGAAGCCGACGCCCACGCGGCCCTGCTGTGCGTGCAGTCCGGCTCCACGCTCGACGACCCGAACCGCTTCAAGTTCGACGGCGACGGGTACTACATCAAGACCGCGGCCGAGATGCGGCAGCTCTTCCGGGACCACCCGGAGGCCTGCGACAACACGCTCCTGATCGCCGAGCGCTGCGAGGTGGAGTTCAACACCTCGGCGAACTACATGCCGCGGTTCCCGGTCCCCGAGGGCGAGACCGAGGACAGCTGGCTCATCAAAGAGGTCGAGAAGGGCCTCCACTACCGGTACCCGAACGGCATCCCGGACAAGGTGCGCAAGCAGGCCGAGTACGAGACCGGCATCATCCTCCAGATGGGCTTCCCCGGGTACTTCCTCGTCGTCGCCGACTTCATCAACTGGGCCAAGGACAACGGCATCCGGGTCGGTCCGGGGCGTGGCTCCGGTGCGGGTTCGATGGTCGCCTATGCGATGAAGATCACCGACCTCGACCCTCTCGAGCACGGTCTGATCTTCGAGCGGTTCCTCAACCCGGACCGCGTGTCGATGCCCGACTTCGACGTCGACTTCGACGACCGCCGCCGCGGCGAGGTCATCGAGTACGTGACCAGGAAGTACGGGTCCGAGCGGGTCGCACAGATCGTCACGTACGGCACGATCAAGTCGAAGCAGGCCCTCAAGGACGCCGGTCGTGTCCTCGGCTTCCCGTTCAGCATGGGGGAGCGGCTCACCAAGGCGATGCCCCCGGCCGTCATGGGGAAGGACATGCCCCTCGACGGCATGTTCGACTCCGCGCACCCGCGCTACAAGGAGGCGAGCGAGTTCCGGGCTCTCATCGAGACCGACCCCGAGGCGAAGACGGTCTTCGACCGCGCGCTCGGCCTCGAGGGGCTGAAGCGGCAGTGGGGCGTGCACGCCGCCGGCGTCATCATGTCGTCCGAGCCCCTGCTCGACATCATCCCGATCATGCGTCGCGAGCAGGACGGTCAGATCGTCACGCAGTTCGACTATCCGTCGTGCGAGTCCCTCGGTCTGATCAAGATGGACTTCCTGGGCCTCCGGAACCTCACGATCATCTCGGACGCGCTCGACAACATCCGCATGAACCGGGGCGAGGAGCTCGATCTCGAGCACCTCGGTCTCGACGACCCCGCCGTCTACGAACTGCTGGCCCGCGGCGACACGCTCGGTGTCTTTCAGCTCGACAGTCCGCCGCTGCGCTCGCTGATGCGGCTCATGAAGCCCGACAACTTCGGTGACATCTCGGCCCTCATCGCGCTGTACCGTCCCGGGCCGATGGGAGCCAACTCCCACACCAACTACGCGCTGCGCAAGAACGGGCAGCAGGAGATCACCCCGATCCACCCCGAGCTGGCGGAGCCGCTCGCCGAGATCCTGGAGGAGTCCTACGGGCTCATCATCTACCAGGAGCAGGTCATGGCGATCGCGCAGAAGGTGGCCGGGTTCAGCCTCGGTCAGGCCGACATCCTGCGCCGAGCGATGGGAAAGAAGAAGAAGTCCGAGCTGGACAAGCAGTACGCCGGTTTCGCGGCGGGCATGACCGAGCGCGGCTTCGGGGAGGGAGCGGTCAAGGCCCTCTGGGACATCCTCCTGCCGTTCTCGGACTACGCCTTCAACAAAGCGCACTCCGCTGCCTACGGGCTCGTGTCGTACTGGACCGCCTACCTCAAGGCGCACTACCCGGCCGAGTACATGGCCGCCCTCCTCACGAGCGTCGGCGACTCGAAGGACAAGATGGCGCTCTACCTGAACGAGTGTCGCCGGATGGGGATCAAGGTGCTCCCGCCGGACGTCTCGGAGTCGATCAACTTCTTCGCGGCCGTCGGCGACGACATCCGCTTCGGTCTCGGGGCGGTCAGAAACGTCGGCACGAACGTCGTCGACGGCATCGTGCAGTCGCGAAAGGATGAGCGGTTCACCTCCTTCCATCACTTCCTCGACACGGTGCCGCTGCACGTCGCCAACAAGCGCACGGTGGAGTCGCTCATCAAGGCCGGCGCCTTCGACTCGATGGGGGACACCCGTCGGGCGCTCCTCGAGATCCACGAAGACGCCGTGGAGGCGGCCGTCGACAGGAAGCGCAACGAGGCGCAGGGCGCCATCGGGTTCGACTTCGACAGTCTCTATGACGGCATGGAGGAGGCGGCACCCGCGAAGGTCCCTCCGCGTCCGGAGTGGATCAAGAAGGACAAGCTCGCCTTCGAGCGCGAGATGCTCGGCCTCTACGTCTCCGATCACCCGCTCGCGGGTCTCGAGGTGCCGCTGGCCAAGCACGCCTCGATCTCGATCCACGACCTCAACAACTCCGAGGATCTGCAGGACGGCGATCAGGTCACCGTGGCGGGCCTCGTCACGAGCGTGCAGCACCGTGTGGCGAAGGCGAGCGGCAACCCCTACGGCATGATCACCGTGGAGGACTTCAACGGTGAGGTCACCGTGATGTTCATGGGAAAGACATACCTCGAGTTCCAGCACACGTTGCAGCAGGATGCGATCCTCGCCGTGCGTGGGCGCGTCTCCCGCCGCGACGACGGCCTGAACCTGCATGCCCAGTCCGCCTTCGCCCCCGACGTCGGCTCCTTCGATGCGGCAGGGCCCCTCTCGCTCGTCCTCGCCGAGCAGCGCGCGACGGAACGGGTCATGACCGAGCTGGCCGAGGTGCTCCGACGGCACAGCGGCGACACCGAGGTGCTGCTCCGCGTGCACCGCGGAGGCACCGCGAAGGTGTTCGAGGTGCCCATGCCCGTGAAGGTGTCGGCCGACCTCTTCGGCGACCTCAAGTCGCTGCTCGGACCAACCTGTCTGGGGTGAACGGGTAGGATCGGGAGCCGTCGAGAGCACCGGAAAGTCGTGGTGCGCCGATGAGGAAAGGACGACTATGAGCACGGATCTTCCCGAGCCGGATGCCGAGGCGGTGTTCAGCGACGAGGACGGCGTCCTCTACGACGACGAGGTCACGCCGGAGTACGGCATCCTCGGATTCACGCTGCGCGAGCTGGTGATCGTCGGAGTCTGGCTGGTCTCCTTCCTCGTGTCCTTCTTCCCGCTCAGCGGGGGGATCTCGCTCTGGGGCATCGGCATCCAGTGGATCCTGCCGATCGGCGTGCCGACGGTCGCCGTGTTCCTCCTCGTCCTCCGGCGGTTCTCGCCCGACGGCATCCGCCGCGTGGGGTCGCTCGGCATCGATCAGTTCGCCTCCGTGGCCTTCTCGGTCTCGGCGTGCGTGTGGGCCGGCAACCTGTGGCTCGCCCTCTCGGCCGTCATCTCCACCGGCAACTGGGGTCTGCCCTGGAACGCCGTCGTGCAGGTCATCACGTCGACCGCGCTCGTCGTGCTCACCGTCTTCGCCCCGCTCATCCCGGGCGTCAAGGAGGACTTCCAGGGGCGGCTCGTCACTCTCGCGCACCGCAACGCGAACCCGGTCCGTCCCGTGATCCCTCGTCCGCGTCCCGAGACGACCACGGACACCACCGCCGCCGCGGAGGCCGACGCGTCGCCGTCCGTGGCCACCGCGGCTCCGGCGGAGGATGAGACCGCCGTGATCGCGACTCCCGACAGCGCATCGTCGACGGCGGAAGTCGCTCCTGCAGAGGCCCGCACCGCTGATGCGGCCTCCGATGAAGGCTCCGATGACGCCGCCGACGACGGGATCGCGGACGACGCGGGTCGGGTCCCGCTCACCGCGCACGCCTCGGGAGGGGGAACCGGAACCGTTCCCGTCTCCTCCGAGCCGGAGTACGCCCCGCCGTACTCGCGTCGCTCCCGTGGCGAGCAGCCCGAGATCGTGTCGGACACCGGCAGCATCGAGTCCCTCCTCGGAGCCAAGGCGCTCACCGAGGAAGAGCTCGCCGCATACCGGGAACCGGAGGCGGACGACGCGACCGCCGTGCACCCGGTCGTCGGTGACAGCCGTGAAGACGGGTACGCCGCGCCGCGCGAGAGCGCGGACGTGGCGCAGCCCTTCTGGATCCTCGCGCCGACGGAGCGCGACGTGCACGACGAGCGCGGCGAGCCGATCTTCCGTATCGGTCCGACGGCCTGGGCCCTCGTGATCGAGGATCGGGGCGGCGCGTTCGTGGTCCGTCATGACGACGGCCGCATCGGCTACCTCCACGACATCGCCGGCATCACGAAGGGCTGACATGCGCACGATCGATCTGCGGGGGCGCGAGCTCTCGCCCGCCGACATGCTCGCGGCCGTCCCGCGCGCGACTCAGGCGCGGGCCGAGGCTCTGGACACCGCCGCGCGTCTCGTCGACGATGTCCGGGAGCGCGGCGAGGAGGCCCTCCGCGAGCAGGCGGAGCGCTTCGACCGCGTCACCGGCCACGCGGTGCGGGTGCCCGCGTCCCACCTCCAGGAAGCTCTGGAGGGGCTGGCCCCCACAGTGCGCGCGGCCCTGGAGGAGGCGATCCGACGCGTGCGATCGGCGTCGGCCGCGCAGGTGCCGGCCCCGCAGGTCACACGTTTCGGCGACGGCGCGACCATCACGCAGCGCTGGCAGCCGGTCTCCCGCGTCGGGGTCTACATCCCCGGCGGCAAGGCCGTCTACCCATCGAGCGTCGTCATGAACGTCGTGCCCGCGCAGGTCGCCGGGGTGCAGCAGATCGCCCTCGCCTCGCCACCGCAGGCGGATGAGGACGGCCGCGTGCACCCGACCATCCTGGCTGCGGCCGCGCTGCTCGGGGTCTCCGAGGTCTACGCCATGGGCGGAGCCGGAGCCATCGGAGCCCTCGCCCACGGCGTCGGGAGCCTGGGACTCGATCCCGTCGACGTCGTGTCCGGACCGGGCAACAACTACGTCGCGTCCGCGAAGCGCGCCGTCGCGGGCGTGGTCGGCACCGACTCCGAAGCCGGGGCCACCGAGATCCTGGTCGTCGCGGACGCCACGTCCGACCCGCGGCTCATCGCCGCCGACCTCGTGAGCCAGGCCGAGCACGACGAGCAGGCCTCTGCCGTCCTCGTCACGGACTCCGTGGAGATCGCAGAGCAGGTCAGGGGAGAGGTCGAACGGCAGGCGGGGCGCACGCGGCACAGCGAGCGCGTCGCGGCCGCACTGTCCGGACCGCAGTCGGCGATCGTTCTCGTGGACGATCGGGCGATGGCTGTCGCGTTCAGCAACGCCTACGCCCCGGAGCACCTGGAACTGCACCTCGCGGATGCGGAGGAGGCGGCAGCCGCCTTCACGAGCGCCGGTGCCGTCTTCGTCGGCGATCAGACCCCGGTCAGCCTCGGCGACTACATGGCCGGGAGCAACCACGTCCTGCCCACCGGAGGGCAGGCGCGCTACGCCCCTGGCCTGGGCGCCTACACGTTCCTCCGCCCGCAGCAGGTCGTCTCGTACGACCGTGCCGCTCTGGCCGCGGTCCGGGAGGGCGTGGTCGCATTGGCCGACACCGAGGTGCTCCCCGCCCACGGCGAGGCGATCGAGGCCCGTTTCACCGCGTAGGATCTGTCAGATGCACTGCCCCTTCTGCCGTCACCCCGATTCGCGCGTCATCGACTCGCGCACCAGCGACGACGGTCTGTCCATCCGTCGGCGTCGTCAGTGTCCGGAATGCGGCGGACGGTTCTCCACGACGGAGACCGCGAGCCTGAACGTCATCAAGCGCTCGGGCGTCATGGAGCCCTTCAGCAGGGAGAAAGTCATCTCCGGCGTGCGGAAGGCGTGCCAGGGGCGGCCTGTGACGGAGGCGGACCTGGCGATCCTCGCTCAGCGCGTGGAGGAGGCGGTCCGGCAGACGGGGGTCTCCCAGCTCGACACGAACGAGATCGGCCTCGCCATCCTCGGCCCGCTGCGTGAGCTCGACGAGGTCGCCTTCCTCCGCTTCGCGAGCGTCTACCAGGCGTTCGACTCGCTCGAGGACTTCGAGTCCGCGATCAGCGACCTCCGGGCCGACCACGCGAAGGCGGAGGCGGCGGACCGGTAATCTGGCAGGGATGTATCCGCTGCTCTTCCGCGCCGTCCTCTCGCGCTTCGACCCCGAGTTCGCCCACCACGCCGGCATGGCGGTGATCCGCGTCCTCGGTGTGCCGCCGTTCTCGTGGGCCACCCGTGCGATGACCCGGCCGGACCCCTCGCTGCGGGTCGAGGCCCTCGGGCTCACGTTCCCGTCCCCGTTCGGCGTCGCCGCCGGGTTCGACAAGAACGCCGTCGGGGTCCGCGGACTCGCGGCGCTCGGCTTCGGCCACGTCGAGGTCGGCACGATCACGGCAGTCCCGCAGGAGGGCAACCCGAAGCCGCGCCTGTTCCGGCTGGTCGAGGACCGGGCGGTCATCAACCGCATGGGCTTCAACAACCGGGGCGCGGATGCCGCAGCCCGCCGCCTCGCCCGGCTCCGCCGCGGCGCGCCGGACACGGTGATCGGCGTGAACATCGGCAAGAGCCGCGTGGTGGACGTCGAGGACGCGGTCGCCGACTACGTCGCCTCCGCCACGAGACTCGCTCCGCTCGCCGACTATCTCGCGGTCAACGTCTCGTCGCCGAACACCCCCGGGCTGCGGGGCCTGCAGGCGGTCGAGACCCTGGCGCCGCTGCTGCGCGCTGTCCGTGACGCGGCCGGGTCCACCCCGCTGCTCGTGAAGATCGCCCCCGATCTGCCGGACGACGAGATCACCGCGATCGCGCGGCTCGCCGTCGACGAAGGGCTCGCGGGCATCATCGCCCACAACACGACGATCAGCCGTGACGGCCTGCGGACCGATGCGGCCGTCGTCGAAGCGGCGGGTGCCGGGGGGCTCTCCGGGGCTCCGCTCAAGCAGCGGTCGCTGGAGGTGCTCCGGGTCGTCCGTGCGGCGGTGCCGGAGGACTTCTGCGTGATCGCGGTGGGCGGTGTGGAGACGGCCGCCGATGTGCAGGAGCGTCTGGATGCCGGGGCGACCCTGGTCCAGGGCTACACGGCGTTCCTCTACCGCGGCCCGTTCTGGGGCCGCGAGATCAACCGCGGACTGGTCAGTCGGGGTACTGCCCGCGCTTGACCTGCGGCTTGGGCAGGCGCATGAAGCGCATCTGCAGAGCCCGCATGCCGGCGTACCAGCCGAGACCCTTCTCGACGCGGTCCTTGCCGAACTTCGCGGCCGCCTTGCGCTTGACCCGCATGCCGAGGAGGATCATGCCGCCGATCGCGATCACGAGGTACGCCATCATGAACAGGTACGCGTAGAACGAGATCATCATGTTCGTCGGCAGCAGCGAGGCCAGGATGACGAGGACCATGACGCCCATGACGAACTCGGCGGGGTGCCAGCCGGCATCGACGTAGTCGCGCACCCACCGACGCTGCGGGCCCTTGTCGCGCGCGGGGAGGTACTTCTCCTCACCGGCGGCCATGCCGGCCTGTGCCTTCGCGCGGCGCTCGTTGAGCTCGGCGCGGGCCGCGGCCTTGGCCTCCTTCGTGTTCGCCACGAGGGGGCGGCGGCGGGCGGCCTCCTGCTCGGCGCGGGTCGGCGTCGCGCGTCCCTTGCCGACGGCAGGCGTCTGGGGGGCGTCGTCGTTCGTCGAAGGGGAGGCGGGGGTAGTGGCCACGAGGTTCCTCGGTTCGCTGGGGTGGGTCGCCTTAAGATTACTCGCATGACCTCACCTGCACTTCCCAGCGAGTCCGACGCCGCCGTCCTCGAAGCAGTCGCCACCGGTATCCCGTCCGCGCTGTCGGACCTCGGGAACCTCGTGCGCATTCCCGGCATGGCTTGGCCGGCCTTCGACCAGACGCAGCTCGAGCGCAGCGCCGACGCCGTCGCCACGCTCGCGCGCGGCACCGGTGTCTTCGACGAGGTGAGGGTGCTCCGTGCCGACATCCCCGGCACCGACGAGCAGGGCCAGCCCGCCGTCCTCGCGACGCGCGCGGCGCGGAACGGGAAGCCGACGATCCTCCTCTACGCCCACCACGACGTGCAGCCTCCGGGGGAGGACGCCCTGTGGGAGATGCCGCCGTTCGAGCCGACGGTGCGTGACGGCCGCCTGTACGGACGCGGCGCCGCGGACGACAAGGCCGGCATCATGGCCCACATCGGCGCGATCCGCGCGGTCGCCGACGTGCTCGGCGACGACCTCGACGTCGGGATCGCGATGTTCGTCGAGGGGGAGGAGGAGTACGGTTCGCGGTCCTTCGCGCAATTCCTCTCCGACAACAAGGACGCCCTCCGCGCCGATGCGATCGTCGTCGCGGACTCGGGCAACTGGGATTCCGTCACGCCGGGCCTGACCGTCTCCCTCCGCGGCAACGCACGCTTCACCCTGAAGGTGCGCACGCTCGACCACGCGTCCCACTCTGGAATGTTCGGTGGCGCGGTGCCCGACGCGATGATGGCGACCGTGCGTCTCCTCGCCACCCTGTGGAACGAGGACGGCTCCGTCGCGGTCGAGGGCATGACCGCTCGGGACGCCGAGACACCCGAGTACACCGAGGAGACGCTGCGCGACGAGGCCGGGCTCCTCCCGGGGACGACGCCCATCGGCGACGGCACGATCCTCAGCCGCATCTGGAACAAGCCCTCCGTCACCGTGATCGGCATCGATGCGACGAGCGTCGCGGCGGCGTCGAACACGCTGCTCCCGGAGGTGACCGTGGTCATCAGCGCACGTGTCGCCCCCGGACAGTCCGGCCAGGAGGCCTACGAGGCTCTCGAGCGGCACCTCCGTGCCCACGCCCCGTTCGGCGCCGAGCTGACCTTCTCGGACGTCGACCTCGGCAACCCCTTCCTCGTGGACACGAGCGGGTGGGCGGTCACCCTCACCCGCGACGCGATGCGCGACGGGTACGGGGTCGCTCCGGTGGACCTGGGCGTCGGCGGGTCGATCCCGTTCATCGCCGACCTCGTGCGCGAGTTCCCGGAGGCGCAGATCCTCGTGACGGGCGTGGAGGATCCGCACTCCCGCGCGCACAGCCCGAACGAGTCTCTGCATCTCGACACCTTCCGGCATGCCGTGGCGACCGAGGCCCTGCTCCTCGCCCGCATGAACGCGCGGGAGATCTGAGCCTTCCGTCCGCACCGGCGGTAGAATCGTCGAAGAGCACGTACCCGGACCCGTCACGAGGAGCGACATGAGCGACACCACCCTGTCCGCAGAGACCACCCGCGCACACGGCGTCAAGCTGACGGACGCCGCCGCCACGAAGGTGAAGAACCTTCTCGAGCAGGAGGGCCGCGACGACCTCCGTCTGCGTGTCGCCGTGCAGCCCGGCGGCTGCTCGGGCCTGATCTACCAGCTCTACTTCGACGAGCGCTACCTCGAAGGCGACGAGACCGTCGACTTCGACGGTGTCGAGGTCATCGTCGACAACATGAGTGTTCCCTACCTCGACGGCGCCTCGATCGACTTCAAGGACACCATCTCGGAGCAGGGCTTCACCATCGACAACCCGAACGCGGCGGGCAGCTGCGCCTGCGGCGACAGCTTCCACTGACACGTTCTTCCCGCGAACGGCCGCCGTCACGTCCCGTGACGGCGGCCGTTCCGCTTCTCAACCTGCATGGTTGGCATGAATCAGGTGTGAGGTTGCTCTAGACTTGGACATGCCTTGTCCGCGATCTGAAAGGTGCATCGTGCCCTCGAAACGCCGCCTTCGTTGGGCCGCACTCCCTGTGGGAGTTGTGGCAGCTGTGGCTCTGGCGGGATGTACTCCCACCGAGCTGAACGGCTTTCTTCCGGGCTTCGTGGATGGTGGTCCGGCAGCAACCAACCAGACGGAGCGCGTGTCGTCCCTCTGGGTGAACTCCTGGATCGTGCTCCTCGCGGTGGGTGTCGTCACCTGGAGCCTCATGGCCTGGGCTGCGATCGCGTACCGCCGCCGCAAGGGCCAGACCGGCCTCCCGGTGCAGATGCGCTACAACATGCCGATCGAGATCTTCTACACGATCGTGCCGCTCATCCTCGTGCTGGGCATGTTCTTCTTCACGGCTCGCGACCAGACCGAGATCGAGACGAAGTGGGACGACCCCGACGTCGAGATCACCGCGATCGCCAAGCAGTGGGCATGGGACTTCCAGTACAACGGCGAGACCGAGGAAGACACCGTGTGGACCATGGGCATCCAGGCCCAGCCCGACGCGGAAGGCAACATCGACCAGGCGGAGCTGCCGACCCTGGTGCTGCCGGTCGACCAGAAGGTCACCATCAACCTGCAGTCGCGCGACGTCATCCACTCCTTCTGGATCATCGACTTCCTCTACAAGAAGGACATGTTCATCGGGAAGGACAACTCCTGGTCCTTCATCCCCACCCGTGAGGGCGAGTACGCCGGCAAGTGCGCCGAGCTCTGCGGCGAGTACCACTCGATGATGCTCTTCAACGTGAAGGTCGTCTCGCAGGACGAGTACGCCGCCTACCTCGAGTCCCTCGAGGAAGAGGGCAACACCGGGGACATCACCGACGCGTACGACCGTCTCTCGAACCTCCCCGGCACCTCCGGGAAGACCGACACCGAGGAAGGAGAGGAGTAAGCCATGTCGACCACTGAAGCTCCTCGCACCGACGAGGCACCTCGCTCCCGTCCCACCACCCTGCCCGCGCGCCAGGCTGCTCTGATGAGCTCCTCCCGCGTCGAGCAGAAGGGCAACATCGTCGTCAAGTGGATCACCTCCACGGACCACAAGACGATCGGGTACATGTACCTCATCGCCTCGGTGATGTTCTTCCTCCTGGGTGGCGTGATGGCGCTGGTGATCCGTGCCGAGCTGTTCGCGCCGGGCATGCAGATCGTCCCGACGAAGGAGCAGTACAACCAGCTGTTCACGATGCACGGCACGATCATGCTGCTGATGTTCGCGACGCCGCTGTTCGCCGGCTTCGCTAATGCGATCCTGCCGCTGCAGATCGGTGCTCCGGACGTCGCCTTCCCGCGTCTGAACGCCTTCGCCTTCTGGCTGTTCCTGTTCGGCTCGACCATCGCGGTCGCCGGCTTCCTCACCCCGCAGGGTGCGGCCTCGTTCGGCTGGTTCGCGTATCAGCCCTTGGCCAACGCGTCGTTCTCGCCAGGAGCGGGCGGAAACCTCTGGATGCTCGGTCTCGGCATCTCGGGCTTCGGCACGATCCTCGGTGCGGTGAACTTCATCACGACGATCATCACGATGCGTGCTCCCGGCATGACGATGTGGCGCATGCCGATCTTCAGCTGGAACACGCTCATCACCAGCCTCCTGATCCTGATGGCCTTCCCGGTCCTCGCCGCGGCGATCTTCGCCGCCGCCGCCGACCGCGTGCTCGGTGCGCACATCTACGACCCGGCCAACGGGGGTGTCCTGCTCTGGCAGCACCTCTTCTGGTTCTTCGGCCACCCCGAGGTCTACATCATCGCGCTGCCGTTCTTCGGCATCGTCTCGGAGATCTTCCCGGTGTTCAGCCGGAAGCCGATCTTCGGGTACAAGACCCTGGTCTACGCGACGATCGCGATCGCGGCCCTGTCCGTCGCCGTGTGGGCGCACCACATGTACGTCACCGGCTCCGTGCTCCTGCCGTTCTTCGCTCTGATGACGATGCTCATCGCGGTGCCCACGGGTGTGAAGATCTTCAACTGGATCGGGACGCTGTGGCGCGGCTCGGTGACGTTCGAGACCCCGATGGTGTTCTCGCTCGGCTTCCTCGTTTCGTTCGTCTTCGGTGGCCTCACCGGTGTGATCCTCGCGGCCCCGCCGCTGGACTTCCACCTCAGCGACAGCTACTTCGTCGTGGCGCACTTCCACTACGTGGTGTTCGGCACGGTCGTGTTCGCGATGTTCGCCGGTTTCTACTTCTGGTGGCCGAAGTGGACGGGTCGCATGCTGAACGAGCGCCTCGGCTACGTGCACTTCTGGATGCTGTTCGTCGGCTTCCACATGACCTTCCTCATCCAGCACTGGCTCGGTGTCGACGGCATGGTGCGTCGCTACGCGGACTACTCCGCGGCGGACGGCTGGACGTGGCAGAACCAGGTCTCGACGATCGGTGCGATCATCCTCGGCGCCTCGATGCTGCCGTTCTTCCTGAACGTCTGGATCACGGCCCGCAAGGCGCCGAAGGTCACCGTGAACGACCCCTGGGGCTACGGTGCCTCGCTGGAGTGGGCGACCTCGTGCCCGCCGCCGCGGCACAACTTCACGTCGATCCCGCGCATCCGCAGCGAGCGTCCGGCGTTCGACCTGAACCACCCGGAGGCCGCGGAGTTCGCGACCACCGCACCCGGCGAGCGAGAGGGCCACTGAGCCATGCGCGACAACGTCATCATCTGGTGGGTCCTGACCGCGTTCTTCGCCCTCGTCGGCGTCGTCTACACGGGCTGGAACATCCTGGCTCACCCCGGGCTTCCGCTGGTGAACCAGGTCGAGTGGGTCGGTACCGTCGCCCTGTTCTTCTCGGCCTTCATGGGCGCCATGGTCGCCTTCTACCTCGACCGGACGCACAAGGCGCAGAACGGTGAGCTGCCCGAGGACATCCTCACGTCGGACATCGACGACGGTGACCCCGAGCTCGGCGAGTTCAGCCCGTGGTCCTGGTGGCCGCTGGTGCTCGCGGCTTCCGCCGGAGTGTTCGTCGTCGGCCTGGCGGTCGGTCACTTCCTCCTCCCGATCGGTCTCGCGATCTTCGTGGTCGCGATCGTCGGCTGGGTCTACGAGTACTACCGCGGCAACTTCGCCCGCTGAGTCTCCTCACACCCCGAAGGCCCCCGGATCACTCCGGGGGCCTTCGTCGTTCCTGCGATCCGCTCACACGCGGGTGCGGATGCGGGGGATCCCGGTCAGCGGGTCGACGGGACGGTGGTGCACACCCTCGGCGTCTTCGACGGGATATCCCTCGCGGGCCCAGTACTCGAAACCGCCGATCATCTCGCGCACGCGATAGCCGAGACGAGCGAACTCGAGCGAGCCGCGGACACCGCCGTTGCATCCGGGGCTCCAGCAGTAGACGACGACCTCGGCATCCGCCGGGATCTCCTCCGGGGCGCGGTGCGCGATCTCGCTGTGAGGCATGTGGAGCGCGCCGGACACGCGCCCCTGAGCGAACGCCTCGCTCGAGCGGACGTCAACCACGACCAGAGCGCGGCCGGCGGCACGGTCGGCGTGCACGTCGCTGGGGTCGGTCTCGAAGGCGAGGCGGGCGGCGAAGTAGTCAAGGCGATCGATCATGAGCCCAGACTAGGGACGCGCGGGCGCCGACGACCGAGGGATACCGTCGTGCGTCGCGCGAATCCTGCCGTCGTGGCCGGTCAGAGCGCCGCGGTCATCTGGATCCGCCGTCCGTACCGGGTCAGGCCCAGACGCTCTTCGACGGCGACGAGCTCACGGAGGAAGTCGGTGTCCGGCGTGGACTCCGTGAAGCCGCAGCGGGAGTAGAAAGGGGCGTTCCAGGGGACGTCCGCGTATGTGCGCAGCGTGAGTTGTGTGCGGCCCCGACGGCGGGACTCGTCCTGGGCCGCCATGACGAGGGCGCGACCGATACCGCGGCGACCGGAGGCGGGGTGGACGGACAACTGCTCCAGATGGGCGTACCCGGGTCCCTCCAGCACCTGCACGA
This sequence comes from Microbacterium sp. HSID17254, assembly GCF_003989315.1. Taxonomy (NCBI): domain Bacteria; kingdom Bacillati; phylum Actinomycetota; class Actinomycetes; order Micrococcales; family Microbacteriaceae; genus Microbacterium; species Microbacterium sp. HSID17254. Next base: position 170,634 of record NZ_RBLT01000001.1, read on the forward strand.
ACCCGACCGGCACCTCGAGTCCGCCGGAAGCCTCCGTCGTAGGGGAGGAGGTGGCCACCAGGACGAATCCCTCGGCGCGCCGGCGGTCGTCGGCTGTCGACGGCGGGGGCCAGTCCTCGGCACCGAAGCGATCGGTCAGAAGGCTGTCAGCGGCGCGCTCGATCTCCTCCAGGACGGCATGGTCCTGATCCGTCGCGTGTCGGATGAGGGTGGTCATGCACGGTCCGCGGGCAGAGCGGCGACCGCCTCGATCTCGACGAGCTGGTCGTCGTAGCCGAGGACAGTCACGCCGAGGAGGGTGCTGGGGACGTCGTGAGGCCCGAACGCGGCGTGGACGACGTCCCAGGCCGTGACGAGGTCCCGCTGCGCGGAGGAGGCCACCAGGACCCGCGTGCTGATGACATCCGTCAGAGTGGCGCCGGCAGCCGTGAGCGCGCCCTGCAGCGTCTCGACACACCGTGCCGCCTGAGCGGCGTAGTCTCCGGGGGCGGTGGTCGTCCCATCGTCCTCCAACGGGCAGGCTCCGGCTAGGAAGACCAGACGCGCGTCAGCGGGGGCGGTGGCGGCGTACGCGTACGGGGTGTCGGCGAGGAGGGGAGCACGGAGCAGGCGGACGACCGAAGACATGAGACGATCCTCTCATCAGGGGAGAACGATGAAGGCCCCGTCCTAACGGACGGGGCCTTCATCGAAGGGGAGTGACGACTACTCGTCGTCCTCCGACTTCTTCTTCCGAGGCTTCTTGACGGGCTCGGTCGAGATCACCGTGCTGGGTGTGTTCGGCGTTTCGTCGACGTGCGTCTCGTCGACCGTGAGCGGCGCGTCCGGGAACCCGGCACGCTCGTGAGCGCCCTGGATCTCGGCGGCCTCCGCCTCCTCGTTCCCCGCAGTGACGTGATGCTGGTGCGCATCGGCGGCGTCGATCTCGGCCTGCGTGAGCGGGGCGAGACGGTCCTCGAAGAACCAGCGGGACATCGCAGAACGGAGGTTCTCCGTCCACGGGATGCGGCCCTTGGCGTTCGGGCGGACGACCAGCGGCTCGTAGCCGTCGACGTCGATGAGCTTCCAGCGGTCGTAGACGTCGACCGGCTGGTGCACCTCGATGAACTCGCCGCCGGGGAGGCGGACGATGCGTCCGGACTCGAAGCCGTGCAGGACGATCTCGCGGTCCTTCTTCTGGAGCGCGATGCAGATGCGCTTCGTGACGAAGTAGCCGATGATCGGGCCCAGGAACAGCAGCGCCTGCAGCGTGTGGATGACGCCTTCCATGGTGAGCATGAAGTGCGTGGCGATGAGGTCGGACGAGGCCGCCGCCCACAGGACCGCGTAGAAGATGACGCCGGCGACGCCGATCGCGGTGCGGGTGGCCGCGTTGCGCGGACGCTGGGCGATGTGGTGCTCGCGCTTGTCGCCGGTGACCCACGCCTCGATGAACGGGTAGATCGCGACGATGACGATGAACAGACCGAGCACGGCCACCGGGGCCAGGATTCCGAACGACCAGGTGTGGTCGAGGAACACGATGTCCCAGTTCGACGGGGCCAGGCGGAGCGCGCCGTCCGCGAACCCGATGTACCAGTCCGGCTGCGTACCGGCCGAGACGGGGGAGGGGTCGTAGGGGCCGTAGTTCCAGATCGGGTTGATCTGGAAGAACGTCGCGATCAGCACGATGGTGCCGAAGACGATGAACAGGTAGCCGCCCATCTTGGACATGTAGACCGGCATCATCGGGTAGCCCACGACGTTGTCGTTCGTGCGGCCGGGGCCGGCGAACTGCGTGTGCTTGTTGATGATCATGAGCATCAGGTGCACCGCGATGAAGGCGATCACCAGCATCGGGAGCAGCAGGATGTGCAGGGTGTAGAGGCGTCCCACGATGTCGGTGCCCGGGAACTCGCCGCCGAAGAGGAGGAAGGAGGTCCAGGTGCCGATCAGGGGGAGACCCTTGATCATGCCGTCGATGATGCGCAGGCCGTTGCCCGAGAGCAGGTCGTCGGGGAGCGAGTAGCCGGTGAAGCCCTCGGCCATCGCGAGGATGAACAGCACGAAGCCGATCACCCAGTTCAGCTCGCGCGGCTTGCGGAACGCGCCTGTGAAGAACACGCGCAGCATGTGCACGCCGATGCCGGCGATGAAGACGAGCGCGGCCCAGTGGTGGATCTGGCGGACCAGGAGGCCACCGCGGAGGTCGAACGAGATGTGCAGCGTCGACTCGAGAGCCGAGGACATCGCGATACCGCGCATGGGGGCGTAGGCGCCGGTGTAGTGGGTCTCCACCATCGAGGCCTGGAAGAAGAACGTCAGGAAGGTTCCGGAGAGGAACACGACGACGAAGCTCCAGAGCGCGATCTCACCGAGCATGAACGACCAGTGGTCGGGGAAGATCTTGCGACCGAGCTCCTTGACGAAGCCGGAGAGGCTCGTGCGCTCATCGATGTAGTTCGACGCGGCGCCGACGAAGCGGCCGCCGAGAGGCGCCTTGGTGTCCTTCTCGTCCTTGGACAGCGTTGCGGTGCTCAATGGCGCTCCCAGAAGCTCGGGCCGACGGGTTCGGTGAAGTCGCTGCGTGCGATGAGGTAGCCCTCGTCGTCCACGGTGATGGGCAGCTGAGGCAGCGGCCGAGCGGCCGGGCCGAAGATGACCTTCGCGTGGTCCGTGACGTCGAACTGCGACTGGTGGCACGGGCACAGCAGGTGGTGGGTCTGCTGCTCGTACAGCGCGACGGGGCAGCCGACGTGCGTGCAGACCTTGGAGTACGCGACGATGCCGTCGTAGGACCAGTCCTTGCGGTCCTCGGCCTCGATGAGCTGCTCCGGGCGGAGGCGCATCATCAGCACGATGGCCTTGGCCTTCTCCTCGAGGTAGCCCTCATCGTGACCGAGCTCCGCGAGGTCCTCCGGGATCACGTGGAAAGCGGAGCCGAGCGTGACGTCGGCGGCACGGATGGGGGTGCCGTCGGGGTCGCGGACGAGGCGCATGCCCTCATCCCACATCGTGTGCTTCAGCAGCGCGACCGGGTCGCCTGCGGTGGGGTCGTCCGGCGTGGAGTGCGGGGCGAGGCCACGGAACAGCGTCACACCGGGGATGATCGACGCGACGATCGCCGCGAACAGCGAGTTGCGGATCATCGTGCGGCGACCGAAGCCGGACTCCTCGTTGGCGTCGGCGAAGGCCTTGATGGCCGCCTCACGCGTCGAGTCCTTGCCCCGGGTGGGGTGGCGGAGCTCGACGTGCTCCTTGTCGGACATGAGGGCCTTCGACCAGTGGATCGCGCCGATGCCCAGGGCCAGCAGCGCGAGCGCGATGCCGAGACCGATGAAGAGGTTGTTCTGACGGATGTCGATGAGAGCGCCGCTCTCGATCGGGAACAGCATGTAGGCGGCGACCGCCCAGATGCTGCCGGCGAGCGACAGGTAGAACAGCGTGTAGACGGTGCGGACGGCGGCCTTCTCGGCGCGCGGGTCCTTGTCGGTCATCCGCTCGCGGTGCGGCGGAAGCCCGGGGTTCTGCACGGGATCGCTGACTGCGACACCCAGCCCCGGAGAGGGCTGGTAGGCCCTGTCAAGAGCCTGCGAGTCGTCGTCGTGTGCCATGGTGCTCCTCGTACGTTCCTCTTCGATGAATAAGCGTCAGTTGGACTTCGCCGTGATCCACACGGTGATGGCGACCAGAGCGCCGATACCGAAGATCCACACGAACAGGCCTTCGGAGACCGGTCCGAGCGAGCCGAGGGAGAAGCCGCCGATCTGGACGGACTGCTGCTGGAAGAGCAGAGCCGAGATGATGTCGCGCTTGTCCTCGTCGGACAGGTTCATGTCGCCGAAGACCGGCATGTTCTGCGGGCCGGTGACCATGGCCGCGTAGATGTGCAGCGCGCTGGTCTCCGTGATGGCCGGAGCGTACTTGCCCTCGGTGAGAGCGCCACCGGCGGCGGCCACGTTGTGGCACATCGCGCAGTTGACGCGGAAGAGCTCGGCGCCGTGCGCCACGTCGCCTTCGCCGTCGATGATCTCGTCAGCGGGGTACGTCGGGCCGGGGGCCTCGGACTGCACGTAGGCCGCCATCGCGAGGATCTGCTCCTCGGTGAACTGCGGCTCCTTCTGCGGAGCCTGCGGTCCCTGCATCTGCAGCGGCATGCGGCCGGTCGACACCTGGAACTCCACCGCCAGCTCGCCGACGCCGTAGAGGCTCGGGCCGTTGGGGGTGCCCTCCAGGTCGAGGCCGTGGCAGGTGGCGCAGTTCGCCGTGAACAGTTTCTCGCCGTCCTCGACCGTCAGCTGCGTCGATGCCGTGGGGGCGTCGTTGGCGGCGAATGCCGCGGTCGCACCCGCGTACACCGCGCCGGTGATCATGAGGCCTGCTCCGATGAGCGCGGCCGCCGCCAGTGGGCTGCGACGACCGCTCGAACGGCGCTTCTTCTCTCGTGCCATCTCGGGGATCAGCTCCGCTCTTATTTCAGGAAGTAGATAACGAAGAACAGCACGATCCAGACGACGTCGACGAAGTGCCAGTAGTAGGACACCACGATCGAGGAGGTCGCCTCCTTGTGCCGGAAGTTCTTGACGGCGTACGCGCGGCCGATCACCAGGAGGAACGCGACGAGTCCGCCGGTGACGTGGAGGGCGTGGAAGCCGGTGGTGAGGTAGAACGCCGAGGCGTACGAGTCCGCCTGGATAGGCATGCCCTCTGCGACGAGCTGGGCGTACTCCCACACCTGGCCGGACACGAAGATCGCGCCGAGGGCGAAGGTGAGGAAGAACCACTCGACCATGCCCCAGCCGAACAGGCGACGGCGGCCGGCGCCGTTCTTCTGGCCCTTGCCGATCTTGTACGGCTGCAGGTCTTCGGCCGCGAACACGCCCATCTGGCAGGTGAACGAGGAGAGCACGAGGATCGCCGTGTTCACTGCCGCGAACGGCACGTTCAGGAGCTCGGTACGGTCGGCCCACAGCTCGGGGGAAGTGCTGCGGAGGGTGAAGTAGATCGCGAAGAGTCCCGCGAAGAACATCACCTCGCTGCCGAGCCACACAATGGTGCCGACAGCTACCGGGTTGGGCCGCTTGATGGTTCTCGCCGCCGGGGCATACGTCGCTGAGGTCGTCACCCCTCCATTATGGCCGATCCGCGGGCGTGATTCTTGCACCCGCGCCCCTCGATTCGCCCGTCGAGGACTTAGGGGACCCTAAGAAAACACTGCGAATACCCGGTGAATACGCGGGAAACGTCGCTCTTCCGCGGGCTGCGCGCTCGCCCGGATCGATCTGCACGTTTTCTCCGCGCCGATAGGATCGCACACATGGCTGATTCCCTGACCTGGTCCGATGTGCTCACCTCTCTCCTGGAGCGTCGCGACCTCAGCGTGTGGGAGTCGACGTGGGCCATGCGCCAGATCATGAACGGCGACGTCTCCGAGGCGCAGCTCGCCGGATTCCTCGTCGCTCTGCGGGCGAAGGGGGAGACGATCGATGAGATCGTCGGCTTCCGCGACGCGATCCTCGAGGCGGCCGTGCCTCTGCCGGTCTCCCCGAACGTGCTGGACATCGTGGGCACGGGCGGCGACCGCGTCGGGACGGTGAACGTGTCGACGACGGCCGCCGTCATCATCGGTGCCACGGGAATCCCCGTGGTCAAGCACGGCAATCGCGCCGCGAGCTCGGCCTCGGGCTCCTCCGACGTCCTCGGTGCACTCGGCCTCGAGCTCTCCCTCGACCCCGCGGCGGTCGCCTCGATCCTCGACCGGACGGGCATCACCTTCGCCTGGGCGGGGGCGTTCCACCCCGGGTTCAAGCACGCCGGTGCCGTGCGGTCGCAGCTCGGCGTTCCGACCGTGTTCAACATGCTCGGCCCGCTCTGCAACCCCGCGCGTGCCGAGGCGAACGCGGTCGGTGTCGCCCAGATGGAGCGCGTCCCGCTGATCACCGGCGTCTTCCGGACGCGGGGAGCGACGGCGCTGGTCTTCCGCGGCGACGACGGCCTCGACGAGCTCACGACCACCGGGCACAGCCGCATCTGGGAGGTCACCCGTGGAGACATCCACGAGCACGACCTCGATCCCCGTGATCTCGGCATCCCGCTCGCCGACCTCTCCGACCTCATCGGCGGCTCTCCCGCCCACAACGCCGAGATCCTCCGCCGGACGCTCGCGGGGGAGCAGGGGCCGGTACGGGACATCGTGCTCCTCAACGCCGCCGCCGGCATCGTCGCCTTCGAGCTGTCGCAGGACGCGACCCAGGTGCAGCGGCCGATCCTCGAGCGGCTCCGCGATGCGCTCGCCCGTGCGTCCGCCGCGGTGGACGACGGGCGCGCGCTGGCCAAGCTGGATCAGTGGATCGGCGTCAGTCGCGAGCTGGCCGCGCCGAAGGAGTGAGCATGGACCCGGTCGACGCGCTGCTCGAGATCGCTTCGCTGCTGGAGCGCGAGCGGGCGTCACGCTACCGGGCCAAGGCGTTCCGCCAGGCGGCGGCCACATTCCAGGATCTTCCGTCCGACGTGCAGGGCGACCCGACGCGTCTCCGCGCAGCCAAGGGCATCGGGGAGTCGACCTTCGCCGTCATCCGCCAGGCGCAGGCAGGAGAGGTGCCGGAGTACCTCGTGGAGCTCCGCGGTGACGTCGAACCGGAGAAGGTGTCGGTGCTCCGCGGGAAGCTGCGCGGAGACCTGCACGCCCACACCGAGTGGTCGGACGGGACGACGTCCATCGAGGTGATGGCCGCTGCCGCCCGCGCGCAGGGCCACGAGTACCAGGCCATCACCGACCACTCTCCACGCCTCCGTGTGGCGCGAGGGCTGTCGGCGGAGCGGCTCCGCGAGCAGATCCCGCAGGTGCGGGCGCAGTCGGGGGACGGCTTCACACTGCTCGCCGGCATCGAGGTGGACATCCTGGAAGACGGAGCGCTCGATCAGGAGGACGCCCTCCTCGCGGACCTGGACATCGTCGTCGCCTCGGTGCATTCCAAGCTCCGCATGGACGGACGGGCGATGACCGCGCGGATGATCGCGGCTGTCTCGCATCCTCGGGTGAACGTCCTTGGACACTGCACCGGCCGGCTCGTCCAGGGCGACCGGGGCACGCGCCCGCCCTCGGCCTTCGATGCCGCCGCGGTGTTCGCGGCGTGCGCGGAGAACGGGGTGGCGGTCGAGATCAACTCGCGGCCCGAGCGTCAGGACCCGCCGGACGAGCTCATCGCGATCGCGCTCGAGGCCGGATGCCTCTTCTCGATCGACTCCGACGCGCACGCTCCCGGACAGCTCTCTCTGCTGGACCACGGCGCCGAACGTGCGGAGCGCGCCGGGGTGCCGGCGTCGCGCATCGTCACGACGTGGGGTCTGTCGCGCCTCCTCGCCTGGGCGGAGTGAGGTCCGGCCGCGTCAGCCCTCGGTGATCTGGCTCGCGGCCGCGGTGACCGCGGTGACGGCCCGTGTCATCGAGCTTCCGAGGTTCCAGCGCTCGGCGAGGGCCGTGGCTTCCGCCGCTTCGTCCGGCGTGAGGGCTCGCAGCGCGACATCGGGAGCGGTGATCGGGAGCTCCGTGGCGACGGCGACGACCGTGGGGGCGACATCGAGATACGCCTGCGCGTCGAGGATCTTCGCGCGGATGCCGGCGCTCATGCCCTCGCCCGCTTCCGCGGCTTCCCGGATGCCGACGAGGTCGCCGTGCTTCTGCAGCAGGGTGGCGGCGGTCTTCTCGCCGATCCCGGCGACGCCCGGGAGTCCGTCCGACGCATCGCCGCGCATCGTCGCGAAGTCCGCGTACTGCGAGGGGAGCACCCCGTACTTGGTGACCACAGTGGCGTCCGTCACGACCTCGAGGTTGCTCATGCCGCGCGCCGTGTAGATCACACGCACGTCGCGCTCGTCGTCGACGAGCTGGAACAGGTCGCGGTCGCCGGTGACGATGTCGACGGGCATCGTCGCGTGCGTCGCGAGGGTGCCGATGACGTCATCCGCCTCGTGCTCGGCGACGCCGACGATCGGGATGCCGAGGACCGCGAGCGTCTCGCGGATCAGCGGGATCTGCGCCTCCAGCGGGTCGGGCACTTCCTCGACGTCGGGCGCACCCGCCACGACCTCCACCACGCGGTGCGTCTTGTAGCTGGGGATGAGGTCCACTCGCCACTGCGGGCGCCAGTCGTCGTCCCAGCACGCCACGACGTGGGTCGGCTGATAGGTGGTCACGAGCTTCGCGATCATGTCCAGCAGGCCGCGCGCCGCATTGATGGGGGAGCCGTCGGGGGCTGTCACCTTGTCGGGGACGCCGTAGAACGCGCGGAAGTAGAGGCTGGCGGTGTCGAGCAGCATGAGGCGTTCGGCGCGGGTCATGGATTCAGGGTAGAGCGTGCCCCACGGGGTGCTCAGCAGCCCGCAGCCGCGGGTCGTTCTTCACACGTCCGTGCCACGAGCGCGGTGGTCGCCTCGTAGATGCGGATCTGCCTTGATGCGCCATCGACCGAAAGCTCGCCGGACACCGGGAACCAGCCCCCGCCGACGTCGACCTCCGCCGTGTAGGCGACCGTCGTCCTCGTCGTGTAGATGCCGCGTCGGGTGTAGACGTGGCTCGTGGGGGTCGCGGTGAAGGGCGCTTGGCCGAGCGTCGCCCACGTGCGGCCGCCGTCCGGCGCGGTGGCCGTCGTCCCGTCGCCGTGGTCGAAGACGACCCGTGCGGGTGTGAAGCGCACCGTCACCGGCCGGTCGAGGAGTGTGCCGCTCGCCGTGTGCGCCGCGACGGTCGCCACGAAGTTCGTCGCCATCCCCACGACGCCGGCGTTCCCGGGCTCCGCGGTCGTCGTCACGGGGTCCGGCGCGAACCGTGCGAGGTCCTCGATCGTGAGCGGGTGCTCGGACTCCTCCGTCACCCGCACTCCGTACATGCCGCACGACCGGCTCAGCGCCGTGTCCGTCTTGCACGGTTCGCGTTTTGGTTCTGGGGCGGAGGGATCTTTTGACACCTCGGCACCCGGCCGAGTTGAAGCCGAGTGCATGTCGCTCGCGGCAAGCGTCAGGCTGCTTCCTGCGGAGCACCCTGTGATGAACGACACAGCGGCGTTGCATCCGTTGCTGGATGGCACGACGAAGCCGGTCATGAAGAGTGTCGCGGTGACGATCACCCTCAGGATGGGCACGCGAACTCCTCGGAATTTTGTAAGTCGGAGATGGTTGAGGCTTTCTCGGCACCGGCGGAAAAAGTGACCACTGTGGGCTGATGAGCGGGTCTGTCCGGGGCAACGATTGATGCCCCTTGCTCGTCGACAACATCCACTCCACTCACATCGATGCAAACGCGAGCTCGAACTTCACCAGTGTCGGCGTCCGCAGACAGCTCCTTTACCCATGTGAACTTGGTTGATCCCGAGGAGCGAACTCCCTCCGCGTGAAGTTCGCTGAAGGCACGCTTGGTGGACTCGGAAGCCTGCCCCGATAGGACGTCAAAGACCGCATCGAAGGTTGTGGGATTGGAGAAATCGACGTGGTTGAGCGCGTCGACATACTCGGCAAAGGTGGCCTCGGCGGCGGCGAAGGCCTCTTCCTCGGAGGCGAAGGCGGGGGAGGGGGTCGGCGTGGGCTCCGGAGTGGGGGCGCAGGCGGACAGGGCCGAGACGCCGAGGGCCAGCACGGCGAGCATGCGGAGAGCGGTGGGCGACATCACCGGGCCACCGTACGCGGAATGGACGGAGCGGCGCCGACGTTATCCACAGAGAAGCTCGCACGAATCCGCTCTTTCGCGGACGGCAACTTCTGATAGCCTGAACTGTCACTCGTGGCGTGTACACGCATGCCCAGGTGACGAACACACCACAATCCACCTGCTGCGAAGCACATCCCGGCCGTGCGCGGCCATGCTCCGCAGCCCGAGTATCCATTCACAAGGACAACCCACTACATGACTACCGCAACGACCGCCCCGGCCACCAAGCAGGTCGCCATCAACGACATCGGATCTGCTGAGGACTTCCTGGCCGCGGTCGAGAAGACCCTGAAGTTCTTCAACGACGGCGACATCATCGAGGGCACGATCGTCAAGATCGACCGCGATGAGGTCCTGCTCGATGTCGGCTACAAGACCGAGGGTGTCATCCCCTCGCGCGAGCTCTCGATCAAGCACGACGTCGACCCCAACGAGGTCGTCAAGGTCGGCGACGAGGTCGAGGCCCTGGTTCTCCAGAAGGAGGACAAGGAAGGCCGCCTCATCCTCTCCAAGAAGCGCGCGCAGTACGAGCGCGCCTGGGGAGACGTCGAGAAGATCAAGGAGAACGACGGCGTCGTCACCGGTACGGTCATCGAGGTCGTCAAGGGTGGACTCATCGTCGACATCGGCCTCCGTGGCTTCCTCCCGGCCTCGCTCATCGAGCTCCGTCGCGTCCGCGACCTCACGCCGTACCTCGGCCAGGAGATCGAGGCGAAGATCCTCGAGCTCGACAAGAACCGCAACAACGTCGTCCTGAGCCGCCGCGCGCTGCTCGAGCAGACGCAGTCGGAGTCGCGCACCACGTTCCTGAACAACCTGCACAAGGGTCAGGTCCGCAAGGGTGTCGTCTCCTCGATCGTCAACTTCGGTGCGTTCGTGGACCTGGGTGGCGTGGACGGCCTCGTGCACGTCTCCGAGCTGTCCTGGAAGCACATCGAGCACGCCTCCGAGGTCGTCGAGGTGGGCCAGGAGGTCACCGTCGAGATCCTCGAGGTCGACCTCGACCGCGAGCGCGTCTCCCTGTCGCTGAAGGCGACGCAGGAGGACCCGTGGCAGGTCTTCGCCCGCACCCACGCGATCGGTCAGGTCACGCCGGGTAAGGTCACCAAGCTCGTTCCGTTCGGTGCGTTCGTCCGCGTCGCCGACGGCATCGAGGGCCTCGTGCACATCTCCGAGCTCTCCAGCAAGCACGTCGAGCTGGCCGAGCAGGTCGTGTCGGTGGGCGAAGAGGTCTTCGTCAAGGTCATCGACATCGACCTCGAGCGTCGTCGCATCTCGCTGTCGCTGAAGCAGGCCAACGAGTCGGTCGACCCCAACGGCACCGAGTTCGACCCGGCCCTGTACGGCATGCTCGCCGAGTACGACGAGAACGGCGAGTACAAGTACCCGGAGGGCTTCGACGCCGAGACCGGTCAGTGGAAGGAAGGCTTCGACGCCCAGCGCGAGGCATGGGAGCAGGAGTACGCTGCGGCCCAGGCTCGCTGGGAGGCGCACAAGGCTCAGGTCGCGAAGGCGGCCGAGGCCGAGGCTGCGGCCGGCGACGACTTCGGCGGCCAGTCCTTCTCGAGCGAGTCGGCCGGCGCCGGCACGCTCGCCGACGACGAGGCTCTCGCGGCTCTGCGCGAGAAGCTCTCGGGCGGCAACTCCTAAGCACCACTCCGAAAAGGGTCGTCACCCCGCCTCACGGCGGGTGTGGCGGCCCTTTTGGCATGGCCGGAATCCGGCGGAGCAGCTGCGTGACGCAACGTTACGACCGCATTCGTAACATTCCGGAGCCTCCGACAGCATGGGGACATGACCGCCCTCCTGCCCGCTGTGTCGCGCACCGCTGAGGCCCCGACGACGTCGGGCTCCGCACAACCCGTGCGCCTGGACGGCGTCGCGCGGTCGTTCCCGCTCGCTCAGGGGCGACGCGAGGTGCTCCGCGGCATCGACCTGGATATCGCCGCAGGGGAGATCGTCGCCGTCGTCGGTCCGTCCGGGTGTGGGAAGTCGACGCTGCTGCGCCTCATCGGCGGACTGGACACCCCTACGCGCGGGACGATCCGTCTGGACGGCTCCGGTGTCGCCGACGTCGACGAGCGCACGGCGATCGCGTTCCAGGAGCCGCGGCTGCTCCCGTGGCGTACGCTCGCGCAGAACGTCGAGCTCGGTCTTCCCCGGGGCGTCTCCCGCCGCGCCGGACGCGCCCGGGTCCGCGAACTCCTGCAGCTCGTGGGACTCGAGCACGCCGCCGACCAGCGCCCCCGTGAAGTATCCGGAGGCATGGCGCAACGGGCCTCCCTCGCCCGGGCTCTCGCCAGGAACCCCGGAGTCCTGCTGCTCGACGAGCCGTTCGGCGCGCTCGACGCCCTCACGCGCCTCCGCATGCACGACCTGCTCCTGAAGATCCACGCGGCCGAGCCCACCACGGTGCTGCTCGTGACCCACGACGTGGAGGAGGCGCTCTATCTCGCCGACCGCGTGCTGCTGCTGCGCACCGTCGGCGACGCGGACGACACCGCGTCGTCCGTCGCGCGGACGATCCGCGTCCCCGGCATCCGCCCCCGAGATCGCGCCGACCGCGGCCTCGCCGACCTGCGCGCCGAGCTCCTCGAAGGGCTCGGCGTCGACACGCACCACCACACCCCCGAGGAGACCCGATGAGCACCATCACCCGCCGCATCATCCCTGCGATCGCCGTCGCCGGGACGATGATGCTCGTCGCCACCGGCTGCGTCGCCGGGGAGAACGCGTCCGCCGAGGCCGAGTCCACCCCGGCCGGGAACGGCGAGTGGTCGGCGGACACGCTGTCCATCGACTTCGCGACCTACAATCCGCTCAGCCTCGTGATCCGCGACCAGGGCATCCTGGAGGACATCCTCGGCGACGACGTCACCGTCGAATGGGTGCAGTCCGCCGGCTCGAACAAGGCCAACGAGCTCCTCCGCTCGGGTTCGGTCGACGTGGGATCGACGGCGGGCTCGGCCGCGCTGCTCGCCCGCGCGAACGGTTCGCCCATCCAGGTGATCGACATCTTCTCCCAGCCCGAGTGGTCGGCCATCGTCGTCGGGCCCGACAGCGACATCACCTCGGTGGAGGATCTCAAGGGCGCCTCCGTCGCGGCCACCAAGGGCACGGACCCCTACTTCTTCCTTCTCCAGGCCCTGGAGGAGGGCGGGCTGTCGCTGGCCGACGTCGAGGTGCAGAACCTCCAGCACGCCGACGGGCGCGCGGCGCTCGACGGCGGTTCCGTCGACGCATGGGCGGGTCTCGACCCCATCATGGCCGCCGCGGAGCAGGAGTCGGGCGACAAGCTCATCTATCGCAACGTCGACTTCAACACGTACGGCTTCCTCAACGCGACCGAGGACTTCATCGACAACCACCCCGACCTCGCTCAGGCCGTCGTCGACGCCTACGAGGAGGCGCGTGCGTGGGCGCTGGAGAACCCGGAGGAGACCGCCGCCCTGTTGGCAGAGGTCGCCGGTATCGACCTCGAGGTCGCGACCACGGTCATCCAGGAGCGGTCGAACCTCGACGTGGACGGCGTCCCCGGTGACGACCAGCTCGCGGTGCTCGAGAAGATCGCTCCGGTGCTCGTCGAGTCCGGCGACGTCCAGGGTGGGCAGGAATCCGTCGACAAGGCGCTGTCCAGCATCATCAACGACACCTTCGCGACGAAGGCGGGCGCAGACGAGTGACCGGTCTTGAGGATCGGGTGGTCGTCCCGGCGGAATCGCGGGACGCGCTCGAGTTCGCGAAGGGTGCTCCCCGGCGGGGGACAGGAGGATCACGGCGTGGTCTGCCGCCCGTCGTGCGGATCGTCGCGGGTCTCCTGCTCCCGGCCGCGATCCTCATCGCCTGGCAGGTGGTCACGACGGCCGGTCTCATCGAGCCGTACCGCCTCCCGGCGCCGGCGTCGGTCTTCCAGGCCGGGGTGGAACTCGCCGAGTCCGGACAGCTCTGGACCCACATCGCCATCTCCGTCCAGCGGGTGCTGCTCGGGTTCGCGATCGGCTCGGTCGTCGGCCTCGCCGCAGCCGGCATCGTCGGGCTCTCACGCTGGGGTGACGTGCTGCTCAGCCCGACCCTCGCCGCGGTTCGCGCGGTGCCGTCGCTCGCCTGGGTGCCGCTGCTGATCCTGTGGATGCAGATCGGCGAGGAGTCCAAGGTGACCCTCATCGCGATCGGTGCGTTCTTCCCGGTCTACACGACCGTCGCCTCCGCGCTCCGGCACGTGGACCCGCAGCTCGTCGAGGCGGGACGCTCCTTCAGCCTGCACGGATGGTCGCTGTTCCGCACCGTGCAGCTCCCGGCCGTCGTGCCGTCCGTCGTCGCGGGCCTGCGCCTCGCGCTCGCCCAGGCGTGGCTGTTCCTGGTCGCCGCCGAGCTGATCGCCTCGTCCATGGGGCTCGGTTTCCTCTTGACCGACTCCCAGAGCACGGGGCGCGTCGACCGCATCCTGCTCTCGATCGTGCTGCTCGCGCTGCTCGGCACGATCACCAACGGCGTGCTCGCGCTGCTGGAGAAGTACCTGCTGCGGCGATGGACGTGACGACGACCGAGGCTCGGCTGCAGGAGGAACGGGTCTATCCTCCGTCGCCCGCGTTCCTCGACGCCAACGTGACCGCGGACGCCTACGAGCGCGCGGCCGCTGATCCTCTGGCCTTCTGGGAGGACGCGGCGCGCCGACTGGACTGGGCCGAGCCGTGGACGGCCGTGCACGAGTGGGAGCCGCCCGTCGACGGTGCCGTCCCCGCGGCGCGGTGGTTCCTCGGCGGACGGCTGAACGTCGCGGTGAACTGCGTGGACCGTCATGTCGACGCCGGACGCGGAGACAAGGTCGCGCTGCATTTCGAAGGGGAGCCCGGCGACCGGATCTCGGTGACCTACGCCGACCTGCAGCGTCGTGTGGCTCAGGCGGCGCACGCGCTGGAAGACCTCGGGATCCGACCGGGGGACCGCGTGGTGATCTACCTCCCTGTGCTCGTGGAGACCGTGGTCATCACGCTCGCGTGCGCGCGGATCGGAGCCGTCCACTCGCTCGTGTTCGGAGGGTTCTCCGCGGAGGCCGTGCGGTTCCGGCTCGAGGACACCGGGGCGAAGCTGCTCGTCACCAGCGACGGCCAGTTCCGGCGGGGGACGGCGACCGAGGTCAAGTCCGCCGCCGATGCCGCCGCTGCGGGACTGCCGGACCTCGAACACGTCCTCGTGCTCCGTCGCACCGGACAGAGCGTCCCGTGGACCGAAGGCCGGGACGTGTGGTGGCACGATGTCGTCGACACGGCTCCCACCGCGCATCGGGCGGAGGCCTTCGACGCCGAGCACCCGCTCTTCATCATCTACACCTCCGGCACGACCGGGAAGCCCAAGGGCCTCGTGCACACCTCCGGTGGCTACCTGACCCACGCGAGCTGGGCGCACTGGGCGCACTTCGACGCCAAACCCGACGACGTCCATTGGTGCACGGCCGACCTCGCCTGGGTCACGGCCCACACCTACGAGATCTACGGGCCGCTGTCGAACGGGCTCACCCAGGTCATCTACGAGGGCACGCCGGACACTCCGCGCCGCGAGCGGCACCTGGAGATCATCGAGCGCTACGGCGTCACGGTCTACTACACGGCCCCGACGCTCATCCGGACGTTCATGACCTGGTTCGGCGACGAGCTGCCGAGCGGTCACGACCTGTCGACCCTGCGACTGCTCGGCACGGTGGGCGAGGCGATCAATCCGGAGGCCTGGGTGTGGTTCCGCCGGAACTTCGGGCGGGAGGAGCTCCCCGTCATCGACACGTGGTGGCAGTCGGAGACCGGCGCCGCGATGATCGCCCCCCTGCCCGGCATCACGCCGCTGAAGCCCGGCTCTGCGTCGGTCCCGCTTCCGGGCATCGACGTCGCGGTGGTCGACGAGAACGGGGACGAGGTGGCGCCGGGCCGATCCGGGACGCTGGTCGTCCGGCGCCCGTGGCCGGGGATCGCGCGGACCGTCTGGGGGAACCCGGAGCGCTACCGCGACGCGTACTGGTCCGCGTACGCCGGCGTGGGCGCGCACGGCGGCTACTACGTCGCCGGAGACGGGGCGGCCCGGGACGCCGACGGGTTCATCTGGATCCTGGGCCGGCTCGACGACGTCGTGAACGTGTCCGGTCATCGCCTCTCGACGATCGAGATCGAGTCGGCGCTCGTGGCGCACGAGACGGTCGGCGAAGCCGGGTCCGCCGGCGTGGCGGATCCTGTCACCGGGCAGGCGGTCGTGGCGTTCGTCACCCCGTCCGGCCGGGCGGAGATCGACGCGCACGCGCTGCGCGCTGAGGTCGCCCGCGCGATCGGTCCGGTCGCGAAGCCGAAGCACGTCGTCGTCGTGCCGGACCTGCCCAAGACACGCTCGGGGAAGATCATGCGCCGCCTGCTCGCGCAGCTCTGGGATGCCGAACAGGATCGGCGCGCGGGACGCACTCCGCAGGCCCTCGGCGACACGACGTCATTGCAGAACCCCTGGGCCGTCGATGACATCGCCGGCGCTCTCGCCGCAGAATCGAGGACATCATGACCGAGGACCACCGCTTCGGGTTCCGCACCCGCGCTCTGCACGCCGGCGGCACACCGGACGCCGCCACCGGAGCGCGGGCGGTGCCGATCTACCAGACGACGTCGTTCGTCTTCGACGATGCGGCCGACGCCGGGAACCTCTTCGCGCTGCAGAAGTACGGCAACATCTACTCGCGCATCGGCAACCCCACCGTCGCCGCCCTGGAGGAGCGGCTGGCCTCGCTGGAAGGCGGTATCGGGGCCGTGGCGACCGCCTCCGGGATGAGCGCCGAGTTCATCACGTTCGCCGCCCTCGTGGGCGCGGGCGATCATGTCGTCGCCGCCGCGCAGCTCTACGGCGGCACGGTGACGCAGCTCGACGTCACCCTGCGACGGTTCGGCGTGGAGACGACGTTCGTCAGCTCCTCCGACCCGGCCGACTTCGCCGCGGCCATCCGTCCGGAGACCAAGGTCGTCTACGTCGAGATGATCGGGAACCCGTCGGGCGAGATCGCCGACATCGCGGGTCTCGCCGCCGTCGCGCATGAGGCGGGGGTGCCGCTCGTCGTCGACGCCACGCTGGCCACCCCGTACCTCGCGCGCCCGCTGGAACACGGGGCGGACATCGTCATCCACTCGGTCACGAAGTTCCTCGGCGGCCACGGCACGACCCTCGGCGGCGTGGTCATCGAGAAGGGCACCTTCGACTGGGGGAACGGCAAGTTCCCGCAGATGACCGAACCGGTGGCCTCCTACGGCGGGATCTCCTGGTGGGGGAACTTCGGCGAGTACGGATTCCTCACCAAGCTGCGCTCCGAGCAGCTGCGCGACATCGGGCCGGCGCTGAGCCCGCAGTCGGCCTTCGCGCTCCTGCAGGGCGTCGAGACGCTGCCGCAGCGCATCGACGCCCACATCGCCAACGCCCGGGTCGTCGCCGAGTGGCTGGCCGCCGACCCCCGCGTGTCCTACGTCACCTGGGCGGGGCTGGAAGGTCATCCGCATCACGAGCGTGCCGCGCGGTACCTGCCGCTGGGACCGGGATCCGTGTTCGCGTTCGGGGTCGCCGCCGAGGACGGCCGCGCCGCGGGGGAGGCGTTCATCGAGAACCTGCAGCTCGCGTCCCACCTCGCCAACATCGGCGACGCCCGCACCCTGGTGATCCACCCGGCCTCCACCACGCACCGCCAGCTCACCGAGGAGCAGCTCGTCGCCGCGGGCGTGCGTCCCGACCTGATCCGCATCTCCGTCGGCCTGGAGGACGCAGAGGACATCATCTGGGACCTCGACCAGGCCCTCACCCTCGCGACGGGAGCCCACCGATGAGCACGACCTCCGCCGGCGACGCCTGCGCCATCCCGCCGACCACGGATGCCGCCAGCTGCGCGCTTCCCGCTGCCGTGGAGCCGGGCCGCACCTGGACCGGGCCCTCGCAGCCGCAGCGGTTCGGACTGCTGCGGCGGGCGCGATCGATCGCCATCGTCGGTGCCTCCGGGAATCCGTCACGGGCCTCGTACTTCGTCGCGACCTACCTGCTGTCCAGCACGGCCTACGACGTCTATCTCGTGAACCCGAGGGAGACCGAGATCCTCGGCCAGCCGGTCTACCCGTCGTTGAGTGCCCTGCCCGTGCAGCCCGACATCGTGGACGTGTTCCGTCGTCACGACGACCTCCCGGGGGTCGCGCAGGAGGCGATCGACAGCGGCGCGAAGACCCTGTGGCTCCAGCTCGGCTCCTGGAACGAGGAAGCCGCCGCGATCGCGGAGGCGGCGGGGCTCTCGGTGGTCATGGACCGCTGCATCAAGATCGAGCACGCCCGCTTCCACGGCGGCCTGCATCTCGCCGGCTTCGACACCGGGGTGATCAGCTCCCGACGGCAGCTGCTCGCGCGCTGAGGGGAGCCGCGCCGTGCCCAGGAGGCTCAGGTGCAGATCGTGTTCGCCGTGGTGCGCTGCAGCGTCACGGCAACCTGAAGGTCGGTGAGGTGCCAGTCGAGGCTGCGGCCGGTGAGCCGGGGCAACGAGGAGCACGTCCACGCGGGGTCCGGCGTGACGTGGCTGCCCGGGAGCACCCCCGCAGCGGTCCACGAGGTCCACGTCCGGGGAAGGCCCGTCGCCTTCTTCAGATCCACGTCGACGTCGACGTGGTGCGACCCGCCCGGGGCGTTCGTGCTGATGTAGAAGTGGCCGGAGGTGTCGCTGATCTCCTCGTAGCGGATCGCCGTGATCGCGCAGCTGGTGGGAGCTGCCGACTGGCTGCTGTAGGCCTTGCACGTGTTCCCCGCGAACGGCGACAACCATGCCGAGGCGGACGTCACCGTCGCCGTGACCACGGTCCGATCCGTCCACGCCGCGGTAGTGGTCGAGACGCTTCCCTGGGCGACGGCCAGGAAGACGAACGCCATCGCGACCGCGAAGCCGGCCATCGGGGACACCCGTCGTGCCGGCATCACGTGGTCAGCGGCTTCCGCGCCGGTCGCTCCCCAGGGCTCATCATGCTCAGGCCGAGCAGCCCCAGGAGTCCGAGGAGCAGCGGGACGGCGACGGCGGGCGTGGTCATCCGCATGATGGCGGTCCCCCAACCGGGAAGCTGCACCGCCGGCTTCCAGACATCGCCGGTGACCGGATAGTCGAGAGCGTCGGAGAACTCGTTGTTGTCGCCCTTCATGGTGATCGTGCGCGCGCCGTCGGCGGCTTCGATGGCGGTGATGCGATGGGTCACCAGGGAGTCGGTCAGCGCGCTCCGAAGGCTGACGACGTCGCCCACCTCCAGAGAGTCGGCGGGGACCTTCGTGGCGATGAGGAGATCGCCCGTCATGATCCCGGGCTCCATCGAGCCCGAGATCACGACGAGCGGCTGGATGAGCCCGATCGCCGTGGCGCCCCAGACGACGCCGCAGCCCACGCCCGTGGCAGCCAGCGCCCAGAGCACGGGCAGGGCGAGCCGGCGGAGGATCTGCACCACGGTTCGTCTCTTCGTTCTCTGCTGCGGGGCGAGGGGTCAGTTGGTGGCGGTGGCGGAGACCGTGACGAGGATCGTGCCGGTCTTGCCCTGGTTGCTCGTCGGCCAGTCGGCCGGGGTGGTGACGACGAGGTCGAACTCATCGGTCGCCGTGGAGCCGGAGGAGGTCAGCGACGCCGCGAGCCCGGTGATCGTCGCCGTCGGCTTGACCGTGAAGTCCGTCGCCGTGTTGCCGGGGGCGTACTCGACGGTCGAGGTGAGTGCGGCGTTGACGGAGCTGGCGTTCTTCACCCAGAGCTTGATCGTGCGGGTCTCGCCCGGGAGCAGGTTGGCCAGCTTCTCCGCGGGCACGACGAGCTCGATGCTGTTCTTCGCGGCCGACTCCTTCCAGGTGGTCCCGTCGGTGGAACCCTGGAGGTTGAAGGTGGCTCCTGCGGCCGGGGCGCTGAAGAAGGTGTTGTCGGTCCACGCGGCGCTCGTGAGCGCGGCACCGATCCCTCCGGTCGCGAGCACGGCCAGCGCGAACGCCATGATCGGGCGCCGCCGGGAGCGTCGCTCGGTGCGGTCAGGGCGTGCGGGGGCATCCGTGTTCGTCATGGCTTCGACGTTACGCAGCGCACCTCAGGGGACCGTCAAGTCTTCCTCAAGAGGGACCGAAGCTTTCCCGATTGTTCCGCGGCAGCGTCGTGCGCCGCCCTCGGACAGGCGTGGCAGGATGGTCGGATGCCGCTCATCGCTCTCACCGGAGGCATTGCGTCGGGAAAGTCCACCATCGCGAACCGGCTCGCCGAACTCGGCGCGGTGGTCGTCGACGCGGATCGGATCGTGCGCGAGGTGCAGGCGCCCGGATCCGAGGTGCTCGGCGCGATCGCGCGGACGTTCGGTGACGAGGTCATCGCCGAAGACGGGTCGCTCGACCGAGCCGCTCTCGGTGCGACCGTGTTCGCCGATCCGGGCCGTCTCGCACAGCTGAACGCCATCGTGCACCCGGCCGTACGGGCCGAGTCCCAGCGTCGTTTCGACGCCGCCTTCCAGGCTGATCCGGATGCCGTCGTCGTGTACGACGTGCCGCTTCTCGTGGAGGCTCGTGTCGACGACCCCTGGGATGCGATCGTCGTCGCCCATGCCCCGGAGGAGGTTCGCCTCGAGAGGCTCGTGCACCTGCGCGGGATGACGCCCGACGAGGCCCGCGGACGGATCGCCGCCCAGGTTCCGGACGACCGGCGGCTCGCGATCGCCGACGTCGTGATCGACACCGCAGGATCGATCGCGGACACGCTGGCCCAGACGGACGCGCTCTGGAACCGGCTCCGCGCGAGCTGAAGCGGTGTCGCCGCCGGACGCGGCCCCGATGTCGGAGGGGCGGCATACGCTTGATGTATGCAGCCCACCCGCAGTGTCCGCCCCTTCGAGGTCATCAGCGAGTACGCCCCTGCCGGTGACCAGCCGCAGGCCATCGCCGAGCTGGCCTCCCGTATCAACGCGGGCGAGACCGACATCGTGCTGCTCGGCGCCACCGGAACGGGCAAGTCGGCGACCACGGCCTGGCTCGTCGAGCAGGTGCAGCGTCCCACGCTCGTGCTCGCGCACAACAAGACCCTCGCGGCACAGCTCGCCAACGAGTTCCGCGAGCTCATGCCGAACAACGCCGTCGAGTACTTCGTCTCGTACTACGACTACTACCAGCCCGAGGCCTACGTCCCGCAGACGGACACCTTCATCGAGAAGGACTCCTCGATCAACGCGGAGGTCGAGCGGCTCCGCCACTCGACGACGAACTCCCTGCTGAGCCGGCGTGACGTGGTCGTGGTGTCGACCGTCTCCTGCATCTACGGCCTGGGTGCTCCGGAGGAGTACCTGCGCGCCATGGTCGCGCTGCAGGTGGGGGAGCGGTACGACCGCGACGCCCTGATCCGTCAGTTCATCGCGATGCAGTACAACCGCAACGACGTCGACTTCTCGCGGGGAAACTTCCGCGTGCGCGGCGACACGATCGAGATCATCCCGGTGTACGAGGAGCACGCCATCCGCATCGAGCTGTTCGGCGACGAGATCGAGGCGCTCTACTCGCTGCACCCGCTCACGGGCGAGGTCATCGAGAAGCTGGACGCCGTGCCGATCTTCCCCGCCTCGCACTACGTCGCGGGCACCGACGTCATCCAGCGCTCCATCGGCACCATCGAGCACGAGCTGGAGGAGCGGCTGAAGGAGTTCGAGCGTCAGGGCAAGCTCCTCGAGGCGCAGCGCCTCCGGATGCGCACGACCTTCGACCTGGAGATGCTCCAGCAGCTCGGATTCTGCTCCGGCATCGAGAACTACTCGCGTCACATGGACGGACGCATGCCCGGCGAGCCCCCGCACACGCTCCTCGACTTCTTCCCGGACGACTTCCTGCTCGTCATCGACGAGTCCCACGTCACGGTGCCGCAGATCGGCGCGATGTACGAAGGCGACGCGTCCCGCAAGCGCACCCTCGTCGACCACGGATTCCGGCTGCCGAGCGCGATGGACAACCGACCGCTGCGCTGGGACGAGTTCAAGAACCGCGTGGGGCAGACCGTCTACCTGTCCGCCACCCCCGGCAAGTACGAGATGGGCATCGCCGACGGCGTGGTGGAGCAGATCATCCGCCCGACCGGCCTCGTCGACCCGGAGATCATCGTCAAGCCCTCGAAGGGGCAGATCGACGATCTCCTCGAAGAGATCCGGCTTCGCGTGGAGCGGGACGAGCGCGTGCTCGTCACGACGCTCACGAAGAAGATGGCGGAGGAGCTGACGGACTTCCTCGGCGAGCACGGCGTCCGGGTGCGCTACCTGCACTCCGACGTCGACACCCTGCGCCGCGTCGAGCTCCTCAGCGAACTGCGCGCCGGTGTGTACGACGTCCTGGTCGGTATCAACCTGCTGCGCGAGGGACTCGACCTCCCGGAGGTGTCGCTCGTCGCGATCCTCGACGCGGACAAGGAGGGCTTCCTCCGCTCCGGGACCTCACTCATCCAGACGATCGGCCGCGCGGCGCGCAACGTCTCGGGTGAAGTCCACATGTACGCGGACAACATGACGGACTCCATGGCCAAGGCCATCGAGGAGACCGACCGTCGGCGTGAGAAGCAGATCGCGTACAACAAGGAGCACGGCATCGATCCGCAGCCGCTGCGCAAGCGCATCGCCGACATCACAGAGGTGCTGGCGCGCGAGGGTCAGGATACGGCGGAGCTGATGTCCGGCCGGGGCCGCGCGTCGGGCAAGGGCAAGTCGCCGACACCGAACCTGCGGCGCACCGGGATCGCGGCCGAGGGCGCTCAGCAGCTGGAGGCCACGATCCAGGACCTCACCGATCAGATGCTCGCGGCAGCCGCGGAGCTGAAGTTCGAGCTCGCCGGGCGCCTGCGCGACGAAGTGCAGGATCTGAAGAAGGAGCTCCGGTCGATGGAGCGGGCCGGGCACGCGTAGACGGAGCCGAGATGGATGCCGCAGGAGAGGAACTCGCAGACCGCGTCCGCGCACTGCTCGGGGCCGACCCTTCCATCGAGGAGCGCCGGATGTTCGGGACCAGGGCATTCCTCGACGAGGGGCGCATCCTCGTGGGTGCCCGGAAGGACGGGACGCTTCTCGTCCGCGTGGATGAGGAGAACGGGGCTGTCGCCGTGACGCTGCCCGGGGCCGCGCGTGCCGTGATGGGAGCCCGCACCATGGGGTCCGGCTGGATCGATGTCGCAGCCTCGGCGATCGCCGACGACGCCGCGCTCATGACGTGGATCGACATGGCCCGAGAATCGGTCGGCGCCACGCTCGCCGATGACGATGACTGACGCCGAGAGAGCTTACGGGCAGTGCACCAGGGTCTTCGGGCCCGAGCGATCGATCTCGTGCTCGGTCATCGGCGCGCCGCACAGCGGACAGGCCCGTTCGGCGCGCTCCGCGGCGCTGGGCGGCGGCGTCTTCTCGTACGGCCCGACCGAGGCCGGACCGGCGAGACGCACGAGGTTGGTGTTCACCCAGGCGTAAAGGCCCCCCGCCTCGCGGATGCGGGTGCGAAGAGGGGGGCGGCTGGAGTCGCGTGACATGTTCATTAGTGTACTAATGATTCGTGCAGATGTATAGTCGGGACCGTGACTGACACCGACGATCTGCTCCGGCTCGAGAATCAGCTCTGCTTCGCCGTGGTCACGGCGGCGCGGAACGTCGTGGCGATCTACCGGCCGATCCTCGAGCCGCTCGGGTTGACGCACCCGCAGTACCTGGTGATGCTCGCCCTGTGGGAGCGGTCGCCGCGGACCCTGAACGACCTCGCCGCCGACCTCGCGCTGGAGCCCGCGACCGCGTCGCCCCTCGTCAAGAGGCTCGAGGCCGACGGCCTGGTGACGCGCCAGCGCAGCAGTGAAGACGAGCGCCGACTGGAGATCACGCTCACCGATGCCGGAGCGGCTCTGCGTGCGAGGGCCGTGGATGTGCCGCGGCAGGTGATGGCCGCCGTGGGGATGGGCATCGGCGAGATCGCCGCTCTCCGTGACGGGCTCGGGGCCTTCGCGGGGCGGCGCCCCGATCAGAGCTGACCCGTTCCGCGGCACCCCGGTGCGGAACGGGGCCGTCTCGGGCCGCGCCCCTAGGGTGGAGGCATGTCGCGCCCAGAGCCTCCGGTCCGTGCACCGGAGGCCGTGCGCCGGTCAGGGGCGACCGCGCCGCTGCTCGGCCTCGCCGCGATCGCCGGACTGTTCGGGGTCCTCATGCTCGCTGCCGCGGGACAGGGCACCCCGCAGTTCTCGTCGTCCCGACCGGAGAGCACGCCGCCGCCCCCGGAGGACCTCGTCCTCCCGGTCCCGTCGACCACCGGGACACCACCGCACCCGGAGTCCTGGGGTGATTCCGCTCTCGCACAGATTCTCGGGGTGGTCTTCGGGGCGCTGCTGACGCTGGCCGTCCTCGCGCTCGTCCTCGTGGTCCTGCGTCAGCTCCTCCGCTTCCTCCGACGGCTGTGGCAGGCACGTCCGCTCGATCGTCGTGAGGTCGCCGCTGCCGCCGGGGAGGACGGTGGCAGCACTCCCGCGGTACCTCCGAACGAGGAGGCCATCCGCCGCGGGGTCTCCGCCGCGTTGCGCACCGTGACAGCGAGGCCCGATCCCGGTGATGCGATCGTCGCCGCGTGGGTCGGACTGGAGGAATCCGCCGCCGACGCCGGCCACGGTCGCGGAGCCGCCGAGACGCCGGCGGAGTTCACGGCCCGGGTGGTCGGTGCCCGCCGGAGCATCGCGGCCGACGTGCTCCGGCTCCAGGGGCTGTACGAGCGGGTCCGCTTCGGTGGGCTGGTCGCAGACGAGCAGGACCGACAGAGCGCCGTGGTCGCCCTCCGGGGCATCAAGGAGGGGTGGCGGTGAAGGGCATCGTCGTGACGGTGATCAGCGCCCTCATCGGGGCCGCTCTCTTCACCGTGCTCCTCGTGCTCGGAGTGCCTGCCGCCTTCGCCGTGGCCTGGACCCTCCTCCTGCTCGCGGTGGTCGCGGCCACCCGGCAGGTCTTCGTCGACGAGGCGATCGTGTGGCCGCCGGAGGCGCCGCGGGCGGAATCGCGCGGCTCGGACGTGTCGCGGATGGCCTGGGCGATCAACACCCGCACGGGCGTCGCCGGGCACGTCGTCGTGCGGCGCGTGCAGGGGGTCGTCAGGCGCCGCCTCGCCCATCGCGGCCTCGACCTCGACGATCCTGACGACCACCCACGCATCGACGCGATTCTGGGGGACGGCGTTCGAGCGTCCCTGCACGCGCGTGACGTGCAGCGTGCCGACATCGAGCGCGTCCTCGACGCCCTCGACCGCATCCCGACCGACACGGAGGAGACTTCATGACCAACGATGAGACCGCGCAGATCGCCGACGTCGGACGCCGCGTGCTCGCCGGCGTCCGGACAGCGGTGGTCGGGATGGACGAGCCTCTGACTCTGGCGCTCGCCACGATCCTTGCCGGGGGACATGTGCTCTTCGAGGACGTCCCCGGCCTCGGCAAGACGCTCGCCGCGCGGAGTCTGGCGGGGGCCCTCGGCCTGGACTTCCGTCGGCTGCAGTGCACTCCTGACATGCTTCCCGGCGACGTCACCGGCTCGTATGTGTACTCGCCCTCGACCGGAGAGTTCGCCTTCCGCCCCGGCCCCCTCTTCACGGGCCTGCTGCTCGCGGACGAGATCAACCGGACGACGCCGAAGACGCAGTCGGCGATGCTCGAGGCCATGGCCGAGCGCCAGGTGACGGTGGAGGGCAATCGATTCGCCCTCCCACGGCCCTTCCACGTGATCGCGACCTCGAACCCGATCGAGTACGAGGGGACGTACGCGCTGCCCGAAGCCCAGCTCGACCGGTTCATGGTGCGGCTCGCCGTGGGCTATCCCGGCGCTGAGGAGGAGGCGCGCATCATCCTCGACCGCGTCGAGCGGCAGAGCCCGGATGTCGAGGTCGCACCCGTTCTAGACGCGGAGGGCCTCCAGCGCCTCCAGGCCGCGGTCGAGCGCATCCACGTCGATCCCGACGTCGTGCGGTACGCCGTCGAACTCGCCCGCGCCACCCGCGAGGCGGCGACGGTAGCCGTGGGCGCGTCCCCGCGCGGCTCGCAGGCGCTCGTCCTCCTCGGCCGCGCGCTCGCCGCGCTGGACGGCCGGGCGTATGTGCGGCCGGACGACATCAAGCGCATCGCGGTGCCGGTCCTCGCTCACCGCCTGACGCTGACGCCGCAGGCCTGGGCGCAGGGCGTCGATCCGCGGACGGTGGTGGACGCGGCGCTGGCTCGGACGCCGGTGCCTCCGACGGTCGCGACGACGCCGTGACGGACGAGACGGCGACCGAGTCCACCGCCGCACTCACGTGGCGGCGCACGCCGGTCATCGCGCTCGGCATCGCCGGCGCCGCGATCCTCGCGGCGGTCGGGCTCGCCTCCTCGCGTCCGGACGTCGTCGCCCTCGGGCTGCCGCTGGCGCTGACCGCGGGCTGGGCGCTCCTCTCGCGCCCCCGTCCCGGACACGCACGCATCGCGCTGCGGGCCCAGGCCGTCGGCGACGGTGACCGCCCGGAGGTGCGGACTACCGTGGACGTGCTGCTGACGGCCGACGCCGTACAGGTCGCGGTGGATCAGGACGGGCGGCGCACCGGCCTCGCGGACGTACGGCCCGGCGCCGCGTGCGTCACGGCCCGCAGTGCTCTGCAGCACTCCGGTCCGAGCGAGCCGCTCGGCGTGACCGCGCGGGGATCCGACCTCGACGGTGCGTGGGTCACTGGGCTCCTTCCCCGGATGGCGGTCGTCTGGAACGCGCCCCCGCGCGGCGTGCGGATCAGCGCCCTCCCGGTGGCGCCGCGACTCACCGGACTCCACGGTGCCCATCCGGGCTCGCGCCCCGGTCAGGGTGGGGACTTCCGCGACATCCAGCCCTTCGTCCCGGGGGATGAGCTCCGGCGGGTGGACTGGCGGGCGACCGCGCGAGCCGCCCGTCGCCCCGGCGACCTGCTGGTGCGCAGGGACGATGCGCTGAGCGATTCCTCGGTGGTCATCGCGATCGACACCGCCGAAGACCTGGGTACCGTCGTCGCCGCGTGGGGGAGCGGCGACGCCGATCGCTCCGGGGTCACGTCGCTCGATCACGCGCGTGAGGCTGCCCTGGCGATCGCCACGGCCGCCATCGGCGTCGGGGACCGGGTCGCCTATCACGCGCTCTCCCCGGACGGGGTGTCGCTGCCGTCCGGTGGAGGAGTGCGGCACCTCGCCCGTCTCCGCCGCGCCATCGCGGCCACCGGCCTCGGCGCCGACCCCTCGTATCGTCGCTCGCCGGTGGTGCCGCCCGGCTCGATCGTCTTCGTGCTCTCGACGTTCGTCGACGGGGTCGCCGCGCGGCTGGCGACGAGCTGGCGTGCCGCGGGCCACGCCGTCGTGGCGGTCGACGTGCTCCCTGTGCCGGAGGCGACCCGCCTCACCAGGGAACAGCGGATCGCGCTTCGCACGCTGCTCGCCGAACGCGCCGACATCCTGACGGAGCTGGACCACGCGGGCGTCGAGGTGGTGCCGTGGTCGAGCGGAGCCGATGCGGCGATGCGGCTGGCGGCGCGTCGTCTCACGCGCCGGGGGACGGGGCGCCGATGAGTCGTTCCGTCCGCTCGTTCCGCACCGGCGCCGCGGTGCCGGGCATCGTCATCCGGCTCGCGATGGTCGCCGTGGCGGCCTGCGGGGCCCTGCTGCTCATCCCGTTCCCGCTGTGGCAGGGCATCGCGGTGCTCGCCGCGCTCGTCGCCGCCGCGATCCCGCGCAGCCTCGCCGCCTGGGTGGCGCTCGCGTGCCTGCCGTTCGGGGTGATACTCACGGAGCCGGATCCCGGCCGGACGGCGCTGGCGCTGCTGTGCGTGCACGCTCTGCACGTGTGCGCGTCGCTGAGTCTCGTGGTGCCGCCGTCCTCGCGTGTGGCCCTCCCGGTCCTGCTTCCGACCGCCGGCCGCTTCCTCACGGTCCAGCTGCTCACCCAGCCGGTCGCGTTCGGAGTCTGGCTGCTCACCGAGCGGGAGATCACCGGGACGACCGCGCTCCTGGCACCGGTCGCCGCGGCGATGCTGCTGGGTGGGGTCCTGCTCGCGGTCCGCGCTGCGAGACGGGCTGACGTGGCGGCCGCAGGAACCGGGGCGTTCGGCGTTCTCGGAGCCGATGTCCGTGGCCCCTCGTAGACTTGTTCGGTGCCCATCGTCCCCGTTGCTTCCCCAGGAAAACTCAGTGTCCGCGGCGCCCGCGTGCACAATCTCAAGAACGTCGACATCGACATCCCCCGCGACTCGCTGGTGGTCTTCACCGGCCTCTCCGGATCGGGGAAGTCGAGCCTCGCCTTCGACACGATCTTCGCCGAGGGGCAGCGTCGGTACGTCGAGTCGCTGAGCGCCTACGCGCGGCAGTTCCTCGGTCAGGTCGACCGGCCGGACGTCGATTTCATCGAGGGGCTGAGCCCGGCGGTGTCGATCGATCAGAAGTCGACGAACCGCAACCCCCGGTCCACGGTCGGCACGATCACCGAGATCTACGACTACATGCGTCTGCTCTGGGCGCGTATCGGCGTTCCGCACTGTCCGGTGTGCGGGGAGAAGATCCAGCGGCAGACCGTCCAGCAGATCGCCGACCAGCTCATGGAGCTCCCGGAGCGCACCCGCTACCAGGTGGTCGCGCCGATCGTCTCCCAGAAGAAGGGCGAGTTCGTCGACCTGTTCCGGGAGCTCGGGGCGAAGGGCTACTCGCGGGCGATCGTCGACGGCGAGCTCATCCAGCTGGCCGAGCCTCCGACGCTCAAGAAGAGCTACAAGCACGACATCGCGGTGGTCGTCGACCGCCTCGTCGCCTCGCCCGACATCCTCGGACGCGTGACCGACTCGGTGGAGACCGCTCTCGGTCTCGCCGGTGGGGTCGTGCAGATCAACTACGTGGACGGCGAGGGCGACGACGCCTGGCAGACGTTCTCGGAGAAGCTCGCGTGCCCGAACGGCCACGCGCTCACCCTCACCGAGATCGAGCCGCGCACGTTCTCCTTCAACGCGCCGTTCGGTGCCTGCCCCGCCTGCTCGGGCCTCGGCACCCGCATGTCGGTGGACGTCGATCTGATGCTCGGCGACGAAGACCTCTCGATCCGCGAGGGCGTCATCATCCCGTGGACCACGCAGGGCAAGGGGCTCTTCCAGTACTACGAGCGCCTGCTCGAAGGACTCTCCCGCGACCTCGACTTCTCCCTCGACACCCCGTGGCGCGAACTGCACTCCGACGTCAAGGAAGCAGTCCTGCGCGGAGAGAACTACAAGGTCACCGTCAAGTGGAGGAACCGCTACGGCCGTGAGATGCGCTACGCCTCCGGTTTCGAGGGCGTGGTGCCGTACATCGAGCGGCAGTACCTGCAGGCCGAGTCCGACACCCAGCGCAGCCGGTGGGGCGAGTACCTCCGCGAGGTCCCGTGCCCGGTCTGCAACGGCGACCGTCTCAAGCCCGAGGTGCTGGCCGTGCAGGTGCACGGTCACTCCATCGCCGAGGTCTCCCACCTGAGCCTGGCCGACGCCCGGGCCTTCATGGAGAAGCTGCACCTCACCGACCGCGAGGCCAAGATCGCCGCGCAGGTGCTCCGTGAGATCCGCCTGCGCCTCGACTTCCTCCTCCAGGTCGGTCTGTCCTACCTCAACCTCAGCCGTTCGGCCGGCTCGCTGTCGGGAGGCGAGGCCCAGCGCATCCGCCTCGCCACGCAGATCGGCTCCGGTCTCACCGGCGTGCTCTACGTCCTCGACGAACCGTCGATCGGACTGCACCAGCGCGACAACCGCCGGCTCATCGAGACGCTGCTCACGCTGCGCGACCTCGGGAACACCCTGATCGTCGTCGAGCACGACGAGGAGACCATCGAGGCCGCGGACTGGGTCGTCGACATCGGCCCGGGGGCCGGCGTGAACGGCGGTGCCGTGGTCCACTCCGGGCCCTACTCGGCGCTGCTCGCCGACACCGAATCGATGACCGGGGACTACCTCTCGGGCCGTCGGGAGATCCCGATGCCGGCGAAGCGCCGCAAGATCGACAAGAAGCGCATGCTCAGCGTCGTGGGCGCCCGCGCCAACAACCTCCGCAATGTCACGGCCGACTTCCCGCTCGGCGTGCTGACCGCGGTCACCGGCGTCAGCGGATCCGGGAAGTCGTCCCTCGTGAACGACATCCTGTATCAGGTGCTCGCGTCGCGGCTCAACGGGGCGCGGACGGTGCCGGGCAAGCACACGCGCGTGACCGGGCTCGACAACCTCGACAAGGTCGTGCACGTCGACCAGGCGCCGATCGGCCGCACCCCGCGATCGAACCCGGCGACCTACACCGGTGTCTTCGACCGCATCCGCACGCTCTTCAGCGAGACGCCCGAGGCGAAGGTCCGCGGCTATCAGCCGGGCCGGTTCAGCTTCAACGTCAAGGGCGGACGCTGCGAGGCGTGCTCGGGCGACGGCACGATCAAGATCGAGATGAACTTCCTCCCGGACGTGTACGTGGACTGCGAGGTGTGCCACGGCAAGCGGTACAACCGCGACACCCTCGCCGTGCACTACAAGGGCAAGAACATCGCCGAGGTGCTGGAGATGCCCATCGAGGAGGCGGCCGAGTTCTTCGAGCCGATCCAGGCCATCCACCGCTACATGAAGACCCTGGTCGACGTGGGGCTGGGATACGTGCGCCTCGGGCAGTCCGCGACGACGCTCTCCGGCGGTGAGGCGCAGCGCGTGAAGCTCGCGACCGAGCTCCAGCGCCGCAGCAACGGTCGGAGCATCTACGTGCTCGACGAGCCGACGACGGGTCTGCACTTCGAAGACGTGCGCAAGCTCCTCGAGGTGCTGAACGGTCTGGTCGACAAGGGCAACACGGTCATCGTGATCGAGCACAACCTCGACGTGATCAAGTCGGCCGACTGGGTGATCGACCTGGGTCCGGAGGGTGGTTCCGGCGGCGGCACGATCCTCGCCACCGGCACGCCGGAGCAGATCGCGCGGGTCGAGGAGAGCCACACCGGCCAGTTCCTCGCCGAGATCCTGGGTGAGGGGCGCTCCGCGCGGAAGGCCAGCTGATGGCCGACGTGCTGCCGTACAAGCCCCGGGCGGGCGAGATCCCGACCGACCCGGGGGTGTACCGGTTCCGCGATGCCAACGGCCGGGTGCTGTACGTCGGGAAGGCGAAGAACCTCCGTCAGCGGCTGTCGAACTACTTCGCTCCGCTGCGGACACTGCATGAGCGCACGCGCCGGATGGTGACGACGGCGGCGTCGGTGGAGTGGACCGTCGTGCCCACCGACGTCGACTCCCTCCAGCTCGAGTACATGTGGATCAAGGAGTTCGATCCGCCGTTCAACGTCAAGTACCGGGACGACAAGTCGTACCCGTTCATGGCGGTGACGCTCGGGGACGAGGCGCCGCGTGTGCTGGTCACCCGCAACCGGAAGATCCCCGGGGCCCGCTACTTCGGTCCGTACCCGAAGGTCTGGGCGGTGCACGAGACCATCGACCTGATGATCAAGGCGTTCCCGATCCGCACGTGCAGCGACGCCAGTTACAAGCGGGCGATGCAGACGGGGCGTCCGTGCTTCCCCGGGCAGATCGGCAAGTGCGGCGGGCCGTGTTCGATGACGGTGTCGATCGAGGAGCATCGCGCCATGGTCGACGACTTCGTCGCATTCATGGCGGGCGGTGACGAACGCTTCACCCGCGAGCTCACGCAGCGCATGCTCGCGGCGTCGGCGGCCATGGACTACGAGGCGGCCGCGAAATACCGTGACAAGCTCTCGGCGATCGAGGCCGTGCTCGGCAAGAGCGCCCTCGTGCTCCCGGCCGACGAGGACGCCGACCTGTTCGGCATCGCGGAGGACGAGCTCGCCGCCGCCGTGCAGCACTTCGTCATCCGCGGCGGACGCGTTCGAGGCGTCCGGGCCCTGACGATCGAGAAGGAGATCGACATCACGGGTGGGGAGCTCGTGGAGCAGGTCCTCCAGCAGGCGTACGGCGAGGCCCAGGACGTGCCGCGCCGCATCCTCGTCCCGGTGCTTCCCGACGACGCCTCCGAGCTGGAGGTGTGGCTGCGCGAGCGCCGGGGCCGGAAGGTCGAGATCGCCGTGGCGCATCGCGGCCAACGCGCCGACCTCATGCGCACGGCCACCCTGAACGCCCAGCAGGCGCTGATCAGGCACAAGACGCGTCGGACGAGCGACTACGTCGCGCGCACGCAGGCGCTCACCGATCTCCAGGAGGCGCTGGGGATGGAGGAGGCACCGCTCCGGATCGAGTGCTTCGACATCTCGCACCTCGGCGGCACCAACGTGGTGGCGTCCATGGTCGTGTTCGAGGACGGGCTGCCGCGCAAGGACCAGTACCGCACCTTCAACATCGCGGAGACCACCGACGACACCGACTCCATGTACCAGGTGCTGCGGCGACGGCTCGCCTACCTCGACCGCCCGGAAGAGCAGGAGACCGTCGACCCCACCACCGACGAGGTGGTGGCGGAAGACGTCGGCGAGGCGGGGGTGCGCCGGAAGCCCCGGTTCGCCTACCCGCCGCAGCTGCTGCTCGTGGACGGCGGTCAGCCGCAGGTCGAAGCCGCCGCGCGAGCACTGCGCGACGCCGGACACACGGAGATCGCGGTCTGCGGCATCGCCAAGCGTCTGGAGGAGATCTGGTTGCCGGGAGACGACTTCCCGGTCATCCTGCCGCGGACCAGCGAATCCCTCTACCTGCTCCAGCGTCTTCGCGACGAGGCGCATCGGTTCGCCATCACGCACCAGCGCAAGAAGCGCAAGAAGGACATCACCACGGTGCTCGCCGAGGTCCCTGGTCTCGGGGCCTCGCGGATCAAGGTCCTCCTCAAGCACTTCGGGTCGGTCACCGCGCTGCGTGCCGCGGAACCGCAGCAGATCCAGGAGGTCCAGGGGATCGGTCCGGTGCTCGCCCAGAACATCCATACGCACCTGTCCACTCGCTAGGCTGGGAGGCCGAGGGGGAGAAGGAGCAGTGAGCGATGTCTGACGGGGAACAGGGCGAATTCCTCATCGTCACCGGGATGTCCGGCGCGGGTCGGACCACGGTGGCGAACGCGCTGGAGGATCTCAGCTGGTACGTCGTCGACAACCTGCCGCCGCAGATCCTCCGACCGCTGCTCGATCTCACCGGCATGGGGGGCGACGCGCTGCCGAAGGTCGCGGCGGTGGTCGACGTGCGCGGCCGCAACCTCTTCGACGACTTCCCGGGTGTCGCTCGCGTGCTGCGCACCAGGGGATCCATCCGCGTGCTCTTCCTGGACGCCTCGGACGACGTCCTCGTCCGTCGCTTCGAGGCCGTACGGCGCCCGCATCCGCTTCAGGGCGACGGCACCCTCCTCGACGGCATCCGGACCGAGCGCGCCCGGCTCGCCCCGATCCGCGAGGCCGCGGATCTGGTGATCGACACCTCGGCGTTGAACATCCACCAGCTCGCGACCAAGGTCTCGGACATCTTCTCGGAGGAGGGCGAGGCGCGGCACCGGGTCACCCTGCTCAGCTTCGGCTTCAAGTACGGGCTGCCCACCGACGTCGACGTCGTGGCCGACATGCGCTTCCTCCCGAACCCGTATTGGAACGAGGACCTGCGCGGTCTCACCGGGCAGGACGAGACCGTGCGGGAGTACGTGCTCTCCCGGGACGGCGCGGAGGAGTTCCTCGACGCCTACGCGAAGGCTCTCGTGCCCGTCCTCGAGGGGTATCAGCGCGAGAACAAGAGCCACTCCACGATCGCCATCGGGTGCACGGGCGGCAAGCACCGTTCGGTCGCCATGTCCGAGGAGCTCGCCCGTCGACTGGCGGGAATCCCGGGCGTCGCGGTCAACGTCCGCCACCGTGACCTCGGCAGGGAATAGGCCCCCGAGCGAGTAAGCTGGAGGTTTGCGTCGCGACCCGGCGCGTGAACGTGAAGGAGTCTCGTGGCACTAACCACCGACGTCAAGGCTGAGCTCGTCAGCATCCGCAATGCACCCCCGACGGTGCGCGTCGCTGAGGTGACGGCCATCCTGCGGTTCGCCGGTGGTCTGCACTCCATCGCCGGCCGTGTGGCGGTGGAAGCGGAGGTCGATGCCGAGACCCTCGCCCGCCGTGTGGCCCGCGACCTCGCCGAGATCTACGGCGTCCGCCCGGAGATCGCCCAGGTGCAGTCGAGCACCGCCAACGACGGCGCCCGCTGGGCCGTCCGCGTCATCGCGCAGGGGGAGACCCTTGCCCGCCAGACCGGACTGCTCGACCAGCGTCGCCGCCCGGTCCGCGGACTGCCGAACCGCCTCACCACGGGATCCCGTGCGGAGATCGCCGGCCTCTGGCGCGGGGCCTTCCTCGCCGCGGGTTCGCTGAGCGAGCCGGGCCGCTCCGCGATGCTCGAGGTCGCCTGCCCGTCGTCCGAGGCCGCCATGGCGCTCGTGGGTGCCGCCCACCGCCTCGGTGTCGCCGCGAAGGCGCGCGAGGTCCGCGGGCTTCCCCGCGTCGTCGTGCGCGAGGGGGAGGCGATCCGCACCATCCTCAGCGAGATGGGCGCCCAGCGCACCGCTCTCGCGTGGGAGGAGCTGCGACAGCGCCGCGAGGTGCGCGCCGGCGTCAACCGTCTCGTCAACTTCGACGACGCGAACCTCCGCCGTTCCGCGCAGGCCGCCGTGGCGGCATGCGCCCGGGTCGAGCGCGCTCTCGAGATCCTGGCCGACGAGGTGCCCGACCACCTCCGTGTCGCCGGCGAGCTCCGCCTCGCACACCGCGACGCCAGTCTCGACGAGCTCGGTCACCACGCCAACCCTCCGCTCACGAAGGACGCGGTGGCCGGCCGCATCCGCCGCCTGCTGGCGATGGCGGACAAGCGCGCGCAGCAGGAGGGCATCCCGGGGACCGAGGCCGCCGTCCCCGCCGGTCTCGACGTCTGACTCGGGTGACGCCGCCCTGGACGGCGTGTCAACCCCCGGAAGGATCCGGACACCCGAGGCGTTGTCGTCAGTAGGATGAAAGTCGTCCGCTCTCCGTCGCACATCGGCGACGCGGAGCATCGGCAAGCGCCGCGGCGCGGCGCGGATTGGATGAATGCGATATGGCAACCTACACGCTCCCCGACCTTCCCTACGACTTCGCCGCTCTCGAGCCGCACATCAGCGGCAAGATCATGGAGCTGCACCACGACAAGCACCACGCGACCTACGTCGCGGGCGCCAACACCGCCCTGGAGCAGCTGGCCGAGGCCCGCGAGAGCGGCAACTTCGCGAACGTGAACAAGCTCGAGAAGGACCTCGCGTTCAACCTCGGCGGCCACGTCAACCACTCGATCTTCTGGACCAACCTCTCGCCGAACGGCGGCGGCCAGCCCGAGGGCGAGCTCAAGGCGGCCATCGACGAGTACTTCGGCTCCTTCGAGAAGTTCCAGGCGCACTTCACCGCCGCCGCCACCGGGATCCAGGGTTCCGGCTGGGCCGTCCTGAGCTGGGACTCGATCGGCTCGCGCCTCATCATCCAGCAGCTCTTCGACCAGCAGTCGAACACCGCGCAGGGCACCATCCCGCTGTTCCAGCTGGACATGTGGGAGCACGCCTTCTACCTCGACTACCTCAACGTGAAGGCCGACTACGTCAAGGCCGCGTGGAACATCGCCAACTGGGAGAACGTCGCCCAGCGCCTCGAGGTCGCCCGTCAGCAGACGAACGGCCTGCTGGTACTGTCGTAATCGGGTCGCGTCCCGGCGGGCCCACGGCTCGTCGGGGCGCCATCTCAGCCAAAAAACCCGCGCATGGCGCACGCTCGACGGCGGCGCTCGGCGCATGAGAAACAGGGAGACCTGAGTGTCTGTCAAGATCGGTATCAACGGCTTCGGCCGCATCGGACGCAACTACTTCCGCGCAGCTCTCGCGCAGGGAGCAGACCTTGAGATCGTCGCGGTCAACGACCTCACCGACAACAAGACCCTGGCACACCTGCTGAAGTACGACTCGGTCAGCGGCGTCCTCGACGCCGAGATCACGTACGACGACGACAGCATCACCGTCGACGGCAAGGAGATCAAGGCCTTCGCAGAGCGTGACCCCGCCAACCTCCCGTGGGGCGAGCTGGGCGTGGACATCGTCATCGAGTCGACCGGCTTCTTCACCAACGCCGACGCCGCGCGCAAGCACATCGACGCCGGTGCGAAGAAGGTCCTCATCTCGGCTCCGGCCACGGGTGACGACCGCACCATCGTCATGGGCGTGAACGAGGAGACGTACAACCCGGAGACGGACCACATCATCTCCAACGCCTCCTGCACCACGAACTGCCTCGCGCCGCTGGCCAAGGTGTTCAACGACGCCTTCGGCATCGACCGCGGCTTCATGATGACGGCCCACGCCTACACCGCCGACCAGAACCTGCAGGACGGTCCCCACAAGGACCTCCGCCGCGCCCGCGCCGCCGCGATCAACATCACGCCCGCCTCGACGGGTGCCGCGAAGGCCATCGGCCTCGTCCTCCCGGAGCTGAACGGCAAGCTCAGCGGTTCCTCCTACCGCGTGCCGGTCCCCACGGGCTCGATCGTCGACCTGACGCTCATCACGGACCGCGAGAACCTCACGGTGGACGAGGTCAACGAGGCCTACAAGAAGGCTGCGGCCGAGGGGCGTCTGGCCGGGTACCTGCAGTACAACGAGGACCCGATCGTGTCGAGCGACATCGTGCACAACCCGCACTCGTCGATCTTCGACTCGACGCTCACCAACGTCAGCGGCAACCTGATCAAGGTCTCGAGCTGGTACGACAACGAGTGGGGCTACTCCAACCGTCTCGTCGACCTGACCGAGTACGTCGCCGAGCGCATCTGAGCTCCGACACATGACTCTGCGCACCCTGGACTCACTGGGTTCGCTCGAGGGCAAGCGCGTCATCGTCCGTTGTGATCTGAACGTCCCCCTGCGGGACGGGGTCATCACGGACGATGGCCGTGTCCGCGCCTCGCTGCCGACCCTGAAGACCCTCATCGACACGGGCGCCCGCGTCGTCGTCTGCTCGCACCTCGGCCGCCCCGACGGCGCGCCCGACCCGCAGTACAGCCTCGAGCCGGTCGCCCAGCGACTGTCCGAGCTGCTCGGCGCCCCGGTCGCCTTCGCCGGCGACACCGTGGGCGAGGCCGCGAAGGACGCAGTGGCGTCCCTCGAGAACGGTCAGGTCGTCGTGATCGAGAACCTCCGGTTCAACCCGGGGGAGACGTCGAAGGACGACGCCGAGCGCGGTGCCTTCGCGGCGCAGCTCGCGGAGCTCGGCGACGTGCTCGTCTCCGACGGCTTCGGCGTCGTGCACCGCAAGCAGGCGAGCGTCTACGACCTCGCGAAGCTGCTGCCCTCGGCGGCGGGGCTCCTGATCGCGACCGAGCTCGATGTGCTCGATCGCCTCACGGAGAACCCGGAGCGGCCGTACGCGGTGGTGCTCGGCGGATCCAAGGTGAGCGACAAGCTCGGAGTCATCTCGCACCTGCTGCCGCGGGTGGACCGCATCCTCGTCGGTGGCGGCATGCTCTTCACCTTCCTGAAGGCACAGGGGCACGCCGTCGCGTCGAGTCTCCTCGAGGAGGACCAGCTCCAGACCGTGCGCGGCTACATCGCCGAGGCGGCCGAGCGCGGCGTGGAGCTCGTGCTCCCGACCGACGTGGTCGTCGCCGCCTCCTTCGGTGCGGACGCGGACCACGAGGTGGCCGCCGCGGACGCGATCGAGGAGACGGCATTCGGCTCGTCGGGCATCGGCCTCGACATCGGGCCGGAGACCGCCGCGCGCTTCGCCGAGGTCATCCGCGGATCGAAGACGGTGTTCTGGAACGGCCCGATGGGCGTGTTCGAGTTCCCGGCCTTCGCCGCGGGGACCAAGGCGGTCGCGCAGGCACTGACCGAGGTCGACGGCCTCAGCGTGGTCGGCGGCGGCGACTCCGCCGCAGCCGTCCGCCAGCTCGGGTTCACCGACGATCAGTTCGGGCACATCTCGACCGGCGGCGGCGCGAGCCTCGAATTCCTCGAGGGCAAGAAACTACCTGGGCTGGAGGTCCTCGGATGGGCGTGAGCTCCCGTACCCCGCTGATCGCGGGCAACTGGAAGATGAACCTGGATCACCTGCAGGCGGTGGCGTTCGTGCAGAAGCTGCACTGGACGCTGAAGGACGCCAAGCACGAGGACGGATCCGTGGAGGTGGCGGTCTTCCCGCCCTTCACCGACATCCGCAGCGTGCAGACGCTGATCGACGCGGACAAGATCCCGTTCGCGTTCGGTGCGCAGGACGTCTCGGCGCACGACTCCGGTGCGTACACCGGCGAGATCTCCGGGGCGTTCCTGGCGAAGCTCGACGCGAAGTACGTCATCATCGGACACTCCGAGCGTCGCGAGTACCACGCCGAGTCCGACGAGATCGTGGCCGGCAAGGTGAAGGCTGCGCTCAAGCACGGCCTCTCCCCGGTGATCTGCGTGGGCGAGACGGCGGAGGACCTGGAGAAGTTCGGTGCCAGCGCCGTTCCGGCCGGACAGCTCGAGGCCGCGCTCCAGGGCGTCTCCCCGTCGGCCGACATCGTCGTGGCGTATGAGCCCGTCTGGGCCATCGGATCGGGCCAGGCGGCCACCCCACAGCAGGCGCAGGACGTCTGCGCGGCGCTCCGCGGCGTGATCGCGAAGGTCCTCGGCGACGAGGCGGCGGCCCGCACCCGCATCCTCTACGGCGGATCGGTCAAGGCGGCGAACATCGCCAGCTTCATGCGCGAGCCTGACGTGGACGGCGCTCTGGTCGGCGGCGCGAGCCTCGTCGTCGACGAGTTCGCGGCGATCATCCGCTTCGAGAAGCACGTCGGCGTGTGAGTGCGGCGGGGCTCCGGCCCCGCTGCACCGTATACTTGACCGTTACGGGGGCGCTCCGGCCCCAGCGAAAGGCTCTTTCCGTGGCAATTCTCGAGTTCGTCCTGCAGGTCGTGCTGGGCATCACCAGCGTCCTGCTGACTCTCCTCATCCTCTTGCACAAGGGTCGCGGCGGCGGCCTGTCCGACATGTTCGGCGGCGGCATGACCACTGCGGTCGGCTCCTCCGGTCTCGCGGAGCGGAACCTGAACCGCTTCACCGTCGTCCTGGCGCTCACGTGGTTCATCGCCATCGTGGCGCTCGGCCTCATCACGAAGTTCGAGGTGATCTGATGGCTACCGGTGGAAACGCGATCCGCGGTACCCGTGTCGGTTCCGGTCCCATGGGGGAGCAGGACCACGGCTACCACGCCGACCGCATCGCGGTGTCGTACTGGGACGGTCTCGGCAACGAGACGGTCCGCTACTTCGCCGCCGGTCTCCCCGAGGAGGAGATCCCGGAGATCATCGACCACCCGCAGTCCGGCCTTCCGGCCGGGCGCGACAAGGAGAACCCTCCTGCCGTCGCCAAGGCCGAGCCGTACAAGACGCACCTGGCCTACGTGAAGGAGCGTCGCACGGACGAGGAGGCCGTCCAGCTCCTGGAGGACGCCCTCACCCAGCTTCGCGAGCGTCGGGGTCAGTGACCGCCGACTGAGCGAGAGGAGAAGCCGCCGTGGTGACCACGGCGGCTTCTTCCGTCTCAGCGGCAGCCGGCCGCCGCGTCGATGTAGTTCTGCGGGGGATACCCGTAGGCCCAGACCCCGTTGGCGTCGTCCGTGAAGCCCATGCTGATCGCCCAGGCCGTCGCCCACTTCTCGATGCTGTCCTGGGTGGACGAGTCGTACATGCCTTCGCACTTCACGCTGATGGCATGGCCCACCTCATGGGCGACGAGCGCGCGGCTGCGTTCGGCGGGCCACTGCTCCGCCACCGAGTCCGACAGCTGGATGACCGCGCGCCCCGGATCGTCCCACCACCAGGTGGTGTACCCGCCCATGCTGCCGTTGTCCCCGGCGCCGTTGACGAGCGGGGCCCAGTCGAATTCCAGCAGGACGCCGGGCGCGAGAGACCGCGCGAATGCCTCCACCTCGAGGCGGGCGTTCTGCAGCGGACCGGCCTTCTCCGCGAGCTCGGCGTTCTCCGCGGAGACGACCTCGGTGGCGGCCTGCTGCAGGGCGACATAGGCGGCCGCGGCCGCGTCGTCGACCTCGGTGACGGCGAGAGCGTCGGATGCGGCTCCGCGCAGAGCGATCACGGCGGCGTTGCGAGTGGACGGATGCGCGGTCTCGAAGGCGCCCGCGGCCTCGGCCGCGGCGGTGAGCACGGACACGCCGGTCGTCCGCACCGCGTCCACGCTCGCGGCGGCGGACGCGGAGGCGCTGTCCATCGACTCGGCGACGTCGCGCAGGATGCTCTGGTCCTCGGCGAGACGGCTCGTCGCGGCGAAGAGGTCCCAGAACCAGCCGGGTTTCGTCTCGTCGGCTGGGAGCCGCGTCGCGAGGACGTCCTCGGCCTCGCCGCCGGTGGTCTCGCCCTCCGCCACGGCGGAGTCCAGGGCCGCCCAGAGATCCTCCGGAACGGCGAGGGCAGGCGCGCCGGTGTCGATGATGACATGGCCGGCATCCGTCGCCGCGATCAGATCGGCGGTCCGCTGCCGGAGTTCCGTCTGCTGGGCGGTCACCGATCGAGTGGCGTCCTCGACCCCGCTGGCGGCCTCGTCGTACCCCTGGTTCGCGACGAGCTGCGTGATGCCGAGACCCGTCAACACCGCGACCGTGCCGACGGTGCCGGCGAGGACGCCCCTGAGCGATCGCCGGTCGCGCGGCGGCCGGGGGACGCCGGACGGCGAGGAGAGGACGGCCGGGAGGCGATGCCCACCCGGAGCCGGCACCATGGCGGTCGCGGCAACCGACGGCGGAGGGGCGGTCACGAGGCGCTCATCTCGGCAGGCCTTCCGGTCGGGAGCTGATCCTGTCAGCGTATTCGACCGAGGTGACAACGTGGAGGGGGTGACGGGAATCGAACCCGCGCAATCAGTTTGGAAGACTGAGACTCTACCATTGAGCTACACCCCCGGAACCGGAGTCCGGACTCCATCGATCATAGCGGACGGTCGGGCATGCTCCTGTCCGTTAGACTCGGTTGGGCTGAATCTGCGTGCGGATTCCCCGGGGCGTAGCTCAGCTTGGTAGAGCGCCCGCTTTGGGAGCGGGAGGTCGCAGGTTCAACTCCTGTCGCCCCGACTCGACCCCACGACCTTCCAGCCGCGTTCTGCGCGGAAACCACAAGGAGAACACACCAGCATGGCGAACAGCACCGTCGAGAAGCTGACCCCGACCCGGGTCAAGCTCACCATCACGGTCACCCCGGACGACCTCAAGCCCAGCATCGCGCACGCCTACGAGCACATCGCGCGGGACGTCCAGATCCCCGGCTTCCGCAAGGGCAAGGTGCCCGCTCCGATCATCGACCAGCGCATCGGCCGCGGCGCCGTCATCGAGCACGCCGTGAACGAGGGCCTGGACAAGTTCTTCCGCGAGGCGACCGCCGAGCACAAGCTCCGCATCGTCGGCCGCCCGTCGGCCGAGATCACGCAGTGGCCGAACGAGAAGGACTTCTCGGGCGACCTGCTCGTCGACGTCGAGGTCGACGTGCGGCCGGAGATCGAGCTCCCCGACTACGCGGGCATCACCCTCGAGGTCGACGCCGTGGAGGCCGACGAGGCCGCCCTCGACGCCGAGCTGGAGAACATGCGCGCCCGCTTCGGCACCCTCATCCCCGTCGACCGCCCCGCGGCCAAGGGCGACTTCGTCGAGCTGGACCTCGTCGCCACCATCGACGGCGCCGAGATCGACCGCGCCGAGGGCGTCTCCTACGAGATCGGCTCCGGCGAGCTCCTCGAGGGCATCGACGACGCGGTCGAGTCGCTCACCGCCGGTGAGGACACCACCTTCCGCTCCGCCCTCGTCGGCGGCGACCACGCCGGCAAGGAGGCGGAGGTCTCCGTCACCGTCAAGGCCGTCAAGGAGCGCGAGCTTCCCGAGGCCGACGACGAGTTCGCGCAGATCGCGAGCGAGTTCGACACGATCGCCGAGCTGCGCGACAGCCTGCGCGAGCGCGTCGAGCAGCAGGGCGTCTTCACGCAGGGCTCCGCCGCCCGCGACAAGCTCGTCGAGACGCTGCTCGCGCAGATCGAGATCCCGGTCCCGCCGCAGCTCATCGAGGACGAGGTGCACAACCACCTCGAGGGCGAGGGCCGTCTCGAGGACGACGTGCACCGCGCCGAGGTGACCGAGGCCAGCGAGAAGCAGTTCCGCACGCAGGTGCTGCTCGACACGATCGCCGAGCAGGCCGACGTGCAGGTCTCGCAGGAGGAGCTCTCGCAGTACCTCATCCAGTCCGCCGCGCAGTACGGCATGGCGCCGCAGGAGTTCGTCGAGGCGCTGCAGTCCTCGAACCAGCTCCCCGCGCTGGTCGGCGAGGTCGCCCGGAACAAGGCGCTCGCGATCGCCCTGGGCAAGGTCAAGGTCGTGGACACCAACGGCAAGGCCGTCGACCTCTCCGACTTCGTCGTGACCGACGACGAGGCCGAGTCCGAGGACGAGAAGCCCGCCGAGGCCGAGGAGAAGCCGGCCGCGAACAAGAAGGCCCCCGCCAAGAAGGCGGCCGCCAAGAAGGATGCCGACGCGGACGAGAAGCCCGCTGCGGAGAAGAAGCCCGCCGCCAAGAAGCCGGCGGCGAAGAAGGCTCCGGCCAAGAAGGACGCCGACACCGCCGAGTGATCGGCGCGGTCGAGTGAAGAGGGCGGGTGCTGCGGCATCCGCCCTCTTTCTCATCGAGGGAAGGACGACGGGATGACGAGCTGGGACGACCGCATCGAGCAGGTGTGGGCGGAGGCCTCCGGAGAGGAGGTCGGCGACGAGACGATCGCGCGCATCGACGCCCTCGCCGCCGAACGGGGTGCGGACGACGCGAGGGCCGAGTTCGAGCGCGCCGGTGCTCGCGATTCCGCCGGGCGCCCGGCGGAGGCCGTGGAGCTGTACCGCCGCGCCCTGGCGCTCGGCCTCGACGAGGAGCACCGCCCGCAGTGCGTGATCCAGCTCGCGAGCTCGCTGCGCAACCTCGGTGACTACGACGAGGCGCTGCGGGTGATCCGCGCCGAGGAGGAGATCGCGGCGG
This sequence comes from Microbacterium sp. HSID17254, assembly GCF_003989315.1. NCBI lineage: Bacteria > Bacillati > Actinomycetota > Actinomycetes > Micrococcales > Microbacteriaceae > Microbacterium > Microbacterium sp. HSID17254. The sequence continues at coordinate 213,361 of NZ_RBLT01000001.1, forward strand.
ACGGGCCGTATCGGGACGCGGTCGCGGTGGTGCACGCCCTCATCCTCGCGAGTGCCGGCCGGCCCGCGCAGGGCCTGTCGGTGGCCATCCTCGCGCTCGTCCCGCACCTGCCGCGCTATCACCGGTCGATGACGGCGTACGCGCACGAGATCGCGGGCAGCGACACCTGATATGCCGACGGCGAACACGACCTAGGGGCTGTGCGCGCGCCGGTAGATTCGAATCACTGAAACACGGAAGCAGGAGCTGACATGGCTGAACCCCTCGTCGCGACAAGCGTCTTCGACAGGTTGCTGAAGGACCGCATCATCTGGCTCGGCTCGGAGGTGCGAGACGACAACGCCAACGAGATCTGCGCGAAGATCCTCCTTCTCGCCGCCGAAGACTCCGAGAAGGACATCTACCTCTACATCAACTCGCCCGGCGGCTCGATCACCGCGGGCATGGCGATCTACGACACGATGCAGTTCGTGCCGAACGACATCGTCACCGTCGGCATCGGCATGGCCGCGTCCATGGGCCAGCTGCTGCTGACGAGCGGCACCAAGGGCAAGCGCTACATCACGCCGAACGCCCGCGTGCTGCTGCACCAGCCGCACGGCGGCTTCGGCGGCACCGCGAGCGACATCCAGACCCAGGCGCAGCTCATCCTGTCGATGAAGAAGCGCCTCGCCGAGATCACCGCGTCGCAGACCGGCAAGCCCGTCGAGCAGATCAACGCCGATGGCGACCGCGACCGCTGGTTCACGGCGGAGGAGGCCCTCGAGTACGGCTTCGTCGACCACATCCGCGAGCACGCCAGCGACGTCACCGGCGGCGGCGGCACGGGCGTCGAGTAAGGATTCGAGAGGACACCATGTACACACCCACGTTCCAGTCCGCCGGAAACCTGCCCTCCAGCCGGTATGTGCTGCCGCAGTTCGAGGAGCGCACCGCCTACGGCTTCAAGCGCCAGGACCCGTACAACAAGCTGTTCGAAGACCGCGTGATCTTCCTCGGCGTGCAGGTCGACGACGCGTCGGCCGACGACGTCATGGCACAGCTCCTCGTCCTGGAGAGCCAGGACTCCGAGCGCGACATCACCATGTACATCAACTCGCCCGGTGGCTCGTTCACCGCGATGACGGCGATCTACGACACGATGCAGTACGTCGCGCCGCAGATCCAGACCGTCGTGCTCGGCCAGGCGGCCTCGGCCGCGTCCGTGCTGCTCGCGGCCGGTGCCCCCGGCAAGCGTCTCGCCCTGCCGAATGCGCGCGTGCTGATGCACCAGCCCGCGATGGGGGAGGCCGGCCACGGTCAGGCCTCCGACATCGAGATCCAGGCGGCGGAGATCCTCCGCATGCGCACCTGGCTCGAGGAGACCATGGCCCGTCACACCGGCAAGCCGGTCGAGCAGGTCAACCGCGACATCGATCGCGACAAGATCCTCTCGGCCAACGAGGCGCTGGAGTACGGCATCGTCGACCAGGTGCTCACCTCGCGCAAGCGCGCGTAGTCCGCATCCGCAGAGAAGGACGCCCGTCGAATCGACGGGCGTCCTTCTCGCATCTCCGGCGGATGCGCGCGGGAGGATGGCGGGACTGCGCATATGAGCAGACGGGTGCGCGAACGCTGAATCCGGCCTACCCTGGAGGAGGAAGGAGGACACCGTGGAAGAAGATCTGCTCATGGTCCGGGTCGCCGAGCTGTACTACGACGAGGACAAGACGCAGGACGAGATCGGTGGTCTCCTGAAGATCTCCCGTTGGAAGGTCGGGCGCCTCCTCACGCAGGCGCGTCAGCGCGGCATCGTCCGCATCGAGATCGTCCACCCGCGCGCCCGTCGGCTCGGCCTCGAACGCGAGCTCGTGGAGCGGTTCGGCTTGACCGACGCGGTGGTCGTCCCCTCGCCGGAGGGCGACGAGGGCACCCTGGAGCGCGTCGCTCAGGCGGCGGCCGACTTCCTGACCGCCCTCCGTCCGGTTCCGCGCACGCTCGGCGTGAGCTGGGGCAAGACCCTCCGCGCCGTGGCCGAGGCCCTGCCCGACGGCTGGGCGAACGGCGTCACCGTCGTGCAGCTCAACGGCGGTGTCAGCCTCAACCGGCGCTCGGGAGGGGCCGCAGGACTCGCGGTGACCATCGCCCAGCGCGCGTCCGGCCAGGTCTCGCTGCTGCCGAGCCCCGCGATCCTGGAGCACGTCGAGACGAAGCAGGCCATCGAAGGCGACCGCACCGTCGCGGCCGTGCTGGAGGAGGCGGCGGACGCCCAGGCGTTCCTGTTCACCGCCGGACCGTGCGATGCGACCTCCGCCCACGTCGAGAACGGCTATCTCACGGCCGCCGACGTGGAGGAGCTGGCACGTCGCGGTGCCGTCGGCGACGTCCTCGGGCGCTACGTCGACGCCGAGGGCAACATCGTCGACCCGCAGCTGGACGCCCGCACGGTCGGCGTCTCGCTCGACCGCCTGCGCGGCGCCGCGCGGGCCATCTTCGTGACGGCGGGTCCCGCCAAGCACGACATCGCGCGCACGGTCGTGACCAGCGGCCTGTGCGGGGTCCTGGTGACCGATGAGACCACAGCACGAGCATTGTTGGAGGAACAGTGACGACGACAGAACTCAGCCGCAGGACGGCGGTGGACGTCCTCGGCGGTGAGCCGGACGACGCGACCCTCCGTCGTTTCCTGCACGGCCTCCCCGGCGTGGACGCCGTCGGGCTGGAGCAGCGCGCTGCCGGCCTCGGCACGCGCTCCATCAAGACGACGTCGAAGGCGTGGGCGCTGGACACGATCATCAAGCTGATCGACCTGACCACCCTGGAGGGGGCGGACACCCCTGGCAAGGTCCGTTCGCTCGTCGCCAAGGCGAAGAACCCGGATGCGGCGGATCCGTCCACGCCTCGGGTGGCGGCCGTGTGCGTCTACGGCGACATGGTCGCCGGAGCGGTCGAGGCCCTCGGCAGCCTGCACGGCGACCCCGACGACGGCCTCATCTCGGTCGCCGCGGTGGCCACCGCCTTCCCGAGCGGCCGGTCCTCCCTCGCGATCAAGCTCGCCGACACCGCGGAAGCGGTCGCCGCGGGTGCGGACGAGATCGACATGGTCATCGACCGCGGTGCGTTCCTGTCCGGCCGCTACGGGCTGGTGTTCGATCAGATCGCTCAGGTCAAGGAGGCGTGCCGCCGTGAGGACGGCTCGTACGCCTCGCTCAAGGTGATCCTCGAGACCGGCGAGCTGAACACGTACGACAACATCAAGCGTGCCTCCTGGCTCGGCATCCTCGCCGGCGGCGATTTCATCAAGACCTCGACGGGCAAGGTGCAGCCGGCGGCGACGTTGCCGACCACGCTACTCATGCTGGAGACGGTGCGCGACTGGTATCGCGGGACGGGGGAGCGGATCGGCGTGAAGCCCGCCGGCGGCATCCGCTCGTCGAAGGACGCGGTCAAGTACCTCGTCACCGTCGCCGAGACCGTGGGGGAGGAGTGGCTCCAGCCGCACCTGTTCCGCTTCGGCGCCTCGAGCCTGCTCAACGACGTGCTCCTGCAGCGCCAGAAGCTCACCACCGGCCACTACTCCGGCCCCGACTACGTCACGATCGACTAGGACACCCGACATGTCATTCCTGGAATACGCTCCGGCTCCGGAGTCCACGGCGGTGCTGAACCTCAAGGACAGCTACGGGCTGTTCATCGACGGCGAGTTCGTCGACGGCTCCGGCACCCCCTTCCGCACCATCTCCCCGGCGACGGAGAAGGAGATCGCCGAGATCGCCTCCGCCGACGACGCGGACATCGACCGCGCTGTCGCCGCGGCCCGTCGCGCCTACGACAAGGTCTGGTCGCGCATGAGCGGCCGCGACCGGGGCAAGTACCTGTTCCGCATCGCCCGCCTCGTGCAGGAGCGCGCCCGCGAGCTCGCCGTCGCCGAGAGCCTCGACAACGGCAAGCCCATCAAGGAGAGCCGCGACGTGGACGTGCCCCTCGTCGCGTCCTGGTTCTTCTACTACGCGGGCTGGGCCGACAAGCTCGACTACGCCGGGCTGGGTGCGAACCCGCGTGCTCTGGGTGTCGCCGGTCAGGTCATCCCGTGGAACTTCCCGCTGTTGATGCTCGCGTGGAAGCTCGCGCCCGCGCTGGCGGCCGGGAACACGGTCGTGCTCAAGCCGGCCGAGACCACGCCGCTGACGGCACTGATCTTCGCCGAGATCCTGCAGCAGGCCGATCTCCCCGCCGGTGTCGTGAACATCGTCACCGGAGCCGGGGCGACCGGTGCCGCCCTGGTCCGTCACCCGGACGTCGACAAGGTCGCCTTCACCGGCTCGACGGGTGTGGGTCGCGACATCGCCCGCGCCGTGGCGGGGACGAACAAGAAGCTGACGCTGGAGCTGGGCGGCAAGGCCGCGAACATCGTCTTCGACGACGCGCCGATCGATCAGGCCGTCGAGGGCATCGTCAACGGCATCTTCTTCAACCAGGGCCACGTGTGCTGTGCGGGCAGCCGCCTGCTGGTGCAGGAGTCCATCCATGACGAGGTCGTCGACCGGCTGAAGAACCGGCTGTCGACGCTGCGTCTCGGTGACCCGCTCGACAAGAACACGGACATCGGCGCGATCAACTCCGCCGCGCAGCTCGCCCGTATCCGTGAGCTCAGCGACATCGGCGAGGCCGAGGGTGCCGAGCGCTGGACCGCCGACTGCGCGATCCCGGAGCAGGGCTTCTGGTTCGCTCCGACGATCTTCACCGGCGTCGAGGCCTCGCACCGCATCGCCCGCGACGAGGTCTTCGGGCCGGTGCTGTCGGTCCTCACCTTCCGGACGCCCGCTGAGGCGATCGCCAAGGCCAACAACACCCCGTACGGTCTCTCCGCCGGCATCTGGTCGGACAAGGGCTCGCGCATCCTCGCCGTCGCCGACCGGCTGCGCGCGGGCGTCGTGTGGGCGAACACGTTCAACCGTTTCGACCCGTCGAGCCCGTTCGGCGGCTACAAGGAGTCCGGGTACGGCCGCGAGGGCGGTCGCCAGGGCCTCACCGCCTATCTCAAGGGAGCCGCAGCATGAGCAAGCGACTGACCGTTCCGAAGACCTACAAGCTCGCGATCGGCGGGGCCTTCCCCCGGAGCGAGTCCGGACGCACGTACGAGGTCGTCTCCCGCAAGGGCGCCTTCCTCGCCAACGCCGCCAAGGCCTCCCGCAAGGACGCCCGCGATGCGGTCGTCGCCGCGCGCGCCGCCGTCAAAGGCTGGTCGGGGGCGACGGCCTACAACCGCGGCCAGGTGCTCTACCGGGTCGCCGAGGTCCTGGAAGGGCGTCGCGCGCAGTTCGTCGACGAGATCGTGGCGCAGGAGGGCATCTCGTCCTCGGCGGCCACGGCGCAGGTCGACGAGGCGATCGATCTCTGGGTCTGGTACGCCGGCTGGTGCGACAAGTACGCCCAGGTGGCGGGAAACGCGAACCCCGTCTCCGGTCCGTACTTCAACATCTCGGTGCCCGAGCCCACCGGTGTGGTCGCCATCGTGGCCCCGCAGGACTCGGCGCTGCTCGGCCTGGTGTCGGTGGTCGCCCCGGCCCTCGTCGCCGGGAACACCGTCGTCGTGGTCGCGAGCGAGCAGTACCCGCTCTCCGCGATCAGTCTCGCCGAGGTGCTCGCGACCAGTGACGTGCCAGGGGGCGTGGTGAACGTGCTCACCGGCTCGCCGGCGGAGATCGCGCCGTGGCTCGCCTCGCACCAGGATGTGAACGCCCTCGATCTCGCCGGCGCGGGCGCGCTGGAGTGGGTCGACATGCAGATCGCCGCGGCGGAGACGCTGAAGCGCGTGCTCGCCCCCGGCGACGTGGTGGCCTCGCCGGAGCGGATCGCCGCGTTCACCGAGGTCAAGACGGTCTGGCACACCAAGAGCATGGTCTGACGACACGTCAGGATGACCGAGGGCCCCGTCGCGCACCGCGCGGCGGGGCCCTCGTCGTGCGGGCAGCGTGCGGGTGACGCCGGTGCTGTGGTTTCATGGCGGCATGATGGCGATCTCCGGCGTCCGCGCCCGCCCCGGGCGAGTGACGCTCGTGCTGGCGGCGATCCTGCTTCTCGGCGGCTGCGCTGCGGCGCCGGCCGACGTCGCCGCCGGAGAGCCGACGCCGACCGTGACGCCCACCGCCGCCTGCCCGCAGGTGGACGGCGCCGAGCTTCCGCCGGAGTGCGCGCCGTACGACCCGGAACACGCGATGGAGCAGAACGACCGACATCGTGAGCGGATGGACATGTCGGCCGAGGCACGGGCGGCCGCCGAGCAGCCGGTGGCGGATCTCCGCGTGCGTCTCGAAGCGCTGCGCACGGAGAGCGCGATCTCCGTGATCGCCGTCCAGGACGCCTTGCGCGAGGCCGGCCTCGTCCATCACGTCGCCCGGGGAGATGCGCGCGCGGTGGCGTTCGGGGCCGACGGTCCGGAGGGCGGCTGTGTCTTCGGGGAACTGCGTCCCGACGAGGTCCGTGTCGAGGTCGGCGGATACATCATGGACGGCGGCTGCCTCCCCGCGGAATGACGGTGGAGGCACCGTCGTCCGCCGGACCCGCCGAACGACTCGTCGCCAATGCGGCCCGGTGTCGTATGCAGCGGTTAGGCTCGAAGAACGATCCTGATCCCCCCGAGGAGGACGCGCATGGCCCGCATCGGTGAAAGCGCTGACCTGTTCAAGTGCTCTTTCTGCGGAAAGAGCCAGAAGCAGGTGCAGCAGCTCATCGCCGGACCCGGCGTGTACATCTGCGACGAGTGCGTCGAGCTCTGCAACGAGATCATCGAAGAGCGCATGGCGGAGTCGTCTGCCGAGGGCGTCGCCGAGTTCGAGCTGCCGAAGCCCCGCGAGATCTTCACGTTCCTCGAGGAGTACGTCGTCGGACAGGAGCCCGCGAAGCGTGCGCTGTCCGTCGCCGTCTACAACCACTACAAGCGCGTGCGCGCTCACGGCACCCTGCAGCCTGCTGAGCAGAAGGCCGAAGAGGTCGAGATCGCCAAGAGCAACATCCTGCTCATCGGACCCACGGGCTGCGGCAAGACCTACCTGGCGCAGACGCTCGCCAAGCGCCTCAACGTGCCGTTCGCCGTCGCCGACGCGACGGCACTGACCGAGGCGGGCTACGTCGGCGAAGACGTCGAGAACATCCTCCTCAAGCTCATCCAGGCCGCCGACTACGACGTGAAGCGCGCCGAGCAGGGCATCATCTACATCGACGAGGTCGACAAGATCGCCCGCAAGGCCGAGAACCCGTCGATCACCCGCGACGTGTCGGGCGAGGGCGTGCAGCAGGCGCTGCTGAAGATCATCGAGGGCACGGTCGCCTCGGTGCCGCCGCAGGGTGGTCGCAAGCACCCGCACCAGGAGTTCCTGCAGATCGACACCTCGAACGTGCTCTTCATCGTGGCCGGCGCCTTCGCCGGTCTGGAGGACATCGTCTCGGCGCGCGTGGGCAAGCACGGTGTCGGCTTCGGTGCTCCGCTGCACGACAAGGGCAAGGACCTCGACCTGTTCAGCGAGGTGCTCCCGGAAGACCTCCACAAGTTCGGTCTCATCCCGGAGTTCATCGGTCGTCTGCCCGTCGTGACGAACGTGTCACCGCTCGACCAGGCCGCCCTCATCGACATCCTCACCGGTCCGCGCAACGCCCTCGTCAAGCAGTATCAGCGCATGTTCGAGCTGGACGGCGTCCAGCTCGAGTTCGAGGAGGACGCGCTGCGATCGATCGCCGACCTCGCCGTCGAGCGCAAGACCGGTGCCCGCGGACTCCGTGCCATCCTCGAGGACGTGCTCGGTCCGGTGATGTTCGAGATCCCCTCTGCCGAAGACGTCGCGAAGGTGATCATCACCCGTGCCGCCGTCGACGAGGGCGCCCCGCCCACCATCGTGATGGAGCGCAAGCGCAAGAGCGCCTGAACGCCTGCTCAGGCCACGGGCATGAGCAGGTCCGTGCGGAGCTCGTCGGGATCGACACCGGGGCCCGAGACGTAGACCTCGATCCAGACGCCGCGCGGGTGCAGCCCCGCCTCCGCGGCGCGCGCGACCAGCCCGGCCCACCCGGCACCGAGACCGTCGTACGAACCGAAGACGCTGCTCGCGACGGCCTGCCCGGTCGGCAGGGTCGAGGGGATGATGGCTGCCCCGTCGCCCGTGGCGATCGGGTCGGACGGTGGGGCCTGCACGGGGAAGCCGAGCTCCAGGTCGAACACGCCCATCGGATCGCCGTGGTAGATCGCGAGCGCCGGGCCGGCCGGAATCAGGGTGCCCGCAGCGAAGGCGGCACCGATCGCCGCGTATCCGGAGTCGAAGGCATCGCGGAGGTCGGCGATCCGGATGCCCTCATGGCGGATGACGGCCAGGGGTACGGCGCCCAGCTCCAGGGTGTCTGCGGGGCCGAACGGAGCGTCGGCGAATGCGTCCATGCGCTCAGGGTCTCACGACTCAGGAATCGAGTCCACGGCGTTTCAGGAGCGGCTCGATCTCGGCGTCCCGACCGCGGAAGTCGCGGTAGGCGGCCAGCGGGTCCTTCGAGCCGCCGACGCCGAGCAGCCGGTCGCGGAAGCGGTCTCCATTGGTGCGGGTGAGGCCGCCGTTCTCCCGGAACCACTCCACGGTGTCGGCGTCGAGCACCTCACTCCAGATGTACGAGTAGTACCCGGCGCTGTAGCCGCCGGAGAAGACGTGGGCGAAGTAGGTGGAGGAGTACCGGGTCGGGACGGCGGGGTCGTCGAGGCCGATGTCCGCCAGCGCGGCCGCCTCGAAGCCTGCGACATCGTCCACTGTGTCCTCGGCGGAGAGTCGGTGCCACGCCTGATCCAGCCACGCCGCGGCGAGATACTCGCTGGTCGCGTGCCCCTGGTCGAAGGTCGCAGTCGCCCGCAGCCGCTCCACGATGGCGGGATCCAGCGGCTCGCCGGTCTCGTGGTGCCGGGCGTAGTGGTCGAGGACCTCGGGCCAGAGGATCCACATCTCGTTCACCTGGCTCGGGAACTCGACGAAGTCGCGGAACACGTTGGTCCCGGCGAAGTGCGGGTAGGTCACCGTGGCGAACAGGCCGTGCAGAGCGTGCCCGAACTCGTGGAACAGCGTCGTCACCTCGTCGAGCGTCAGCAACGTGGGCTCGCCGTCCCCGGGCTGCGGGACGTTGAGGTTGTTGACCACGACCGGGGCGCTGCCGCGCAGACCGGACTGGCTGACGATCGCGTTCATCCAGGCGCCGCCGCGCTTGGAGTCGCGGGTGTAGAGGTCGAGCACGTAGAGCCCGAGCGGGGAGTCGTCGGCAGTGCGCACCTCGAAGACGCGGGCCTGCGGGTGGTAGGCCGCGAGGTCGTGTCGTTCATGGAAGGTCACCCCGTACAGGCGGGTCGCCGCGAAGAACACGCCGTCCTGCAGCACGCGCTCCGCCTCGAACCAGGGGCGCAGGGCGGCGGTGTCGATGTCGTAGCGGGCGGTGCGCACGCGCTCGGTGTAGAACGCCCAGTCATGGGCCTCCACGGGGAAAGGCTCCGGTTCGGTCTCGTCGACGATGGCCTGGAGCGCGTCCCGTTCGGCGCGGGCGTTGCGCGCGGAGGGCGCGGCCAGTCGTCGCAGCATCCGCTCGACGGCCTCGGGGGAGCCCGCCGTCTCGTCGGCGGTGACGTAGGCGGCGTGCGAGGCGTAGCCGAGGAGGCGCGCGCGCTCGGCGCGGAGGCGCACGATCTCGCGCAGCACCGGACGGTTGTCGTTGCCGTTGTCCCGCGAGCCCCGCGCGCGGGACGCCGCCATGATCCGGCGACGGGATTCCCGCACCGCGAGCCGGGCGAGCGCCGGATGGCCGGTGAACAGCGGCAGGGTGAGTAGCGGCCGTCGAGCCCGCGGTCGGCCGCGGCGCGTGCGGCGGCGGACAGCTCACCCGGGCTCAGGCCCTCCAGGTCGGCCGCGGCGTCGAAGACCACGGCGAGGTCGTTCGTATCGCTCAGCAGGTTCCGCTCGAACGTGTTCGTGAGCACCGACAGCTTCTGGTTCAGAGCCGTGAGCTGCGCCTTCACCTCGTCGTCGAGCGCGGCGCCGGCATGCGTCATCTCGCGGTGGTAGCGCTCCACGAGATACCGCTGCTCGGGATCGAGGTCGAGCGCCTCGCGCTGCTCGTACACGTGGGCCACGCGCGCGTAGAGGGCCGCATCGAGCGTGATCGCGTCCTGGTGGGCGGCCATGAGTGGCGCGAGCTCCTCGTCGATCTCCTGGATCTCCGGCGTGGCATCGGCGGAGCTCACCGTGTAGAACGCGTGCGCCACTCGGTCGAGGAGCGCGCCGGACCTCTCCAGCGCCTCGAGGGTGTTCTCGAACGTCGGCATCGACCGCACGCGGGTGATGTTCGCGACCTCGGCGAGCTGCTCCGCGAACCCGGCGCGGAAGGCGGGGAGGTAGTGCTCCGGACGGATGGCCCGATAGTCCGGGAGCCCGAAGGGGAGGGTCGACGGCTGCAGCAGCGGGTTCGTGGCGTCGCTCATCCTCCGAGCCTAGCCATCGCCGTCCCCGGAACGCTCCGCGCTCAGACGGGTCATCACCTCTCGCAGGGCATCGACGACGACACGGACCGAGCGGCGGCGCAGGTTCTCCGGTCGTGCCAGGACGTCGATCATGCGGTGCGTGCTCACGCCTCGGAGCGGGATGCGCACGATGGCGCGATCGTCCACGCTGCGCGAGGTGAACCGGGGAAGCATCCCCAGGACGCCGCCGGCCGCGACCACCGCCGACACCGCACCGTAGTCGTTGATACGGTGCCGGACCTCGACCGGGCGGCGGGCGACGGCGGCGACGGCGCGGAGCACGTCGTCGGGGGAGTACCCCACACGGCTCGTCACCCACTGCTCGTCGGCGATCTCGTCCGGCGAGAGGGTGCGGCGACCGGCGAGAGGGTGCTCGGCGGAGACGGCGACGTCCAGAGGCTCGCGGACGAGACCCACGGCGCGGACACCCTCGGTCGGCCACGGCGCGGAGTGCTCCATCCGATGGGCGAGGACGAGGTCGTACCGCGCGGTGAGCCCGGGGAACTCGCTCTGCGCGACGTCCTCGTCCGTGAGACGCACGGTCGGGGCGTGCTCCTTGCCGGACAGCTCCCGCACGAGTGGGCCGAAGAGCGCCTGACCGACGCTGTGGAAGCCGCTGATGCTCACCTCTCCCGTCGCCGCGCCCTCGAAGTCGTCCAGGGCGTGGCGCGCCGCCGCCATCGCGTCGATGGCCTCGGCTCCGGCTGCTGCCAGGACCTCGCCAGCGGCGGTCAGCACGAGGGTACGGCCCTGGCGACGGGTGAGCGGGGCCGGGAAGGAGCGCTGCAGTGCGGCGAGCTGCTGCGAGACCGCGGAGGGGGTGACCCGGAGCGCCTCGGCGACGGCGGTCGCGCGCTTCCCAGCGCTCCGAGTTCGCGGAGGATCTGGAGCTGGTGGAGTTCCACGAAGACAGTTTAGTCCTTGCTACAGGGAGGATGCAGAAGATGCCGATTGTTCTACAGCAACGGATGCGATGAGATCAGAGCATGAGAGCTCTGTTCAAGGAGGAACCCGGCGCCGGCCTCGCGCTCGTGGAGCGTCCCGACCCCGTCGCGGGTCCCGGCGAGGTCGTCATCCGTGTCCTCCGCACCGGCGTCTGCGGAACCGATCTGCACATCCGGCGATGGGACGACTGGGCGGCCTCCGCGATCGCCGCGCCTCTCATCCCGGGACACGAGTTCTACGGGGAAGTCGTCGAGGTCGGGCCGCTCGTCCACGACATCGCGGTCGGCGACCGGGTGTCCGGCGAGGGACACATCGTCTGCGGCACCTGCCGGAACTGTCGTGCCGGGCGGCGGCAGATGTGCATCCGCACGATCGGACTCGGGCTGCAGCGCGACGGCGCCTTCGCCGAGTACCTCTCGCTGCCGGCGACGAACGTGTGGGTCCACCACGCCGAGGTCACCCCGGAGCTCGGCGCGATCTTCGACCCGCTCGGCAACGCCGTGCACACCGCCCTCCGCTTCCCGCTCGTCGGCGAGGACGTGCTCGTCACCGGGTGCGGTCCGATCGGCCTGATGGCGATCGCCGTCGCCCGGCATGCGGGCGCCCGCTTCATCGTCGGGACCGACGTGAGCGCGCCGCGCCTGGAGATGGCGCGCGGGATGGGAGCCGACGAGGTCGTCGACGTCTCCCGCCAGGAGATCCGCGACGCGCAGCGGGCGCTCGGCATGCGCGAGGGTTTCGACATCGGCTTCGAGATGAGCGGCGCGGCGTCGGCGCTCCCGGCGATGATCGACAACATGAACCACGGCGGACGCATCGCCATGCTCGGGCTGCCGTCGACCGGGTTCGACATCGACTGGGGCAAGCTCGTCACGCACATGCTCACGATCACCGGGATCTACGGTCGCGAGATGTTCGAGACGTGGAACGCCATGGGCGCGATGCTCCAGACGAGTGCGACGTTGCGTGAAGCGATCGGCCGGGTGATCGCTGAGGTCGTACCGGCGCGCGACTGGGAGCGCGGATTCGCGGCGGCGGAGTCCGCCGGCACGGGCAAGATCATCCTCGACTGGACGGAGCTGTGATGTACGCGACCTTCAAGGACCATGTGGCGCAGGAGCTGGCGGGAATCGAGGAGGCGGGGCTCACCAAGCGCGAGCGCGGCATCCGCGGACCGCAGCGGGCGGAGATCACGGCCGACGGCGCCGAGGTGCTCAACTTCTGCGCCAACAACTACCTGGGGCTGGCCGACGACCCGCGAATCCTCGCTGCGGCCCGGACGGCCCTGGACGAGTGGGGGTACGGGCTCGCGAGCGTCCGCTTCATCTGCGGCACGCAGGAGCAGCACCTCGAACTGGAGCGTCGGCTCGCGGACTTCCTCGGCACCGATGACGCGATCCTCTACTCCTCCTGCTTCGACGCGAACGGCGGTGTCTTCGAGACGCTGTTCTCCGCCGAGGACGCGATCATCTCGGACGAGTTGAACCACGCGTCCATCATCGACGGGATCCGGCTGTCCAAGGCGCGCCGGCTCCGGTACCGCAATCGCGACATGGCGGATCTGGAGGAGCAGCTGCGGGCGGCCGCCGATGCCCGGTTCCGCGTGATCGTGACCGACGGTGTCTTCTCGATGGACGGCTACATCGCCCCGCTGGCCGAGATCTGCGACCTGGCGGAACGCTACGACGCGCTCGTCTTCGTGGACGATTCGCACGCGGTCGGCTTCGTCGGCGAGAACGGACGCGGGACGCCGGAGCTGTGCGGCGTCGCGGATCGCGTGGACATCTACACCGGCACGTTCGGCAAGGCACTGGGCGGCGCCTCCGGCGGGTACGTCGCCTCGCACGCGGAGATCGTCGCGCTGCTGCGTCAGCGCTCCCGCCCGTACCTGTTCTCGAACACCCTGGCTCCGGCCATCGTGGCCGGCACGCTGACCGCGCTCGACCTGGTCGAGGGATCGGCCGACCTCCGGGCGCGATTGCGCGACAACGCGGCCCTGTTCCGCGCCCGGATGGCGGAGGAGGGGTTCGACCTGCTTCCGGGCGAGCACCCGATCGTACCCGTCATGTTCGGCGATGCCGGTCTCACAGCCCGAATCGCCACGGCGATGCAGGACCAGGGCGTGTACGTGACCGCGTTCAGCTTTCCCGTGGTGCCCCGCGGGAAGGCGCGGATCCGGGTGCAGCTTTCCGCCGCGCACACCCCCGACCAGGTGGAGCGGTGCGTGGCGGCCTTCGTCGCGGCCCGGGATTCCGTGAGCTGACCGTATGCAAAGAAACGCTTGCAAAGAGTTGTTTGCAAGCGTATCTTTGCATTCATGACGAACGAGACGCAGGTACGGACGCTGGATGCGGGGGCGCTCAAGGCGCTCGCCCATCCGCTGCGGGTCAGGATCTTCGATCTGCTCGCCTCTCGCGGTCCTCAGACGGCCAGCTCTCTCGCGGCGCTCGTGGGGGAGACCTCGGGATCCACCAGCTACCACCTCCGCGCCCTCGCCGCCCACGACCTCATCCGCGAGGTGGAAGGCCGGGGCACGGCACGGGAGCGATGGTGGGAGCGTCCGAAGGGCCGGATCGACGTGCCGGGGCCGGACGAGCAGATGTCGCCGGCGAACCGCGCTGCGGCGCAGATCGTGACCTCGGAGTTCTTCCGACTCCGGCACGAGACGCTGATGCGGTACCTCAACCGCCCGGAGTCCGAGGTCCCCGAGGGCTGGCGCGACGTGGGCGTGACGATCACCACGCACCTGGACATGACCGCGGAGCAGGCGATGTCGCTGCGGGCCGAGCTGGAGGCGGTCGTGGAGAAGGCGATCGCGCAGTACCGCGGTCAGGAGGGGCCCGACGTGCGCCGCGTCTCCCTCCGTGCCGAGATCTTCGATCTGCCGACACCGGACGGTGCGGCCACGACCGAGACGACGGAGGCATCATGACCGCCGCGACCCTGCACCTCGTCCATCCCACGCGGACGGAGCGCGGCCTGCTGCGCCTCGCCGACCGGGTCACCGCCATGATCGAGCACCGGATCGAGCGTCGCGCACAGCGGCGGACCCTCGCCCTCGACCTCCTCCGCGAACAGCAGGCCCGTCGCCACGACCCGCACGCCGTGGATCATCTCCTCGCGCAGCTCGGAGCCCCGCGCCGCTGACCCGAGACCCCGGGAACGCGTCGAGACCCCCTCCTTCCCGCGCGGGAAGGAGGGGGTCTCGACGATGAAGCGGGGTCTCGGCGATCAGAAGGGGCGGGCGATGACCTCGCCGGAGGGGGTCTGGAGGACCTCCCAGCCGGCGTCGAGCTCGGCGATCGCGCGGCCCTCGAGCCAGGTGAGGGTCCAGTGGCCGGTGAGGCCCTGGGACTCGACCTCGGCGATGGCGGGACGCAGCGCCTCGGGAACCGACGCGGGCGGCTGAGCACCCGTGGCCCACCGCGTGCCGAGCTGCATCAGGAGGCCTCGACCGGGGCGAGCTCGATCGCGGTGACCGCGAACTCCTCCGCCTCGGTGATCTCGAGCTCGGCGATGCGGCCGACCGCGCGGAGGTCGTCCGCTGCGGCGCGCAGGGCCTCGACCTTCGCGGCGGGAGCGGCGATGGCGGCACGGGAGACCGGGGTCTTCTGCGATGCCTTCGCCTCGGTCTTCGCGCGCCGGATGCCGATGAGCGCCTCGCTCGCGGCGGCCAGCACGGCCGGGTCGCCCTCGATGCCGAGCTCCTCGGGCCACGCAGCCGTATGCACGGAGCCCTCCTCGAACCAGGACCACGCCTCCTCCGTGGCGAAGGAGAGCACCGGGGCGAGCAGCCGGAGCAGCGTGGACAGCGCCAGACGCAGCGCGAGGGCGGCCGAGGCCTGGCCCACGTCGTTCTGGTTGTAGGCGCGCTCCTTCACGAGCTCCAGGTAGTCGTCGCAGAAGGTCCAGAAGAACGCCTCGGTCAGCTCCAGCGCCCGCGCCGCGTCATACCGGTCGAAGGCCGCGGTCGCCTCGGCCACCACGCCGTCGAGTGCCGTGAGCATCGAGGCGTCGAGCGCGTGCGTCACCTGAGCGCCCTCGGGCACGGGGAACGACAGCACGAACTTGGCGGCGTTGAGCACCTTGATCGCGAGACGCCGGCCGATCTTCACCTGGGTCGGGTTCTGCGGGTCGAAGGCCGCGTCCATGCCGAGGCGGCTCGACGCCGCCCAGTACCGCACCGCGTCTGAGCCGTGGGCGTCGAGCACGTCGGCCGGGGTGACCACGTTGCCCTTCGACTTCGACATCTTCTTGCGGTCGGGGTCGACGATGAAGCCCGAGATGGCGGCGTTCTTCCACGGGGCGCGGCCGTCTTCGAGCGTGGAGCGCAGCATGGTCGAGAAGAGCCAGGTGCGGATGATGTCCTGTCCCTGCGGGCGCAGGTCGAACGGAGCGGTGAGCTGCCACAGCTCCTCGTCGCGCTGCCAGCCGCCCGCGAGCTGCGGGGTCAGCGACGAGGTCGCCCACGTGTCGAGGATGTCGGCCTCGGCGTCGAACCCGCCCGGCACGCCGCGCTGGGCCTCGGTGTAGCCGAACGGCACATCCGTGGTGGGGTCGATGGGCAGCGCGGCCGCATCCGGGGTGAGCACGCGGTCGTAGTCGCGCTCCCCGTTCTCGTCCAGCGCATACCAGAGCGGGATCGGCACACCGAAGAACCGCTGCCGGGACACGAGCCAGTCGCCCGTGAGGCCGCCGACCCAGTTCTCGTAGCGGACCCGCATGAAGTCGGGGTGCCACGCCAGCTCGGTACCGTGCGCGAGGAGCTGATCGCGCAGCTCCCCGTCGCGGGCGCCGTTGCGGATGTACCACTGTCGGGTCGAGACGATCTCGAGCGGGCGGTCGCCCTTCTCGAAGAACTTCACGGCGTGCTGGAAGGGCTTGCCGACGGCGGTCATGTCGCCGGTCTCCTGCAGCTTCTCCACGATCGCCTTGCGGGCGCTGAAGACGGTCTTGCCCGCCACGTTCTCCGCGTACCAGGCGCGTGCGTCGGCGTCGGTCACGATCGACGGGGCTTCGGCCAGGAAGCGGCCGTCGAGACCGATCGTCGTCATGTTCGGCAGGGACTCGCCGGCGGCGGTGCGCAGCTCTCGCCACCAGATGATGTCGGTCACGTCGCCGAAGGTGCAGACCATGGCCGCGCCTGTGCCCTTGTCGGGCTGGGCGAGGTGGTGGCCGTGGATCTCGATCTCGGCGCCGAAGTAGGGCGTGCGGACCTTGGTGCCGATGAGGTGCTTGTGCGGTCCCTCGGGGTGGGTCACGATCGCGATGCACGCGGGGAGGAGCTCCGGGCGCGTGGTGTCGATCGCGATGGAGCCGGAGCCGTCCGCGAAGGGGAACTCGATCGTGTGGTACGCGGCCTGCTGGTCGCGGTCCTCGAGCTCGGCCTGCGCGATCGCGGAACGGAAGTCGATGTCCCACAGCGTCGGCGCGAGGGCCTGGTACGCCTCGCCGCGCTCGATGTTGCGGAGGAAGGCGAGCTGGCTCTGCCGGATCGTGTCGTCGGAGATGGTGCGGTAGGTCTGCGTCCAGTCCACGCTCAGCCCGAGCTGACGGAACAGCGCCTCGAACTGCTTCTCGTCCTCGATCGTGAGGCGCTCGCACAGCTCGATGAAGTTGCGGCGGCTGATCGGCTGCTGGTCGGCGGCCCGGCTCGACTTGTTGTCGCCGCCCTCGAACGGCGGGGTGAAGTCGGCGTCGTAGGGGAGCGAGGGGTCGCAGCGCACGCCGTAGTAGTTCTGCACGCGGCGCTCGGTGGGCAGGCCGTTGTCGTCCCAGCCCATCGGGTAGAACACGGTCTTGCCGCGCATGCGCTCATACCGAGCCTTGACGTCGGTGTGCGTGTAGGAGAACACGTGACCGATGTGGAGGCTGCCCGAGGCGGTGGGCGGCGGGGTGTCGATCGAGTAGACGCCCTCACGACCGAGCTCGGCGGCGCGCAGACGGTCGAACAGGTATGTGCCCTGCTCCGCCCAGGCGGCGTCCCACTTCGCTTCGAGACCTTCGAGTGCGGGCTTGTCGGGAATGGCGGACATGGAGGTCTCCTCGAGCGATGTATGCGGCACTGTGTGAGCGTGCCTGAGTGTGGGTGGTGCCGCCCAGTCTATCGAGCGCACGGGCGGGGCGCTCGACCCGGCGGAGCCTCCGGCGCGGCGCGGCGCTGCGGGCGGTCCCTCCGACGCTGGAAGGATCGGAGCATGACACCGCCGTCGTCCTCGTCCTCCCGTCCCCGTCTCGCCGACCTCGGTGTGCCGTCCGGAGCCTTCCCGCGCGGCGCGGAGAATGCGATCACCGACGTCCCCGGTGTGCGGGTGGGGCATGCCACGCTGCACGGCGACGGTCTGCACACGGGAGTGACGGCGATCGTCCCCGACGCCCTCACCGCCGAGCGTCGGAGCCTTCCCGCGAACCTCTCCGTGGGCAACGGCTACGGCAAGCTCGTCGGCGCCACACAGCTCCGGGAGCTCGGGGCGCTGGAGACGCCGATCCTGCTGACCTCGACGCTGTCCGTGTTCCGCGTCGCGGACGCGCTGCTCGGGCATCTGCTGGCGACGCCGGCGCACGCACGGACGACCACGCTGAACCCGGTGGTGGGCGAGACGAACGACGGATTCCTCTCCGATATCCGACGGCGCGCCGTGGGGGAGGAGCAGGTGGCGGCGGCCCTGGCCGCGGCCGCTCCGGGAGCGGTCGCCGAGGGAGGTGTGGGCGCCGGTGCCGGGACCGTCGCCCTCGGGTACAAGGGCGGCATCGGCACGGCATCGCGGCTGGTCGAGGTCGCGGGGCGGTCGGCCACGGTCGGCGTCCTCGTGCAGACGAACTTCAGCGGCACGCTGCGGATCGCCGGCGTCCCGCTGCCCGCGGAGGAGCTCCTCGCCGATGCTCCGGCACAGCCCGTCGGCAATTCCTGCATGATCGTCGTCGCGACGGACGCCCCCGTCGACGGGCGGCAGCTCGGCCGCGTGGCCAACCGGGCCGTGTTCGCGATGCGCGGTGTCGGCGCCGACTATGCGCAGGGCAGCGGCGACTACGCGATCGCCTTCTCGGTGCACGACCCGGCGGACGGCGGTACGGCGGCGGACGACGAGCTCTCGCCGCTCTTCGCCGCGACGATGGACGCGGTCGAGGAAGCCCTGGTCAACTCGGTGCTCGCCGCGGAGACCATCGTAGGCCCCGAGGGGCGGACGGCGCACGCGGTGCCGATCGACCGGGTGCGGGAACGCCTGGCCCGCGCCGGGGTCGTCTGAGCCGCGTTCACAACTCAGGAGAAACCGGGTCGGCGGCGCCGCGGGAGCGGCGCGTCGTACCGACCGCCGCCGGATGTCCTGAGTTGTGAACCGAGGTCAGTCGGCGAGCGCGGCGTGGATGCCCTCGCCGATGCGGCGCATGGCGGCCAGCACCGGTCCGCGTCCGTCGGCGCCCCGGTCCCAGTTCGCCAAGACCGCGTAGGCGATCCGGCGGGTGGGGGACATGACGATCCCGGTGTCGGCGCGGACGCGGGAGATCGTGCCGGTCTTGTTCAACAGCCAGACGCCGCGATCGAAGCCCCAGTGCGCGAGCGGGTCGAGGTCGAACGCCGACGCGACCATCGACAGGTCCATGCCCGCGCCCAGCCAGCGGCGCAGCGTGTCGGCCGAGGCGGGGGAGAGATCGGTCCCGTCGGCCAGGCGCGACATGAAGAGCACGAGCTCCGCGGCGTTCGCGTGCGACAGCGTCTTCGGGGCACCGGGCGGGATCGGCCACCGCACGATGTCGTCGAGGGCCGAGGCCGTGTAGCCGAGCGCGCGCGTGTGCTCCTGCACGGTCGGGATGCCGATGACGCGGCCTAGCGTGTTGGTCGCGGCGTTGTCGCTCACGGCCCCGATGAGCGCGGCCACGTCGTACAGCGACAGCTCGGACGCCTGCAGCAGGTACCAGAGGCCGGAGTCCTCGATCGCCTCGACCGGCCGTCGGGTCACGCGCTCGTCGAGAGTCCGCGTGCCAGCGTCGACCTCGGCGAGGAGGCGGTGCAGGAGGAAGATCTTGCCGACGCTCGCCGTGTCCTGCACCGTCTCCGGGTCATGGCGCAGCAGCACCTCGCCGGAGTCGATGTCCTGGACGAGGATCGACCACACCGTGCCGTTCTCGTCGGGGAGCTCCACGTCGATCGCGCTCATGCGTCCTCCTCGTCTCGTGCGCGTCCGGTGACGTGCGCGCGGATGAGCTCGCCGACCGCGCGCATGCCGTCGAGCACGGGCGCGCGGAGATCGGCCGCGGAGTCCTTCCAGTTCGCCGCCACCGCATACGCGACGGCGGCCCTCGGGCCCCGCAGCAGCCCGACGTCGACGCGGGCGAAGCTCACGCTGCCGGTCTTGTGGCGCAGCACCATGCCCTGATACTCGGCCTCGACGTGGGCGAGGGGGTCGAGGAGGAAGGCGTCGGCGGTCATCGACGTGTCGGTGTCGGCGGCGAGCCAGTCCAGCACCCGGGCGCTCACCGCGGGGGAGAACGCCTCGCCGGCACCGAGTCGGCGCATCACGTCGGACAGCTCGGCCGCCGTGCCGAACGACGGCGTCCAGGGCAGGTCGGGGGTGCGCTCGTTGCGGATGTAGTCGTGCAGGGCGGTGTCACGGTATCCGAGTGCCGGAGCGACGGCCCGCACCTCCTCCAGACCGCAGAGGTGGATCAGGGCGTTCGTGGCGAGGTTGTCGCTCACCGCCCCGACGAGGAGCGCCGCATCGTGGACCGTGATGCGCTGATCGTGCATGCGGTACAGCAGCCCGGAGTCCTCGACGCGGTGCTCGTCCGGGATCTCGATCCGGTCGTCTTCGGCGAGCGCGCCCGCCTCCAGCCGTCGAGCGACCTCGAGGAGCAGGAAGATCTTGCCGATGCTCGCGGTCTCGCACTGCGTGTGCGGCTCGTGCTCGGCCAGGGTCTCCCCGGTGCCGGCGTCGACGAGCCGGATCGACCAGGTGACGCGGGGATCGAGGGGCGGAAGGGCGATCATGGCCGTCCCACCGTGAGGCGGGGTTCGTCGCCGGTCGCGTCCAGCACCCCGTCGACACCGAGCGGGATGGTCAGGGCGTGCGGGTCGTGGCCGAAGCCCTGCTCCCACAGCACGGGGACCCCGGCGTCCTGGAACTCGTCCCGCATGAGCGCGTGGACGAGGTCGAGGTCGCCGCACTCGTGCCAGGAGCCGAGCACGATGCCCGTCGCCTGGGCGAGACGGCCCGCGCGCCGGAGCTGCGTGACGAAGCTGTCCAGGCGGTACGGCTCCTCGGTGATGTCCTCCAGGAACAGGATGCCGGGGGAGGGGACGTCCGCCTCCGGGGCGCCGAGTCCGGCGGCGAGCAGGCTGAGGTTGCCGCCCGTGAAGCGCCCTTCGGCGCGGCCCGGCGTCATGATCTCGGTCTTCGGGCCGATGAGCTCCCGCCCGCGCCAGGGTTCGAAGAGCCAGCGCTGCACGTCGTCGCGCACCTGCTCCGAATCGCGGAAGACGTTGTTCCCTGCCATCGGGCAGAAGAGCGTCGCGACGTCGAGGTGCGCGCGCCACGTCTCGTGCAGGGCGGTCACGTCGGACGAGCCCGTGAGGAGCTTCGGCCGCCCGTCCCGGCGCAGCGCCCCGCGGCGCATGTCGGCCCAGTCGATGCCGTCGAGGAGGCGCAGGGCACCGTAGCCGCCGCGAGCCGTGACGACGGCGTCCACGTCCGGATCGAGCCAGGCGTCGACGAGGTCGGCGCGGCGGAGGTCGTCCGGCCCCGCGAGGTACGACGCGCGCGGGTGGGGCGTGAGGACATGCTCACCCACCCGGACGTTCAGCCCCCAGGACTCGTAGTAGCCGACGGCGCGCTGCGTGTTCTCCTCGTTGCCGGGACCGGACGGCGAGACGATCGCCACCGTGTCGCCGGGCTGCAGGGGAGCCGTGTCGAGATACGGCGACACCGCCGCCTCCGTCAGGGTGCTCATGCCGTCTTCTCCTCGATGCGCGGCGCCGCGGACAGCAGGTGCCGGGTGTACTCGTGCTGCGGGTTCAGCAGCACCTCTTCGGTGGGTCCGTGCTCGACGATCTGTCCGTGGTACATCACCGCGACCGTGTGGGCGATGTTCCAGGCGAGACCGAGGTCGTGCGTGATGACGAGGGCGGAGAGCCCGAGGCGGCGGCGCAGCTCCAGCAGGAGTCCGAGGATCTCTCCGCGCACGGACGCGTCGAGCGAGGCGACGGGTTCGTCCGCGATGAGCAGCTGCGGCTGCACGGCGAGCGCACCGGCGATGACGACGCGCTGCCGCTGCCCGCCGCTGAGCTCCTGCGGGATGGCGCCGAAGTAGCGCTCCGGCGGGGTGAGCTCCGCGTCGGCGAGGCTCTGTGCCACGCGTTCGCGCTCGTCGCCGGGGAAGCGCTGCACGCGCAGCCCCTCGGCGACGGACTCGTAGACGCTGTGCTTGGGGTTCAGGGCGGCCCACGGGTCCTGGAGCACGAGCTGCACCTGCGAGCGGAACCGCGCGAGGTCGCGACCTTTCGACGGGATCGGTGCGCCATCGAAGAGGATCTGCGACCCGGGGTCGGCGGGCTGGAGTCCCATGAGCGCGCGGGCGAGGGTCGACTTGCCGGAGCCGGACTGGCCGACGAGCGCGACGATCTCGCCCTTGCGCACCGAGAGGTCGACGTCGCGGACCGCATGCACGGGGCGCCCGCCGGAGCGATAGGTGACGTTGACTCCGCGCGCCTCCAGCAGCACCTCGTCGCCGTGGGTGATCTCCGGCACCTCGTCCGCATCGCGGCCGTGCCGCGTCACCGGGGCCATCCGCGAGGCGGGGTCGCCGATCGTGGGGAAGGCGTCGGCGAGCTGTCGCGTGTACGCCTCCTGCGGGGTCGTGCAGACCGCGTAGCTCTCGCCGACCTCGACGAGCTCGCCGTCGCGCATGATGGCGATCCGGTCGCACGCCGTGGCGAGCACCGAGAGGTCGTGGCTGATCATGAGCATCGAGATGCCGCGCTCCGCCACCAGACGCGAGATCATGTCGAGGATCTGCTTCTGCACGATCACGTCGAGCGCGGTGGTCGGCTCGTCCGCGATGATGACCTCGGGATCGCACGCGAGGGCCATCGCGATCATCACGCGCTGCTTCTGGCCGCCGGAGAGCTCGTGCGGGTACGACTCGCTCTTCTGCTGCGGCAGGTCGACGATGTCGAGCAGCTCCCGGACCCGCTCCTTGCGCGCCTTCTCGCCCTTCCATCGGTCCGAGGCGTGCAGCTCCAGCGCCTCCAGGAGCTGCCAGCCCACCGTGCGGACCGGGTTGAGCGAGTGCATCGCGCCCTGGAACACGATGGACGTCTGCGCCCAGCGCACGGCGCGCAGCTGCCCGAAGGACAACGTGGCGACGTCCTGGTCGCCGAGCAGCACGCGGCCGCTGAGCCGGGCGTTGCGCGGCAGGAGCCGCAGGACGCTCATGGCGAGAGTGGACTTGCCGGAGCCGGACTCGCCGGCGATGCCGAGCGTCTGCCCGGCGGGGAGGGTGAGCGAGACGTTGCGCACGGCCGCCACCTCGTCCCGACCCGACCGCCCCGAGGTGCGGTACGTGATGGAGACGTCGTCGAAGATCAGGTCGGGCATCTCAGCGGCTCCTCAGCGTCGGGTTGGTGATGTTCTCGACGGCGCGGCCCATCAGGGTGAACGACAGCACGACGAGGACGATGGCGATGCCGGGCACGAGCACGTACCACCAGTAGCCGCTGGTCGCCGCGGAGACGTCCATCGCGTTCTTCAGGATCGAGCCCCACGACTGCAGCGTGGTGTCGCCGAGGCCGAGGAACGCCAGGGTGGATTCGGAGATGATCGCCGAGCCGACCGTGAGGGTCGTGTTGGCGAGCACGAGCGGGAGCACCCCGGGGAGGAGGTGCTTCATGATGATGTGCCAGTGCCCGGCGCCGAGGGCCCGCGAGCGCTCGATGTAGTCGCGCGATTCGACGGACAGGGTCTGCGCGCGGACGACGCGGGCGGTGCCGGCCCAGGAGGTCAGGCCGATCGCGATGATGATCGTCCAGACGCCGCGGCTCAGCACCGACGACAGCACGATCGCGAGGATCAGCGACGGCAGCACGAGGAAGAAGTCGATGATGCGCATCATCAGCCCGCCGAAGAAGCCGGTGAAGTGGCCGGCCGAGAGACCGACGAGGGTGCCGATGATCATCGACATCGCCGTGGCGGCGAGGCCGACGAGTAGGGACACCCGGGCGCCCCACACCATGCGGACCCAGATCTCGCGCCCCTGATGGTCGGTGCCGAGGGGATGCTCCCAGGACGGCGGGGCGAAGCGCTGCACGTCGACGAGCTTCGTGACGTCGAGCATGCTGGCGGGGGCGATCACGGGGGCGAAGATCGCGATGAGCGCCACGATCACGAGGAAGACGAGGCCCACCATGCCCGCCCGGTGCTGGGCGAACTGCCGGCAGAAGTCGACGAAGGCGGTGCCGCGGCGGTGCCACGCCAGAGCGCGGGGCGAACGGATGGTCGGGGATGCCGTGGTCATGCGCGCCTCACCCTCGGGTCGAGCTGCCGGTAGATGAGGTCCGCGATGAGGTTCATCGCGATGATGATCGTGGAGAACACCACGAACGTGCCCTGCAGGAGCGGGAGGTCGGGGCCGGAGATGGCCTCGAAGGTGAGCTTCCCGAGCCCGGGCCAGGAGAACACCGTCTCCACCGTGACGGCCCCGGCGATGAGACCGCCGATGTGCATGAAGACGAGGGTGACGGTCGGCAGCAGGGCGTTGGGGACAGCGTGCCGACGGCGGACGAGGTCCTCCCGGAGGCCCTTGGCCCGCGCGGTGGTGAGGTAGTCGGCGCCCATCTCCTCGAGAAGCGAGCTGCGCATCACCATGAGGTACTGCGCGTACACGACCGCGACCATCGTGATCACCGGGAGCACCATGTGCGAGATCACGTCCAGGACCGCACCGACCGGATCGGTGGGCGGGTTGGGGGAGACCATGCCTCCGGTCGGGAACCAGTGCAGCGTGCCTCCGAAGACCATCAGGAGCAGCAGGGCCAGCCAGAAGGTCGGCACGGACCAGAACACGAGCGACGTGCCGGAGACGATGCGGTCGAAGGTGGAGCCGTGCTTCCAGGCCGCCTTCTGTCCGAGCCAGAGGCCGAGGGCGATCGCGATGATCGCCGCCGTGCCGGTGAGGAGGATCGTGTTCCAGAAGTACTGGCCGATGAGGTCGGACACCGACGTGCGGTAGACGTAGCTCGTGCCGAAGTTCAGGGTGAAGACGTTGCCGAGGTAGTCGACGAACTGCTGCCACAGGGGCTTGTTCAGACCGAGCTGCTCGCGCAGCTGGTCGGCCTGCTCGGCGCTCATCCCGCGCTCGCGGGCGATCGAGGCCACCGGATCGCCCGGCAGGATCTTGAAGGCGAAGAATCCGAGGAGGATCACCATCGCCAGGCTGATGGCCGCGCCGCCGAGCTTGACCAGGAAGTAGCGGAGGGCGCCGACGCCCTTCGGCTGCTCCTCGGCCGCGGCGCTCGTCGCGATGGCGGAGGTGGACGGGGGTACCGCGTTGGACATGGGGGTCTCCTTACAGCGGACCGGGAGACGCCGCGGGGGCGGAGGCCCGCCACCCGCGGCGTCTCGCCGGACTCATTCGACGTCGGCGATGTTGCGGCGACGGATCAGGAAGAAGATGAGCCCTCCGATGATGACCACCCCCACGACGATGCCTCCGATGAGGAGTCCGGTGTTCGTGCCGGTGCCGCCGGCGGTCGCGCCCTCGACGGGCTCGACGGTGAGGTAGCCCCAGTAGCCGGCCTGGTTGGCGATGATGCCGCCGTCCTTCGGCTGCAGCGTGAAGCCCGTGAAGCGGTCGGAGCGGTAGGCCTCCAACGAGTTGGCGTACCAGGTGGCGACCTGCGCGGTGTCGGTGTAGTTCAGCGCGAGCATGTCGTGCACGATCTCCTGACGCTTCTCGGCGTCGATCTCGGAGCGCTGCGCGGCGTACATCTCGTCGAACTCCGGGTTGCAGTACCCGTCCTGCGTGGTGCCGCCGGTGCCGTCGGTCGCGGTCGGCAGGTTCATGCAGGTGTTGATGCCCAGCTGGTAGTCCGGGTCGGGGTTGACCGACCAGCCGCTGAAGTACAGGTCGTAGTCGCCGGAGGTGGCCTTCGCGCTGATCGTGTCGGAGTCGGTGGACTCGACCGTGATCTCGATGCCGATGTCCTTCATCCACGGGACGAAGAAGTCGGAGATGGACTGCTCGTTCGCGTCGTCCGCGTCCGTCAGCAGGCGCAGGCTCAGGCGCTGGCCGTCCTTCTCGCGGATGCCGTCGGCGCCGGGGACCCAGCCCGCCTCGTCGAGCTTCGCCTGCGCGGCCTCGGGGTCGAAGCCCACGATCACGTCGTCGTCGTCGGCGAGGTGCCACTTCGGGAAGGACGCCGGGATGAAGCTCGTCGCGAGCGTGCCCTCGCCGTCCAGGACCTTGTCGAGGAGGGTGGCCGTGTCGGTGCCGAGACGGATGGCCTGGCGCACCTCGAGCTCCTTCAGCGCGGCGTTGCCGGTGCCGTAGGGCACGTTGTCGCGGGTCTGCTGACCGACGTTGATGCTGATCGAGTGGTAGCGGCGGCCCTCACCGGAGTGCGTGGTGATGCCGTCGACGCCCTCGAGTGCCGAGAACTGGGTGGGGGTGAGGCCGGTGACGAGGTCGACGTCGCCCGCCTTGAGCGCCTGCACCTGGGCGTCCGAGTTCGTGTAGTACACGTACTGGATCGCGTCGATCTTGGGGGCGCCGCGCCAGAAGTTCTCGTTCGCCTTCAGCACGATGGACTGGTTGGCCGAGTAGCTGTCGAGGACGAACGGGCCGGAGCCGACCACGTCGGCGTCGTTGGTGAAGGTCGTCGGGTCGTCGACCTCCTCCCAGATGTGCTTCGGGACGATCGGGATCTCCGAGCCGGGGTTCGGGGCCTGCGGGGTCTTCAGGGTGATCACGACGGTCTTGTCGTCCGGGGTCTCGACAGTGTCGAAGTTGGAGACGAGGTTGCCGTTGGCGGTACCGAGCGCGGGCACCGTCATCATCTGGTCGTACGTGTACTTCACATCGGCGGAGGTGATGGGCTCGCCGTCCGACCAGACGAGATCGTCCTGGAGGGTGAAGGTCCACGTCTGGCCGCCGTCGGTCGCCTCCCAGCTGTCGGCGAGGCCCTTCGTGGGGGAGCCGTCCTCGGCGTCGTTCTGCACGAGCGACTCGTAGACGTACCGGATGATGTTCGTCGGCGTCAGGTAGATCGAGATGAACGGGTTGAACGTGTCCACGAATCCGGAGGTGGCGATCCGGAGCGTCGTGTCGGAGGCCGGGGATTCGGTGGCGGCGCTGACGGACTGCGCCTGAGCGGCACCGACCGGAGCGGCGAGGAGGAGCGCGGAGGCGATCGCGGCGGCGGTCAGACTTCGCACGGTTCTGGAGCGGGGGGCAAGACGCATGGAAGGTCCCTTCGGGCGCCGCCCGGATCCACAGTGAAGCCGGGTCGGTGCTGACCATGCAAGCGGAAGACGGCCCCGTGGTCAAGACATTCGATGCGTATCGCGGAAGAAAAATCGCGCAGATCGGAAAGATCGCCGGCCGTCGAGCGGGTGTAACACGGCGGAAACACGCGGATGCCAGGATGCGCGCATCGGAACGAGGGGAGCGAAGGACGACTCCTCGACACGGACATCCGGAACGTATCTCGGGCCGGTTCGGGTCGGGCGCGGGAACCGGAATCGTATCGTCACTCCGCCGGGACGGTGAGCACGGCACGCAGGAGCGCGATGCGTTCGTGCAGGGAGGAGCGCAGGAAGTGCTCGTCCAGCGCATGCGCACCGCCGCCCCGGGGGCCGAAGCCGTCGACGGTCGGCAGACCCTTTCCGCCGAGGAGGTTCGTGTCGCCGGCGCCGGCCGCGGGGCGGCCGTCGACCTGCTGGCCGAGCGCAGCACCGGCCGCGGCGATCCGGGCGAGGAGGTCGGTGTCCCCCGCCGAGGCCTGCCAGGCGGGCCGGGCGCTCAGCACGGCGACCTCGAGGCGGGCGCCGGGGCGCACCGGCGCCAGCTCCTGGAGGGCGGTGAGGACGCGCTGCTCGCTGTCCGGGTCTTGGAAGCGGAGGCCGATCTCGGCGGCCGCGTGCGCCGGCACCACGTTGGTCCTCGCGCCGCCGTCGATGACGCCGACGTTGCACAGCACCGGACTCGGAAGCTCCGGGTCCGCCACGATCGTGCGGACCAGGAGGAGCTGGTCGACGAGCTCGTCGATCGCGGAGACGCCATGCTCGGGGTCGAGGGCGGCGTGGGCCGCGCGGCCGGTGACAGCGATGCGCACCCGGGCGCTGCCGCGGCGGCCGACCTTGAGGGCGCCGTCGGGATGCGGGGACTCGAATCCGATGGCGCAGGCCGCGCTCCTGGCCCGTTCCGCGAGCCGGGGGCCCGAGACGGGGGAGCCGATCTCCTCGTCCGCGACGAGCACGATCCGCACGGCGTGCCGCTGTTCGAGCGGCGCGGACTGCAGGTGCCGCAGGGCCTCGAGCATCACCACGATGCCGGCCTTCATGTCGTAGGCACCGGGGCCGCGCACGATGTCGTCCTCCTCGGCCCACGGCAGGTCGTCCGACAGGGTGCCCGCCGGCCAGACGGTGTCGGTGTGGCCGATGAGGAGAACTGGGTCTCCGGTGCCGGGGACGTCGATGACGAGATCCGTCCCGAGCTCGTGCGGGATCCGCTGGACGCTGCCGCCGACGCCGGCGAACCAGGCGGACAGCAGGTCGGCGATGCGGGCGCTCGCCTCCGTGTCGCGGCTCGGCGTCTCGATCAGCACGAGTTCGCGCACGAGTGCGATGATGTCGTCGGAAGGATGGTCCCCGTCGCGCACTGCCGAGAGAGTCGTCACGGTTACGAACCGTATCTTGCCCCTTGATCACCCCGCAACCCGCCGATAGCATCGCTCTCAGCAGCAGGACTCCTCGATCTTAGGAAACGTATCGTGCCTCATTCTTCGGTGGCCGCCGGTGTCGCCCACAGCTGCCGCGAACTCACCCGGTACACCGAGTTCCGTGAGGCCGCCGCGCTGTACGCCCGCGTCTTCGCGTACACGGAGAACGAGTACGCCCTCAACGCCAACCTGCTCACCGCCCTCGCCCGCAACGGCGGTTCCGCGGTCGGCGCCTTCGCCGACGACGGGGAGCTGATCGGGTTCGCGTACGGGTTCGCCGGCTGTGACACCACCGGCGCGTCCTTCCACTACTCGCAGGCGGCCGCCGTCGATGCCGCGCACCAGGGACGCGGCGTCGGCCAGGCGCTCAAGCTCGCGCAGCGTGCCGTGGCCCTGCGCTGGGGGCAGCGGACGATGCGGTGGACGTTCGATCCGCTGCTCTCGCGCAACGCCCATTTCAACCTGAGCTCTCTCGGGGCCGTCGGCATCGCGTACGAGCGCGACTACTACGCCCGCCCCGACACCGACCGTCTGGTGGTCTCCTGGGACCTGGACGTCGCCGATCGTCCGACCCGTCGGTCGCTCCCCGTCCCTCCCGTGCTCGGGCCGGACGACTGGGGGCGGGCCGTGGCGGCGGACGGCGGCACCTGGATCGCGATCCCGACGCGACCCGGCGCCCTCGACGCCGAGGAGCGCGCGGTGCTGCGGCGGGATCTGGAGCGGACGATGACCGCGGCATTCCGCCGCGGAGACGTCCTCGTCGGGGCCACGCGCCTCGACGACGACACGGCGGTCTACCGCGCGACACCTCGGGAGGGCACGGCATGAACGACCACGACCAGGAGGATCGCGACCTCGTCTCTCCGCGGGACCGCTACGGCGAGCGCATCCGCACCAACCTCTCCGCCGAGAGCATCCAGGCGCGGATCATCGAGACGGAGCAGCGCACGCTCGCCCAGACCTTCGAGGAGCTCAGCCGCTCGGCCCAGGTGCCGCAGGCCGCGGCGCTGCTGCTCGGTGCCCGGCGACGGTACGTCGCCGGCGAGGGCAAGGCGGCGGCGTACGCGCAGCTCCTCAACGCGGATCTCTCGGCGACGCTGTCGAACGTCTTCCTCGTGGACGGGCACGCGCTGCAGCCGCTCACCGTGCTCACCGACGTCCGGGCCAGCGACGTGCTCATCGCGTTCTCCCTGCGGCGCTACCGGGAGGAGACCGTGCGGCTCGGGCGGCTCTTCCACGAGGCGGGCGGTCAGCTCGTCGTGATCACCGACAGCGAGGACGCCCCGCTCGCATCCATCGCGACCTCGCTCATCCGGGTGCGCACGGGATCGGCGTCGTACGCCGACTCGCCGACCCCGGTCGCGGCGGTGTGCCACCTGCTGAGCGCGCTCACCACGGCGAGCGCGAAGGGAGCGCGACGGCGGCTCGCCGAACGCGACCGGCTGGTGGCGCGCCTGGGTCTCTACGGCCCCGAGACCGCGCGGCCCCGCCCGGAGGAGGACGCGTGAGGGTCGTCCGCGTCCGGCTGTTCGCCCTGCGTCAGCCGCTGCGTCACAGCTTCGAGACGAGCTCGCACCGCAAGTCCGGCATCGAGCACGTGCTCGTCGAGGTCACCGATGCCGACGGCCAGACGGGGTGGGGGGAGATCGCGTCGCCGTCCGATCCGTTCTACGGAGCGGAGACCACGGTCACCGCGTGGGAGATCGCGACCCGCTACCTGGTGCCCGCGCTGCTCCGCGCCGAGGGGGAGGAGCCGGCGGAGCTGGAGGCGTCGTGGGCACGGGTCCGCGGGCACGAGTTCGCGAAGGCCGGGTTCTCCGGCGCGGTGTGGGACCTGGTCTCCCGGAGGCGGGGGATCGCGCTCGCCGCGGCCCTCGGCGGGACGCGCGACGAGGTCGTCGCGGGGGTGTCGCTGGGCATCGAGCCGTCGATCGATGAGCTGCTGGCCCAGGTGGAGCTGCAGCGCGCCGCCGGCTACCCCCGCGTCAAGCTCAAGATCGCTCCGGGCTGGGATGTGGAGCCGGTGCGTGCGGTGCGCGGCGCCTACCCCGACCTCGACCTTCACGTGGACGCGAACGGCGCGTATGCCGATGACGAGCGGGCGGCCGCGGTGTTCGCACGCCTGGACCGCGAGGCGCTGACCATGATCGAGCAGCCCTTCGCGCCGCGGGATCTCGTGGCCCACGCCGATCTGCAGGCGCGGCTCGGCACGGACGTGTGCCTGGACGAGTCGGTCGTCGACCTCGGCGACCTGCGGACCATGATCCGGCTGCGGGCGGGGCGGGTCCTCAACATCAAGGTGTCGCGGATGGGCGGGCTCACCGTCGCCCGCGCCGCGCACGACGTGGCGCGGGACGCGGGCATCCCCGTGTGGTGCGGCGGGATGCACGAGTTCGGCGTCGGGCGCGCTGCGAACGTCGCGCTGTCCTCGCTTCCCGGTTTCCTGCTGCCGTCGGATGTGTCGGGATCGGACAAGTACTACGAGTCGGACATCATCGCGCCTCCGGTGACCGCCGTCGCCGGTCGCGTCACGGTCCCCACCGGACCGGGGATCGGACACGAGGTGCTCGCCCAGCGCATCGCCCGTGACGCGTCCCGCGTCTTCGACTCCTCCGCGGCCGAGGCCCCTGAGGCCGTCCTGACCGCGGGCTGACCGGCCCCCGAACCCTGCGAGAGCGGAATCCCATGCGCGCACTGCTGCTGTACCGGCTCGATCTCGCCGCCGAGGCGGCGGAGGACGGGATCCATGCCGTCGATCCGCGGGAGCCGATCATCCGGGCGACCGACCTCGGCGTCACCCGCGGCGACGGCGTGTTCGAGACCGCCGTGGTGCGCGGAGGAAGGCCGCAGGCGCTGGAGGCGCATCTCGCGCGGTTGGAGCGTTCGGCGCAGCTCCTGGGGCTGCCCGCGCCAGGCTGCGAGCGGTGGGCACGGGCGGTGCGCCGCGCGGCCGCCGAGGTCTCCCGCCCCGGAGTGCTCCGCGACGGGGAGATCGCCTCGATCAAGTTCGCGATGACCCGCGGGGACGAGATCGACCCGGCCGGCCCGACGGGGTGGGTGCTCGGCTTCGCGGGAGAGGATCCGGAGGCCGTCCGCGCGCGGGGCGTCTCCGCGGTGGTGCTCGACCGCGGGTACCGGCACGACGTCATGGAGACGGCGCCCTGGCTGCTGCAGGGAGCGAAGTCCCTCGCCTACGCCGTGAACCAGGCGGCACTGCGGGAGGCACGGAGCCGGGGTGCGGACGATGTCGTCTTCGTCAGCGCCGACGGGTTCGTCCTCGAAGGGCCGCGGTCGACGCTGATCGCGCGGCTCGACGGGGCGCTGGTCACGCCACCGCCCGAGTACGGGGTGCTCCCCGGGACGACCCAGGCCGACGTCTTCGCGGGACTCGCCGAGGTGCCCTCCCGCGTCGGTCCGATGATGCGGGACGATCTGGAGCGGGCGGACGCCCTCTGGCTCTGCTCCAGCACCCGGGGTGCGGTGCCCGTGCGGGAGCTGGACGGCGTCGCGCGCGCTGTGGACCCGGTGCTCACCGCGCGGATGAACGCGGTGCTGGATGGACGAGAGGACTGAGATGGTCGACGCGGACCTGCCGATCGATCGGGTGATCGACGGCCACAACGACCTCGCCTGGGCGAGCAGGACGCTGCTCGGCTACCGGGTCGCGGAGCTCTCCGGCCCGGTGGCGGCCACGCAGACCGACCTGCCGCGACTGACCGCGGGCGGGGTCGCCGGCCAGTTCTGGTCGGTCTGGGTCGATCCCGTGCTGGAGGGGGCGGAGCAGGTGGTGGCCACGCTCGAGCAGATCGACTTCGTGCACCGCCTCGTCGACGCCCACCCGCAGCGCTTCGCGATCGCTCGGACGGCGGCCGACGTGCGTGCGGCGATGGCGGAGGGGAGGATCGCCTCGCTCATCGGCATCGAGGGCGGCGACCAGCTCGGCGGATCGCTGGCCGTGCTGCGGCAGTTCGCGCGGCTCGGCGCGCGGTATCTCACCCTCACCTGGTCGCGGACGATCGCCTGGGCGGATTCGGCGACCGACGAGGCGCGCCACGGCGGTCTGACGGACTTCGGACGCGAGGTGGTGCGCGAGATGAACCGCATCGGCGTGCTCGTCGACCTCTCGCACGTCGCTCCGACGACCATGCGGCATGCCCTGGAGGTCACGACCCGCCCGGTGATGGTGAGCCACTCCGGCGCCCTCGCTCTGTGCGACCACCCCCGCAACGTGCCGGACGATGTGCTCGCCGCGATCGGCGCGCAGGGCGGCGTCGTGATGGTGCCCTTCGTCCCCACGTTCGTCTCTCAGGCCCGCCGCGACTGGTGGGAAGCCGGGGGAGAGGGAGAGGCGCCGCGCGTCGGCGTCGCGGACGTCGCCGATCACCTGGACCACGTGCGTCGCGTGGCCGGCGCACAGGCGGTCGGGATCGGCGCCGACTACGACGGCTCCGATGCGATGCCGGACGGTCTCGGCGACGTCTCGGGGTACCCGGCGCTGTTCGCCGAGCTGCGGCGTCGAGGCTGGTCGGAGGACGACCTCCGTGCCCTGGCGCACGAGAACGTCCTCCGGGTGCTGGAGGCGTCGGACCCCGACCACGAGGCCTTCCTCGCGGGCGGCGCAGGAGAGCCGGCCGCGGCCGCGCTCGTGCCGGCGGTCGACACGACGGTCCGGGAGGGGGCGCTGTGACCCCGCGCGTCCTCGTGATCGTGAACTCCGCGAGCTCCGGCCCGCGCCGCCTCGGCACCTGGCTGCGGGAGAAGGCGATCGACGTCGACGAGGTCGTGGGAGCCGAGCAGCCGCTGCCCGCCTCCCTGGACGGCTACGCCGGACTCGTCATGCTGGGCGGCGGGCTCATGCCGGACGACGATGACCGCGCGCCGTGGCTCGCGGCAGAGCGGGCGCTCGCCGCGGAGGCCATCGACCGCGACCTCCCCACCCTCGGCATCTGCCTGGGCGGTCAGCTGCTCGCCCACGTGGCCGGCGGCGAGGTCGCCGAGAAGACCGGACCCATCGAACGCGGCGCGACCCCCATCCGCCCCACCGCGGCGGGACGTGCCGACGCCCTGTTCGCGGCCCTCGGCGATGAGGCTCCGATGATCGAGAACCATCAGGACATGATCACGCGGCTGCCATCCGCGGCGGTGCTGTTGGCGACGAGCGCCGCCGTCGAGAACCAGGCCTTCCGGCTGGGGGCGCGGGTGCGCGGGGTGCAGTTCCATCCCGAGGCCTCCGCGGCCGACCTCGCCCGTTGGGACGACGCGGCACTGCGGGGAGAGGGACGCTCGCTTCCCGCCCTCATCGCCGCCGCCGAGCGCGTGCACGACCACAACACCGCGGCCAGCCGCGCGCTCATCGAGGCCTTCGCCGACGAGGTGCGCGCCGGGGTCCCCGTATGACCGGGCAGGATGCGGATTTCCTCGTCACCGCCGAGTCCGCCGCGGAGGCACTCCGCCACGGCCTGGACGAGCGCGCGCGTCGTGCCGCTCCGGCCGCCATCGCCGCGGTGGCCGAACGGGGAAGCATCCGCGCAGTGCTCACCCACGGCCATCCCCGCGCCGATGAGGCCCCGACGACGCGGGACACGGTCTTCCGCATCGCGTCGATGTCCAAGAGCTTCCTGGCCGCCACCGTGCTCTCGTTGCGCGACCGCGGGCTGCTCGACCTCCACGCGCCGATCCGCACCTATCTGCCGGAGGTCCGGCTACGGCATCGGGGTGCGGACGTCGAGGTCACCGGCGACCTGCTGCTCTCCAACCGGTCCGGTCTGGGGGAGGACAACGCCTGGGTGGACCGGCATCTCGGCGCCTCCCGTGCGGAGATCGCCGCCGTGTTCGCCGGTGGGGTGCACCTCGCGGCCGTGCCGGGAACCGTCTACCAGTACTCCAACCTCGGCCAGTCGCTGCTCGGCCGCGTCGTGGAAGCGGTGACGGACCGGGCCGTGGAGGACGTGATCCGGGAGACTCTGCTCGAGCCCCTCGGGCTGCGCCGGACGGCGCACGTGTCGGACGGCTACGCGCCGGAGACGCTGGCCGGCGGATTCCGGACGTTCGACGACGGCACCACGTTCCGCCCCGAGCCGTTCGTGGGGTCCGGCGCACTCGGCTGCATCGGCAGCATGTTCAGCACCGTCGACGACATCGCGAGATGGATGTGGTTCCTCGGCTCGGCCTTCACCGACGACCCGCTGGCGCCCGCCGTGCTGGCTCCGGCGTCGCGACGGGAGCTGCAGCAGGCCCGCACCCCCATCCCGGTGCCGTCGGCGATGTTCGACGGGCGCGATCTCGCGGGGGCCGGCTACGGCTACGGCCTCTTCGTCGAGGACGACCGGCGGTTCGGGCGGATCGTGCAGCACTCCGGCGGTCTTCCCGGATTCTCGGCGCACATGCGCTGGCACGCAGCCAGCGGCATCGGCGTCGTCGCCTTCGGGAACTCCGACGAGTTCGGCGCCCGGCGGATCGCAGGCGCCGCGCTCCAGCAGCTGCTCGAACGGACGGACGCCCCCTCCGCGGTCCTGCACCCGTGGGCGGAGACGGTCGCCGCCGCGCAGGCTCTCGACGCCGCGATCCGCTCGGGACGGCCCGCCGCCACGTACCCGTTCCTCGCCGACCATGTGCTCGATGACATCCCGGCCGACGTCCGCGATGCCCGGCTGGAGGCACAGGTCCAGGAGATCGGCGGAATCCGCGAGGACCAGGACCCGTTCCCCGACCGTGTGGTGGCCGCGGCGACCGAGGCCGAGCTGCGCTGGCGGATCGTGGGGAACCGCGGCGACCTCCTCGTCGACATGCGGCTGGTCGGGCTTCCGGAGCCTCGGGTACAGGGGCTGGGCGCGGCGGTGGTCGCGCCGGGACAGACGCGTGTCGAGGGGGAAGGGGCCGGGGCCGCAGAGCGACACCGGATCATCCTGCCGTCGCCCTGATCCCGGGTCGGACACAGATCGACCGGGTCCAAAAAACCGCCCTAGGATGGAGACATCCCGACCCGTCCGTTCTGAGGAATCCCCATGCCCGCCACCCCTGTGCGTCGCCTCCTTCCCCTCGCTGCGCTCGCCGCCGCCACCGCCCTGGTGCTGACCGCGTGCGCGGGCCCGTCCACGGAGAGCGACGGCGGTGAGCTCGTGTGGTCGATCGAGGGCGCGAACCTGTCCGCGGGGCACATGGACCCGCAGGTGAGCCAGCTCGACGTCTCCGGCATGGTGCAGCGCGCGGTGCTCGACTCCCTGGTGTTCCAGGAGGACGACGGCACGTTCAGCCCGTGGCTCGCGAAGAGCTGGGACGTCTCGCCGGACAGCACGGAGTACACCTTCACGCTGCGCGACGACGTGACCTTCACCGACGGCGAGCCGTTCGACGCGGAGGCCGTGAAGGCGAACTTCGACCGGATCGTCGACCCGGAGACCGCCTCGGCCCAGGCGGCGAGCATGCTCGGTGCGGACTTCTACGCCGGCACCGAGGTCGTCGACGACCACACGGTGAAGGTCTCGTTCACGCAGCCGTATGCGCCGTTCCTGCAGGCGGCCAGCACCCCGCAGCTCGGCTTCTACTCGCCGGCCGTGCTCGCCGAGTCGGCCGACAAGCTCAAGGCGGGCGGCCCCGACGTCACGGTCGGCACCGGACCCTTCGTGCTCACCGAGTACACCGCCGACCAGGAGATCGTCTACACGCGCAACGACGACTACGCCTGGGGTCCGCACGAGACGAAGGCGCCGGCGTTCGAGACGCTGCGCGTGCAGATCCAGCCGGAGGCGTCGGTGCGTACCGGAGTGATCGAGAGCGGCGAAGCCGACCTCGCCAGTAACATCCCGCCGAACCAGGTCGCCGGTCTGGACGACGCCGGCGTCACGGTCGACTCGGTGGAGTACCCCGGACTGCCCTACTCGCTCTACCTGAACGAGAAGTACGGCGTCTTCGCCGACGAGAAGGTGCGGCAGGCGTTCGCCCGCGGCATCGACGTCGACGCGGCGGTCGAGGAGATCTACTTCGGGCAGTTCCCGCGGGCGTGGAGCGTCCTCGGCAGCACGACCCCGGGCTATGACGCGTCGCTGGAGGACTCCTGGCCGCTCGATCAGGACGCCGCGAACGCCCTGCTCGACGAGGCCGGCTGGACGGAGCGCGACGCGGACGGCATCCGCATGAAGGACGGCGAGCGCCTGTCCGTGCGATGGATCGCCTGGACCCCGGTCCCCGACGACCGCGCGGCGCTGGCCAACGCGATCCAGTCGGATCTCAAGGCCATCGGCTTCGAGGTGCAGCGCGAGGAGCTGGAGCCCGGTGCCTACAACGCCCAGTACGAGCCGAAGACGTTCGACCTCACCGACTGGGGCTTCTCCGGCGTGGACGCCGACTTCCTCCGTGCGCACCTGCACACCGACGGCTTCCAGAACGCCTCGCAGGTGAGCGACCCGGAGATCGACGCGCTCCTGGAAGAGGCCGTCGCGTCGAGCGACCAGGACGCCCGCAACGAGCTCTACACGCAGCTGCAGGAGTGGAACGCGGAGTACACGGCCATCGTCCCGCTCTACAGCCCCTCGGCGATCACAGCGGTCGGCGAGCGCGTGCAGGGTCTGGACTACGACCTCTACGGGCGGCCGCTCTTCTACGATGTGAGCCTCGGCTGACATCTGGCGGCCGTCGTTTCGAGGGAGCGGGCGGAGTGATCGAACCGTGACGGCGGTGCTCGGCCGCGCCCTCGGGCTCGTCGCCTCGGTGGTCATCGTGCTGTGGGGTGCCGCGACGGTCGCGTTCCTGGCCTTCCGGGTGATCCCCGGCGACCCGGTCTCGGTGATGCTGGGGCCGCAGGCGCAGGTGAGCGAGGCGGTGAAGGACGGCATCCGCGCCGATCTCGGGCTCGACCGCCCGCCGCTGGAGCAGTACGTCGGCTTCATCGGGCAGCTCGCCCGCGGCGACCTCGGCGAGTCGTACCAGCTGCGGCTGCCGGTGACCGAGGTCATCGGACGGCAACTGGGTGCGACCGTGCAGCTCTCGGCCCTGGCGCTGGGGATCGCCGTCGTCCTCGCCCTCGCGGTGGCGGTCTTCGTGCGGGGCCGTGTCGGGCGCACGGTGGCCGCCGGCGTCGAGCTCGTGGTGCTCTCCTCGCCGGTGTTCTGGATCGGGCTGCTGCTGCTCAGCGTCTTCGCGTTCGGTCTCGGCTGGTTCCCCGTCTCTGGCACCCGCAATCCGGCGACCATCGTCCTCCCGGCGATCACGCTCGCCCTCCCGGTGGCGGCACTGCTCAGCCAGGTGCTGCGTGATGGGCTGATGCAGGCGGAACGGATGCCCTTCGCGGAGACGGTCCGTGCGCGGGGTGCCGGACCCACCTGGTTCACGCTGCGGCACGGGGTGCGGCACGGCGCCGCCTCGGCGGTCACCCTCGCCGCCTACCTCACCGGCTCTGTCCTCGGGGGTGCGGTTCTCGTCGAGACCGTGTTCGCCCGGCCCGGCCTGGGGCGGGTCACCCTCGCCGCCATCAACGACCGCGATCTCCCTGTCCTCACCGGCATCATCCTGCTGAGCGCTCTCGTCTTCGTCGTCATCAACGTGGTGGTGGAGCTCGTGCATCCGCTGATCGACCCCCGCGTCGCCGCCTCCTCGCGACCCGGAGTCGTCCGATGAGTCGGGGGCAGCGCATTCTTCTGGGCTCCGCCGTGCTCGTGCTGGCGGTGGTCGCCGTCGCCGCCCTGTGGCCGGGGCTGCTCGCCACGCACGATCCGCTGCAGACGGAGGTCCGGGCCGCTCTGCTGCCGCCGAGCGCCGATCACCTCTTCGGCACCGATCAGAGCGGCCGCGACGTGTACTCCCGCGTGGTGTTCGGCGCGGGGCGCTCGGTGGGGATCGGGCTTCTCGCCACCGCCATCGCCCTCGCCGCGGGCCTGCTCGTGGGGGCGCTCGCCGGCATGTCGCCTCGGGGTGTGGACGTCACGCTCATGCGCATCAACGACGTGCTCATGGCGTTCCCGGAGTTCCTGGTGGCGCTCGTCGTGGTGGCCGTGCTGGGTCCGGGACCGGTGAACATCGCCATCGCGGTGACGCTGGCCGCCGCACCCGTGTACGTGCGCCTCGCCCGCGTGCAGACCAGGACGCTGCGCGTGGCCGAGCATGTCGAGGCTGCCCGGATCCTCGGCGTTCCGCCGCTGCGGGCGTTCCGACGCCATGTCGTGCCCGGGGTGCTGGGTGCGCTGAGCGTGCTGGCGACCATCGGCATCGGATCGAGCATCCTGGCCGCGGCCGGACTGAGCTTTCTGGGTCTCGGGCCGTCCGAGCCGACCCCGGAGTGGGGCCTCATGCTCGCCGGCGGGCGCAACGTGCTCGGGCAGGCCTGGTGGGTGTCGGTCTTCCCCGGACTCGCGATCACGCTGACGGTGGTGTGCGCGACGGTGGTCGGACGCATCCTCCGGGCGCGGGCGGACGGGAGGGACGCATGAGTGCGGCGCTGGAGGTCGAGGGACTGCGGATCGCCTTCGCCGGGACTCCCGTCGTGGAGGACGTCTCGTTCACGGTGGACGCCGGCGAGTGCGTGGCGATCGTCGGGGAGTCGGGGGCGGGGAAGTCGCTCTCGGCCCGCGCTCTGCTCGGCCTCACGCCGTCGACGGCAGACGTCGCCGTCGACCGGCTCCGCATCGACGGGGTGGACACCGCCACCCTGACCGAGCGCGGCTGGCGGCGGCTCCGGGGGACCAGGATCGGCCTCGTCTCGCAGGACGCCCTCGTGTCACTGGACCCGTTTCGACGGATCGCGGACGAGATCGCCGAGCCGCTGCGGCTGCACCGCCTCGTGCGCGGACGCGCGGCCCTCGCTGCGCGGGTGCGGGAGCTTCTCGGACGGGTGTGGATGCCCGACCCCGACCGCCGTGCACGGCAGCGTCCGCAGGAGCTCTCCGGAGGGTTGCGGCAGCGCGCGCTCATCGCCTCGGCACTCGCCGGGAACCCCGCGGTGCTCGTCGCGGATGAGCCCACCACGGCCCTGGACGCGACCGTGCAGGCCCGGATCCTCGTGCTGCTGCGGGAGATCGCCGACGACGGCACCGCCGTGGTGTTCATCAGTCACGACTTCGCGGCCGTGCGGCGGGTGGCGGATCGCGTGCTCGTGATGAAGGACGGCGGGATCGTGGAGTCCGGCCCGGTCGCGGAGGTGCTCGCCGCCCCCCAGCACCCGTACACGCGGCAGCTCATCGCGGCGACGATGCATGAGCCGCGGGAGGAGCGTGCGGCGTCCTCGGACGTCGTGGTCGTCGCCGAGGAGGTGTCCAAGGCGTTCGGCGGGGTGGCCGCCGTCGTCGACGCCTCGTTCACGGTGTCTGCCGGTCGGACGCTGGGCATCGTCGGCGAATCCGGATCGGGCAAGACGACCCTCGCCCGGATGCTGGTGGGCGTCGAGAGGTCGGACACCGGAGTGCTGCGCTGGACCGGAACGCCGCGCGTGCAGCTCGTGCACCAGAACCCGCTCGGCGCCTTCGACCCGCGGTGGACGGTGGGGCGGTCGCTGGAGGAGGCACTGGAGGCGGGAGGGGTGCCGCGTGGTGCGCGTCGGACGCGGGTGGCGGCGCTGCTCGCGGAGGTCGGGCTCGATGCGAGTCTGGCGGCCCGACGGCCGGCGGCGCTGTCGGGCGGGCAGCGGCAGCGGGCGGCCCTCGCCCGAGCGCTCGCCGCCGACCCGGACGTGCTGGTGCTGGACGAGCCCGTCTCCGCTCTCGATCCCTCGGTGCGCGAGCGGGTGCTCCGGCTCCTCGCGCGGGTGCAGGAGGAGCGGCGGCTCACGATGGTCTTCGTCTCCCACGACCTCGACGTCGTCGGCGCCGTCGCGGACGACGTCCTGGTCATGCAGGACGGCCGGATCGTCGAGCAGGGGCCCACGGCGGCGGTGTTCGCGGCGCCGCAGCATCCGTTCACCCGGGAGCTGCTCGCGGCCAGCGGCCCCGTCAGTCCGTGACGGTGATCCCGAGGCCGGCCGCCATCACGGGCGCGAGCTGCTGCACCTGCACGGACGAGAGCGTGGTGCCGCGCAGGCTCTGGACGTCGAGGTAGGAGAGCGCGTCGAGGCCGCGGAGGTCCACGTCCTTCGCGCGCAGGCCCCGGGGGTCGACCTCGTCGCTGCGCGAGGCCTGGAACCGGACGCGCGTCAGTTCGGCCTGCGGGATGTCGATCGTGCGGACGGCGCATCCTACGACGTCGAGGTCTTCGGCGCGGGCGGCGCCCAGGTTCAGGTAGTCGATGCGCACGTCCCGCAGCTCGAGCTCGGCCACGCGGGCGTCACCGAGGTCAAGGGTCCCGATGCGGCCGCCCGTGATCCGGAGTCGACGGATGCTCGCGTTCCGCAGCCGGAGCGACGCGATGCGCGGTTCGGGCAGGTCGACGTCGAGGAGCGTGGCCCCGGTGAGGTCGATGCTGTCGGCGTCTGCCTGGACCGCGCACTGCTCGAGCGTGGCGTACGCGAGGTCGACGGTGCCCGTGAGCTCCAGCGCGGCGGCGAGGAGGTCGGCCCGGCGCGCGGCTTCACGCGGCTCCAGCACGGGCGGGAGGTCGGGCGCGGACACACGGGGTGCGGTCGGGGAGTTCGGCATCCTCCGAGGCTATGTCCTCCCTCCGACACCCTCGCTCCTCCGTGGCTCCGGGCCTCAGCCTGCGGGAGATCGCTGATCTGCGCCGCGTCGCAGGCCCTCGGCAGGTTCCTCCGACGGGGGCGTGAATCTGCGACATCGAGCGGGGGTACGGAGGAGAGGGACTCGGGCTGCACAGGAGAGGGAGTGGGGGAGTTCTGCACAGAGGGTGGGAGGAGCTGGCTGAGGCGGGGTACGAGGGAGGGGCGGGGGGAGCAGCATCGAGGGCATGAACGGGATGAGGCGGGCGCGGCTGCTGCAGGCGATGCGCGAGGTCGACGGAGTCGCACGGGTCGAGCGGCTGCGGGATCGCGGGATCAGTCGGTACGACCTCGAGACGGCGGTCGCGGAGCGGATGATCCAGCGGGTGCGGGTCGGGTGGGTGGCGCTGCCCGACGCCGATCCGCGTCGGGTGACCGCGGCGCAACATGGTGTTCTGCTGACGTGCGTGACGCAGGCGCGGCGGCTGGGCCTCTGGGTGCATGACGAGAGACCGCGCCTTCACCTCGCGGCCAGCCCGGGCAGCCGGGGCGGGAAGCCGCCGGGAGCCCGCGTGCACTGGGCTCGGCCTCTGGTCCCGCGACACCCCGATGCCCTGGAGGACCCGATCGAGAACGTGCTGAGCCTGGTGTCCACGTGCGAGCCGCACGAACAGGCGCTCGCGACCTGGGAGTCGGCGTTGAACAAGGGGCTCGTCGATCGAGAGAGGCTGCTCCGACTCCGCTGGGGACCGCGCGCGCGGCGGCTCCTGGCCGAGGCGCTGCCGTTCGCGGATGCGGGGCTCGAGACCTACCTGCGCGTGCGACTGCGCTGGCTCCGGCTGCCGCTGCGCTTCCAGACGTGGATCGCCGGGCACCGGGTGGACGCCCTGATCGGCGAGCGGCTCGTGCTGCAGATCGACGGCGGCACGCATGTCGGAGCCCAGCGCGACCAGGACAACCGTCACGATGCGGAGCTGAAGCTGCGCGGCTACCACGTCATCCGTCTGGGCTATCACCAGGTGATGGACGAGTGGCCCGCGGTGCAGGACCTCCTCATGCGGGCCGTCGCCCAGGGACTGCATCGTGCTCGCACGGCGTGATGTCGCAGATCCCGCCCCGGGTCGCAGGGATGTCCCCAGGTCCTGCGACGTCGAAGAGAATCCGCGGGAGGAGGAGCACGCGTACAATGGGCACACGAGCATCGATCCGGCCATCACCGGGGAGCTCTCGGAAGAACGGTCCGGCGACGGACTCAGTAGAACCGAGCGGGGCAGGCCCGTCACAGCCGCAGTGAGAGTGGTCCGTGGGTCTCTGAGCTTGTCAAGGGGACGCAGGGGCACGCGAGGTGGTACCGCGGTCCGCGAGGATCGTCCTCGCAGCAGCATCCGCCACGACGACCACTGCGAGAGACCATGACCTACCCGCGCTCCTCCTTCGGCCCCGCCGCCGACCAGGCCACCACTGTGGCGCCGAGCCCCCGCTTCCCGCAGATCGAGGAGGAGGTGCTCGACTTCTGGAAGACCGACGACACCTTCCGCGCCTCCATCGAGCAGCGCGAAGGCGCTCCCGAGTGGGTGTTCTACGACGGCCCTCCCTTCGCGAACGGTCTGCCGCACTACGGCCACCTGCTCACGGGCTACGCGAAGGACGTGTTCCCGCGCTTCCAGACCATGATCGGGCACAAGGTCGACCGCGTCTTCGGATGGGACACCCACGGGCTCCCCGCCGAGCTCGAGGCGATGAAGCAGCTCGGGATCACCGAGAAGAGCGAGATCGAGGAGATGGGGATCGACGTCTTCAACGAGAAGGCGCGCTCCTCGGTCCTGAAGTACACGCGGGAGTGGGAGGACTACGTCACCCGCCAGGCCCGGTGGGTGGACTTCGAGCGCGGCTACAAGACGCTCGACCTCGGCTACATGGAGAGCGTGCTCTGGGCCTTCAAGACCCTGTACGACAAGGGGCTCGCCTACGAGGGCTACCGTGTGCTCCCGTACTGCTGGCGCGATGAGACGCCGTTGTCCGCCCACGAGCTGCGCATGGACGACGACGTCTACCAGATGCGACAGGACCCGTCGGTCACGGTCACCTTCCCGCTCACCGGCGCCAAGGCCGAGGCGCTCGGGCTCACCGGCGTGCGCGCCCTCGCCTGGACGACGACCCCGTGGACCCTGCCGACCAACCTCGCGCTCGCCGTGGGGCCGGACATCGAGTACGTCGTGCTGCCCGCCGGTCCCGCCGGCGCCTCCGACGTGCACCAGGGGCGCGCCGCTCCCTCGGCCGACCAGCTCGCGGTCGAGGCCTCTGCGCACCGCTACCTGCTCGCGAAGGATCTGCTCGGCGGGTACGCCAAGGATCTCGGTTACGAGAGCCCGGAGGACGCGCTCGCCACGGTCGACGCCACGCTGCGCGGTGCGGAGCTGGCCGACGTCACCTACGACCGCCTGTTCGACTACTACGCGGACGAGGAGACCTACGGCACGGGGAACGCCTGGCGCATCCTCGTCGACGACTACGTCACCACCACCGACGGCACCGGCATCGTCCACCAGGCACCCGCCTACGGTGAGGACGACCAGCGCGTCGCCGGCGCTGCGGGCATCCCGACGATCCTGTCCCTCGACGACGGCGGGCGCTTCCTCCCGAACGTCACGGATGTCGCGGGCGAGCTGTGGATGGACGCGAATACCCCGCTCGTGCGGATCATCCGCGACAACGGCCGTCTGGTCCGGCTTCAGAGCTACGAGCACTCCTACCCGCACTGCTGGCGCTGCCGGAACCCCCTCATCTACAAGGCCGTGTCGAGCTGGTTCATCCGGGTCACCGACATCAAGGACGACCTCCTCGCGAACAACGAGCAGATCACCTGGGTGCCGGAGAACGTGAAGGAGGGGCAGTTCGGCAAGTGGCTCGAGGGCGCCCGCG
The DNA here is from genome assembly GCF_003989315.1 of Microbacterium sp. HSID17254. Lineage (NCBI taxonomy): Bacteria > Bacillati > Actinomycetota > Actinomycetes > Micrococcales > Microbacteriaceae > Microbacterium > Microbacterium sp. HSID17254. The sequence continues at coordinate 257,245 of NZ_RBLT01000001.1, forward strand.
ACTGGTCGATCAGCCGCAACCGCTACTGGGGCTCGCCCATCCCGATCTGGAAGAGCGACGACCCGGAGTACCCGCGCGTCGACGCCTACGGCTCGCTGGAGGAGCTGGAGCGCGACTTCGGCACGCTGCCGCGCAACCCCGAGGGCGAGGTGGACCTGCACCGCCCCTACATCGACGATCTGACCAGGCCGAACCCCGACGACCCCACGGGCAAGAGCACGATGCGGCGCATCGGCGACGTCTTCGACGTGTGGTTCGACTCCGGCTCGATGCCCTACGCCCAGGTGCACTATCCGTTCGAGAACCAGGAGTGGTTCGACTCGCACTCCCCGGCCGACTTCATCGTGGAGTACATCGGCCAGACCCGCGGCTGGTTCTACGTCATGCACGTGCTCTCGACGGCGTTGTTCAACCGCCCGGCGTTCACGGGCGTCAGCTGCCACGGCATCGTGCTCGGCAGCGACGGCTACAAGATGTCGAAGTCGCTGCGGAACTACCCCGACGTGTCCGAGGTTCTGGACCGCGACGGGTCCGACGCGATGCGCTGGTTCCTGATGTCGAGCGCAGTGCTCCGTGGCGGCAACCTCATCGTCACCGAGGAGGGCATCCGGTCCGGCGTGCGGGAGTTCCTGCTGCCGCTGTGGAACTCGTGGTACTTCTTCGCGACGTATGCGAATGCTTCGACAGGCTCAGCAACCCAGGGAGGAGCAGGCTCAGCAACCCAGGGAGGCGGGTACGAGGCGTCGTGGCGCACCGACTCGACCGACGTCCTCGACCGGTACATCCTCGCGCGGCTGGGCGACCTCGTCCGCGAGGTCCGCGCCGATCTGGAGGGTCTGGACTCGACCACCGCGTCCGCGCGACTGCGCGACTTCGCCGAGGTGCTGACGAACTGGTACATCCGCCGTTCGCGCGACCGGTTCTGGGTGGGCGTGACGGACGACCCGAGGAGCCGCGAGGCGTTCGACACCCTGTACACCGTGCTGGAGACGCTGTGCCGCGTGGCCGCGCCGCTCGTCCCGCTGATCAGCGAGCGCGTGTGGCAGGGTCTCACCGGCGGTCGCAGCGTGCACCTGCAGGACTGGCCGGATGCGGATCAGTTCCCCGCCGCCGACGAGATCCGCGACGCCATGGATGCCGTCCGTGAGCTGTCGAGCGTCGGCAACGCGCTGCGCAAGAAGGAGAAGCTGCGCGTGCGGCTGCCGCTCGCACGGCTCACGGTGGTCTCTCCGCTCGCGGGCGACCTCGGCCAGTTCGAGGACATCCTCCGCGAGGAGCTCAACGTGAAGACCGTCGAGCTCGTCCCGCTGACCGATGAGGCGGCCGGGGAGTACGGCATCAGCCACCGGCTGAGCGTGAACGCCCGCGCTGCGGGCCCGCGCCTCGGCAAGGACGTGCAGAAGGCCATCCAGGCCGCGCGCTCGGGTGACTGGTCCGAGACCGACGGCGTCGTGACCGCCGGCGGCATCGCGCTGGAGCCCGCCGAGTACGACCTCGTCCTCGAGACCACGGGTCGCCCCGAGGGGGAGGCCCTGGCCATCGTCCCGTCCGGAGGGTTCGTCCTGCTCGACACCGACACGACGCCGGAGCTGGAAGCCGAGGGCATCGCCCGCGACGCCATCCGCGTCGTGCAGGAGGCGCGCAAGAACGCCGGGCTCGACGTCAGCGACCGGATCGTGCTGGCCCTCAACGCCGCTCCCGCGGAGGCGGCGGCGCTGGAGACCCATGCCGACCTCATCGCCGCCGAGACGCTCGCCGTGGCGTTCGCCGTGCAGCCGACCGACGACCTCGACCGGCTCGTCGACGAGGTCACCAGCCCCGGAGACGGCGTGCATCGGAGCGGGGCGAAGGCCCTCGGGGCCGGGAAGGCGCCGCTTCTCGTCACGATCGACACGAACCTGGAGAAGGTGGGCGCATGAGTGCGAGAGACCGGGCCGACGCCGTCTACGAGACGCTGCTGAGCCGTGCCGGGGAACGCTGGGTGCAGCCACGCAAGGAGCGGACGGCGCGGATCCTCGAGTACCTCGACGATCCGCAGCGCACCTACCGCGTCATCCACATCACCGGCACCAACGGCAAGACGTCGACCGCGCGGATGATCGAGAGCCTGCTGCGTGCCCATGACCTGCGCACCGGCCTGTTCACGAGCCCGCACCTGGAGCGCTTCACCGAGCGCATCATGATCGACGGCGAGCCGATCGCCGACGAGGCCGTCGCCGACGCCTGGGACGAGATCGAGCCCTTCGTGGGGATCGTCGACGCCGAGCTCGAGGCGGCAGGGGAGGCCCCGCTGACGTTCTTCGAGCTGCTCACGGTCCTCGCCTTCGTCGCGGTCGCCGACGCACCCGTCGACGTGCTCGTGCTCGAGGTCGGCATGGGCGGGGAGTGGGACTCCACGAACACCGCCGACGGCGACGTGGCGGTGTTCGCTCCGATCGACATCGACCACGCGGACCGCCTGGGAAGCACGATCGCCGAGATCGCCCAGGTCAAGGCCGGCATCATCAAGGAGGGCGCCGCCGTCGTCTCCGCCCAGCAGCCCGCCGAGGCCGCCGAGGTGCTGCGCCGCGTGGCCGCGGAGCGCCATGCCACCATCGCCTTCGAAGGCGAGGACTTCGGGCTCGCCGAGCAGAAGCTCGCCGTGGGCGGTCAGCTCCTCACCATCCGGGGCCTCGCGGGGCAGTACGAGGAGGAGTACCTGCCGCTGTACGGCGCGCACCAGGGCCACAACGCCGCGCTGGCCGTCGCCGCCGTCGAGTCGCTCATCGGCGGCGCCGGCCAGGCGATCGCCGGCGGCGTGATCTCCGACGGACTCCAGGGCAGCACATCTCCCGGCCGCCTGCAGCTCCTCGGCATCGCTCCCACCGTCATCGTCGACGCCGCGCACAACCCGCACGGCGCCGCGGCGCTCGCCCAGGCGCTGGACGACAGCTTCGACTTCGACGAGTGGGGCCTGGTGCTCGGCGTCCTCGCGGACAAGGACGCGGCGGGGATCGTCGCGCGGCTCGCGCCGGCCGCCGCGCACGTCTTCGCGACCGCGCCGGAGTCGGACCGCGCCAGCGATGCCGACCTCATCGCCGATCTCGTCGAACAGGCCGGACAGCGCGCCACCGTGCACCCGTCCCTCGCAGACGCCGCGGACGCGGCCCGGGAATGGGCGGCCTCGTCGGATCGTCGGGCCGTGGTCATCGCCGGCTCCGTCGTGCTCGCGGGCGAGGCGATCGCGCTCTCCGAAGAGGAGGACTGGAAGTCGGGGTGGCGCGCATGAGTGCCGCCGCCCCGCGTCGACCGCGCGCCCCGCGCACCCTCGTGCAGAAGCTCGCCCCGGTGGTGCTCGGCTTCGAGGCGATCGTCGTCTTCCTCGTCGGCCTCACCATCTTCGGCCTGAAGGCTCTGCCGGCGGGCATCGAGCAGTGGTGGGGGATCGTGGGCGGTGCCGTCGTGGCCGTGGCCTGCGTCGTCATCGCGGGCATGATCACGAAGCCCTGGGCGATCCCCGCCGGGTGGATCGTGCAGATCGTGGTCGCGTTGTCGGCCATCGCCGTCCCTGCGGTGCTTCTCGTCGTCCTGATTTTCGGCGGCATGTGGGCGTATGCGACCATCATGGGGGCCCGCCTGGACGCACGACGCCCGAGCGGGGCTCCGACCGCGCAGAACGCAGACACAGAGAGTGAATGACATGGCCACCGAAGAAACCCTCGTCCTCGTCAAGCCGGACGGTGTCGCCCGCGGCCTCACCGGCACGATCCTCGCCCGCATCGAGGCGAAGGGATACGCCCTCGTCGACATCCGCCTCGTCGAGCCCGACCGCGACCTGCTCGCCGCGCACTACGCCGAGCACGAGGGCAAGCCGTTCTACGAGCCCCTGCTCGAGTTCATGATGTCCGGCCCCTCGGTGGCGATCCGTCTCGCCGGCAACCGTGTCATCGAGGGCTTCCGCTCTCTCGCCGGCACGACCGACCCCACGACCGCCGCGCCCGGCACCATCCGTGGTGACTTCGGTCGCGACTGGGGGCTCCAGGTGCAGCAGAACCTCGTGCACGGCTCGGACAGCCCCGAGTCGGCCGCCCGCGAGCTGGGCATCTGGTTCGACTGATCCCGACCCTCACGACGAAGCCCGTCCGCCGGAATGGCGGACGGGCTTCGTCGTTCTCACGGAGAGATCAGAAGAGGATCTTCGCCATCTCGCCGAGGAAGTCGAGTCCCTGCAGCTGCGCGAGGAAGATGATGAGCGCGTACGCGATGACGGTCGCCAGCGGCACCCACGGCATGAGCTTCTCGGCGCGCGCTCGGACCTTCGCGTTGCTCGTGAAGGTGCCGTTGCGGGCGAGATGGACCATCGTGGCGAAGAAGGTGGGGATCGTCACGGCCCAGGTGACCATGCACCAGGGGCAGAGCACGAAGAGGCTGTACAGGCTCTGCGCGATCAGCCAGCACACGAGGCCGAAGGCGAAGGTGATGCCCGCGCCGAACGCCGCCCAGAACCACCGCGGGAACCGCGCCCCGGCGAGGATCGCGACGCCGACGACGAGCGGCGCCATCCAGCCGGTGAGACCGATGATCGGGTTCGGGAAGCCGAACACCGATCCCTGCCACGACTGCAGGTTGACGCTGCACTGGATGAACGGGCTGAGATCGCACCCGAGCGCTTCCTGCGGCTTCTCCAGCAGTGCGAACTTCTCGACGGTGAGCTGGAAGGCGGCGTACCAGCCGATGACGCTCGCGATGATCAACCACACGGCATAGACGACGGGGCGGGTGCGCTGCTCGCTCATGCTCAGGATTATCCCAGCGACGGCTATGGAAAGGGCGAGAACCGCCCGGAGAAAACGGGCGGTGAGCGACGGGATGCCGCGATCGGACCGACTTGGTGCGATAATGACCTGTGATGCGATGAACGGCGTTGCCGCGACACGCGTCGAGCAGACTTCGGGGCCCATGCCCCACGCGACCAGAGCCATGAGCCGGTCGCAGGCCGATTGAGTTCGCGGCACCCGCGGGTGCCGCATGAGATTTCACGGGACACGCAGTGGACCGTGCCAGGGAGCACGCCAGAGATGGCCGATGAGAACAATGACAACAACGCCCCCGCCCTCGACGCCCCGGCTGATGCCGCGGAGCCGCTGACGGCGCCCACCCACGCCGCAGAGCTCGAGGCGGAGAGCGAGGCTCCCGCGGCGCAGGCTCTGTCCGAGGACGTCCCTGCGGAGTCCGAGGCTTCCGCGGAGTCCGAGGCCGCTGCGGAGTCCGAGGCGCCTGCCGAGCCCGAAACTCCTGCCGAGCCCGAGGCCCCTGCGGAGCCCGAGGCTCCTGCGGAGTCCGAGGCTCCTGCGGAGCCCGAAACTCCTGCCGAGCCCGAGGCCCCTGCGGAGTCCGAGGCTCCTGCGGAGTCCGAAACTCCCGCGGAGTCCGAAACTCCTGCCGAGCCCGAGGTCCCTGCGCAGCCGGAGAAGCCCGCGCCGGTCACCGCCGTGTCGCTCGGACTGCTGCCCGAGGTCTTCGTGTCGCAGGTGTCGACCCAGCTGCACTTCTACGCACCGGAGATCGTCCCGCTTCCTGCTCGCCCCGGTCGCGACGACCGTGCGCCGGAGCGCGACCAGGACGAGTCCGGGGGAGGCCGCCGGGGGCGTCGTCGCCGTGGCGGCTCCGAAGGCGACGACCAGCAGCGCGACGAGCCGCGGCAGCGTCAGCGCGTCGTCGAGTACATCACCGAGCCGAAGGCGATCAAGGGCTCGACGCGCCTCGAGGCCAAGAAGCAGCGCCGTCGTGACGGCCGCGACGCCGGTCGTCGTCGTCCGGTCGTGACCGAGGCCGAGTTCCTCGCACGCCGGGAGTCCGTCGACCGCAAGATGGTCGTGCGCTCCAAGAACGGCCGTACGCAGATCGGCGTGCTTGAGGACGGCGTGCTCGTGGAGCACTACGTCGCCCGCAATCAGGACGCCTCGCTGATCGGCAACGTCTACCTCGGTCGCGTGCAGAACGTGCTTCCCAGCATGGAGGCCGCGTTCGTCGACATCGGTCGCGGCCGCAACGCCGTGCTCTACTCGGGCGAGGTGGACTGGGACGGCGTCGAGACCGGCAACCAGCCCCGTCGCATCGAACTGGCGCTCAAGCCGGGCGATCGCGTGCTCGTCCAGGTCACCAAGGACCCCGTGGGTCACAAGGGCGCCCGCCTCACGAGCCAGATCTCGCTGCCCGGCCGCTACCTGGTGTACGTGCCCGGCGGCTCGATGAACGGCATCAGCCGCAAGCTGCCCGACAACGAGCGCGCGCGACTCAAGCGCATCCTCAAGGAGGTGCTGCCGGAGTCGTCCGGCGTGATCGTCCGCACGGCGGCCGAGGGCGCCACCGAGGAGCAGCTGACCCGCGACGTGCAGCGCCTCACCTCGCAGTGGGAGCACATCCAGAAGCAGGTCGAGAGCCAGCAGGCCCCCGCGCTCCTGCACGCCGAGCCCGACCTGCTCGTGAAGATCGTCCGTGATGTCTTCAACGAGGACTTCACGAAGATGCTCATCCAGGGCGAGGAGTCGCAGCGCACGATCCGGGCGTACCTGGAGAGCGTCGCGCCCGACCTGCTCGAGCGCGTCGAGGCCTATGAGGACGACGTCGACCCGTTCGACGCGTTCCGGATCACCGAGCAGATCGAGAAGGCGCTGGATCGCAAGGTCTGGCTGCCCTCCGGCGGCTCGCTCGTGATCGACCGCACCGAGGCCATGACGGTCGTCGACGTCAACACCGGCAAGTTCGTCGGCTCTGGCGGAAACCTCGAGGAGACCGTCACCAAGAACAACCTCGAGGCCGCGGAGGAGATCGTCCGCCAGCTGCGTCTGCGGGACATCGGCGGCATCATCGTCGTCGACTTCATCGACATGGTGCTGGAGTCCAACCGCGACCTCGTGCTGCGTCGACTCATCGAGTGCCTGAGCCGCGACCGGACGAAGCACCAGGTCGCCGAGGTCACCTCGCTCGGTCTCGTGCAGATGACGCGCAAGAAGCTCGGCCTCGGCCTGCTGGAGACCTTCAGCGAGGCGTGCGAGGTGTGTGCGGGTCGCGGCGTGATCGTCCACCACGACCCGGTCGTGAAGCACCGCGCGAACGGCAACGGCAACAACAACAACGGCGGCAACGGCAACGGCGGACGCCGCCAGCGCGGGAACGGCGGCAACGGCAACGGCAACGGCGGCGGAAACCACTCCGCCCCCGCCGCCCCGCCGGTGACCCACAGCATCACCGAGGGGGCCAAGTCGGCCCTCGCGCAGATCGCCGCGTCCACGATCGCGCCTGCCGGTGACGCGGTCGCCGAGGCTCCCGCCGCCGAGCCCGCACCGGCTCCCGCGTCCGAGCGCCCGAAGAAGGCCCGGAAGAAGCGCGGGGACCGCAAGGGGCCGAAGACGCCGACCGAGGAGCTTCTCGACTCGGTCCTGGACGCGCTCCCGGAGCCCAAGGCGCCGGGTCAGGGTCGTGGACGGCGTCGGGTCACCACCGCCGCGCTGTCCGGCACGCCGGTGTCCGTGAGCTCGGAGGCGTCAGCGGCGCCGGTCGCGTCCGCGGACCCGGAGGCCTGACGCGATCAGGCGGGTGACCAGCTCCCTGCCGGAGACGTGCTGTGCACCGCCGGCGATGAGCCGGGGGACCGCGTCCTCAGGGACGTCGTAGTGATCGAGGTCGAAGGCCCGCGCCGGGATCCCGTGGCTGCGCGCGAACGCGTGCAGCTCGTCGAGGTTGTCGTCGCTGACCAGGTGCGCCCACAGGCGTCCGTGGGCGAGCCAGCGGGGGTCGTCGACGAGTACGGTCACTCCGTCAGCCTACGACCGGCCCCGTCACGCGGCTCACTTTGCGAGGTCGTCCGGCATCCGGTAAAGTAGTCCCTTGGTGCGCATGCCGCCTCGTCCTCGACGGCCGAAGCGGAGAGTCTTGCATTCGCGCCCGTCGTACCAGCGACGCATGCAAGCAACAGTCTTCCCGTGAGATTCTCGGAGCCGCGTGCTCCCCAACGAAACAGGTATGAAGTGGTTTACGCAGTAGTGCGCGCCGGTGGCCGGCAGGAGAAGGTCGAGGTCGGCACCATCGTTCAGCTCGACCGTGTTCAGGCTGCCCAGGGCGACAAGATCCAGCTGCCCGCCGTGCTGCTCGTCGACGGCTCCACGGTGACCACCGACGCCGACGCGCTGGCGAAGGTCACCGTCACGGCTGAGGTCGTCGGCAACCTCCGCGGCCCGAAGATCGTCATCCAGAAGTACAAGAACAAGACCGGCTACAAGAAGCGTCAGGGCCACCGCCAGGAGCTCACGCGCGTCAAGATCACCGGCATCAAGTAAGACCGAGGAGACCAGGACATGGCACACAAAAAGGGCGCAAGCTCCACCCGTAACGGTCGTGACTCCAACGCACAGCGCCTCGGCGTGAAGCGCTTCGGCGGTCAGCAGGTCCTCGCCGGCGAGATCATCGTCCGCCAGCGCGGCACCCACTTCCACCCCGGCGCCAACGTCGGCCGTGGTGGCGACGACACGCTGTTCGCTCTGGCCGCCGGTGCGGTCGAGTTCGGCGCGAAGGGCGGCCGCAAGGTCGTCAACATCGTCGCTGCTGCTGAGTGATCACAGCACCACGCTAAACATCCGGTTCGGGGCGGGCTTCGGCTCGCCCCGTCCGTGTATCTGCCGTCAGGCACCCTGAGCAACCGAAGGACTCGCACATGGTCACGTTCGTCGACACCGTCACTCTGCACCTGCGTGCAGGCAAGGGCGGCAACGGCTGCGTCTCCGTGCACCGGGAGAAGTTCAAGCCCCTGGGCGGTCCGGACGGCGGCAACGGCGGCGACGGCGGCGACATCGTGCTCGTCGCCGACACGCAGACCGGCACGCTGCTGTCGTACCACCACTCGCCGCACCGCTCGTCGGGCAACGGCGGACCGGGCATGGGCGACCACCGCTCCGGCTTCGACGGCGAGACCCTGGAGCTTCCCGTCCCGGTCGGCACCGTGGTCAAGAACCCGAACGGCGACGTCCTGATCGACATGATCGAGCCGGGCGAGCGCTTCGTCGTGGCCGCGGGCGGTCAGGGCGGACTGGGCAACGCGGCCCTGGCGACCCCCAAGCGCAAGGCTCCCGGGTTCGCTCTGCTCGGCACCCCGGGCTTCGAGGGCGATGTCGTGCTCGAGCTCAAGACCGTCGCCGACGTGGCCCTCGTGGGCTACCCCTCCGCGGGCAAGTCGAGCCTCATCGGCGCGATCTCGGCCGCACGGCCCAAGATCGCCGACTACCCCTTCACGACGCTGCACCCGAACCTCGGTGTCGTCCAGGTGGAGGACTTCCGCTACACCGTCGCCGATGTGCCCGGCCTCATCGAGGGCGCCAGCGAGGGCCGCGGGCTCGGACTCGAGTTCCTGCGGCACGTGGAGCGCTGCTCCGCCCTGCTGCACGTGCTCGACTGCGCGACGCTGGAGCCGAACCGCGACCCCATCTCCGACCTCGACGTCATCCTCGCCGAGCTGGCCGCGTACGAGGTGCCGGAGGGGCAGACGCCGCTGCTGGAGCGCCCGCAGTTCGTGGCGCTGAACAAGGTCGACGTGCCGGAGGCCCGTGACCTCGCCGACCTCGTGCGTCCTGACCTGGAAGCCCGTGGTTTCCGGGTGTTCGAGATCTCCACGGTCTCGCACGAGGGGCTGCGCCCCCTCACGCTCGCCCTCGGCGAGCTGGTCGAGCAGCACCGCAAGGAGACCGCGGTCGAGGCGCCGCGCGAGCGCGTCGTCGTCCGGCCGAAGGGCTCCGTGAAGCCGTTCACGATCCGCGTCGAGGGCGGCACCTACGGCAACATCTACCGCATCCTCGGCGAGAAGCCGGTGCGCTGGGTGCAGCAGACCGACTTCCAGAACGAGGAGGCCGTGGGCTACCTCGCCGACCGCCTGGAGAAGCTGGGCGTCGAGGACGAGCTCTTCCGCCTCGGCGCCGTGCAGGGTTCGACCGTCGTCATCGGCGAAGGCGACAGCATCGTCTTCGACTGGGAGCCGACGATGAGCTCCGCCGCCGAGCTCATGACCGCGCCCCGCGGCACCGACCCGCGTCTGGCGCCGAACGCCCGCCGCACCACGTCCGAGCGGCGCGAGCAGTACTACGAGCGCATGGACGCCAAGGCGCAGGCGCGCGCCGAGCTGGAGGCCGAGCGCCTGGCCACCTACCGCGAGGACGAGGCGTGACCGCACGCACGCGCGCCGACCTCGCGACGGCGACGCGGATCGTCGTCAAGGTGGGCTCGTCGTCCATCAGCGGCGAGTCGTCCTGGCGCATCCCGGTGCTCGTCGAGGCGCTGGCTGCGGCGCATGCCCGCGGAGCAGAGGTCGTGCTCGTGTCGTCGGGAGCGATCGCCTCCGGCATCCCCTTCCTCCGCCTGGACGCGCGGCCCACCGACCTCGCCACGCAGCAGGCCGCGGCCGCGGTCGGCCAGAACATCCTCGTCTACCGGTATCAGGAGGCCCTGCGGCCGTTCGACATCGTCGCCGGTCAGGTGCTGCTCACCACCGGAGACCTCGAGAACCCGACGTCGCGGTCGAACGCGCGTCGCGCCATGGAGCGTCTGCTGGGGCTGCGCATCCTGCCGATCGTGAACGAGAACGACACCGTCGCGACACAGGAGATCCGCTTCGGCGACAACGACCGGCTCGGCGCTCTCGTCGCCCAGCTCATCGAGGCCGACGCGCTCATCCTCCTCAGCGACATCGAGTCGCTGTACACGCGCCCGCCGAGCGACCCCGGTGCGGAGCCCATCGACATCGTGGCCCCCGACGCCGATCTCTCCGGGCTGGAGTTCGGCGCCACCGTCGTCAACAGCGTCGGCACCGGGGGAGCGGCCACGAAGGTCTCCGCCGCCCGGCTGGCCGCGGCTTCCGGCATCGGCGTCCTCGTGACCAGCGCGGACCTCGTCGCCCAGGCGCTCGCGGGTGCCGACATCGGAACCTGGTTCGAGCCGGCCACCTCCTAGACTGGGCGGATGACCGACCTCACCCCTCAGACGCGCCTGGAGCGGGCCAAGGAGGCCTCGCGGGAGACCGCCGCCCTCACCAGCGACGACAAGGCGCGGGCGCTGGAAGCCGTCGCCGTCGCCCTCGAGGCGAACGCCGCCCGGATCATCGAGGCCAACGAGCGCGACGTGGCGCGCGGGCGTGAAAACGGCATCGGCGAGTCCCTCATCGATCGGCTCCGCCTCGACGAGAAGCGGGTGTCGGCTCTCGCAGCCGCCGTCCGGCAGGTGGCCGCGCTGCCCGATCCCGTCGGCCGGGTGGTGGGTGGCCATCGGATGCCCAACGGCGTGGCCCTCGAGCAGGTGCGCGTCCCGTTCGGGGTGGTCGGCGCGATCTACGAGGCGCGTCCCAACGTGACCGTCGACATCGCGGCTCTCGCGCTGCGATCCGGCAATGCCGTGGTCCTGCGCGGAGGCAGCGCCGCGCGCGATTCGAACACGGTGCTCGTCGACGTGATGCGCGCCGCCCTCGGCACGGCGGGCGTGACGCCGGAGGCGATCCAGACCGTCGACGACTTCGGGCGCGACGGGGCGAAGGCGCTCATGCACGGCCGCGGCTTCATCGACGTGCTCGTGCCGCGCGGCAGCGCCGGTCTCATCGAGACCGTCGTGACGGAGTCGACCGTGCCGGTCATCGAGACGGGTGCGGGGAACGTGCACATCCTGCTCGACGAGAGCGCCCCGGACGACTGGGCCTGCGACATCGTCGTGAACGCCAAGGTGCAGCGGCCGAGCGTGTGCAACGCGGTCGAGACGGTCCTCGTGCACCGGCAGGCCGCCCCGCGGCTGATCCCCCTCGTCGCGAGCGCGCTCATGAGCGAGGGCGTGGCGATCCACGGCGACGATGTCGTGGCGGGCCTCGTCGCCAACGTGATCCCGGCCACGGAGGAGGACTGGGCCACCGAGTACCTCAGCCTCGACGTCGCCATGAAGGTGGTCGACAGCCTCGACGACGCTCTCGACCACATCCGCCGCTACAGCACGGGTCACACGGAGTCGATCATCACCACCGACGCGCGCAACGCGGAACGCTTCCTGGCCGAAGTCGACTCCGCGGTCGTGATGGCCAACGCCTCGACCCGGTTCACCGACGGGGCCGAGTTCGGCTTCGGCGCCGAGGTCGGGATCTCGACGCAGAAGCTGCACACGCGCGGTCCGATGGGGCTCGCCGAACTGACCAGTACGAAATGGCTCGCGCGTGGGGCAGGTCAGACGCGCGGGTGAGGGCTAGACTGGGGGACGCTGTATCCCCACAGGACCCCCGAGACAGCACGCCACGAACGGAGTCAGGATGAACCTCGTCGCACAGATCGCGATGGCCGCCGCAGAGACCGAGCACCACGGCAACGTGGCCCTCGACACCCTGATCTTCGGAGTCATCGCCGCGATCGTGTTCGCCGCGCTCGGGATCGTGACGCTGTCGTACAAGAACGTCGCGAACCGTCACTCGGCGAAGGCCGAGGCCTGGGCGGCCAAGCACGGCAAGGACCACGAGGCGGGACACGGCCACTAGGCCCTCATGAGCACCGCGACCACGCGCGCACCGCGCATCGGCGTGATGGGCGGCACCTTCGATCCGATCCATCACGGCCACCTGGTCGCCGCCAGCGAGGTCGCGCACTCGTTCGATCTCGACGAGGTGGTGTTCGTCCCGACGGGTCGCCCGTGGCAGAAGGCGGACGTGACGCCCAGCGAGCACCGCTACCTGATGACCGTGATCGCCACGGCGTCCAATCCGCAGTTCACAGTGAGCAGAGTCGACATCGACCGCGCGGGACCGACGTACACGATCGACACCCTCCGCGATCTCAAGGCCCAGCGTCCGGACGCCGAGCTGTTCTTCATCAGTGGCGCCGATGCCGTGGCGCAAATTCTCAGTTGGAGAGACCATGATGAACTGTGGGAGTTGGCCCACTTCGTCGCGGTCTCCCGCCCAGGACACGTTCTGAGCATCGACGGCCTCCCGAGCGACGACGTCAGCCAGCTCGAGGTGCCGGCGCTGTCGATCTCGTCGACGGACTGTCGTGAGCGTGTCCGTGACGATCAACCGGTCTGGTACCTCGTCCCCGACGGGGTCGTCCAGTACATCGCGAAGCATCATCTGTATCGGAGCAAGGCATGAGCACATCGGATCAGCGAGGTCCGCTGACGCGGAAGCAGCTGCGGGAGATCCGGTTGACGGGATCCACCCCGATCATCAGCGAGGAAGAGGCCAAGGCCGCCGCGGAGTCCGCTCCTCCCGCCCAGCCGCTGCCCCGCGCCGCCGAGCCCGTCGTCGTCCCCCCGGCGCCGGTCGCCGAAGGCCCCGTCGAGCCCGGCGCCGCTCCGCTGACCCGCCGCCAGGCGCGGGAGCAGGAGAAGATCAAGACCGCCTCGGTCCCGGTCCACGGCGCGGAGGATCAGGCCGGGCACGACGTCGCGGCGGATCAGCAGCCGGCGGCACCGACGGAGGAGGACGACGTCGTCGATGACGAGGTCGCCGCGGAGCCCGTCAGCGCCGCCGACGTCGCCGATACCGTCGGCACGGTGCCCCTCGTCGAGGACGAGGGTGCGCAGACGGAGTCGGCTCCGGAGGATCTGTCGGAGGTACTCGGCGTCTCCGCGGAGGACGAGGCCTCGGACGAGGATCTCCTCGAGGAGGAGGTCGACGACGACATCGAGGCGGGCGAGCGCCCGACCGTGAGCCCGACGTTCGGGGAGGGGGTGCTCCAGGAGGATGCACCCGCCGAGCCCGCGCCGTTCCGTCCCTCGTTCGACGAGCTGCTCACCTCGAACGACTCCGGGGGCACCCAGCACTCGGCACCGAACGCCCTGATCTTCACGCCGTCGGCCGGCGAGGGTTCGCTGTCCGGGCCGGTGGCCTCCACGGGCGAGATCCTCGTCACGGGGTCCTACGAACTGCCCAAGGGGCTCGGTTCGCAGGGGCACGCTCACGGCACCACGGACGGCAAAGAGGTCGACGCCGTCCTCATCGACGGGGAACTCCCGCCCGCGTCGTCCCCGACTCCGATCGCGGCGAGCTCCGCGGTCAGCACCATCAAGCCCGCCGGCGAGGTGATCCGTCCGCCGGCACCCGAGAAGGGCAACCGGCTGATGCTGATCGCCGCCATCGTCGCGGGCGCCCTCGCGCTGGGCCTGGGCACGGCCCTGGTCATCGCCTTCACAGGAAACGTCTTCTGATGCAATCACCCGAAACCGCCGAAGAGATGCTGCGCATCGCCGCCGACGCCGCCGTGGCCAAGGGCGGTGAGGACCTCGTCGCACTGAACGTCTCCGAGCCGCTTCCGCTCGTCGACATCTTCCTCCTCGTGACCGGCAACAGCGAGCGGAACGTCGCCGCGATCGCCGACGAGATCGAGGACCGTCTCGTCGAGTCCGGACACAAGCGCGTGCGCCGGGAGGGGCGTGCCGAGGCGCGCTGGGTGCTGCTGGACTTCGGCGACCTCATCGTCCACGTCTTCCACCAGGAGGAGCGGGTCTACTACGGCCTGGAGCGTCTGTGGAAGGATTGCCCGGTCATCCCGCTCGAAGTCGCCGAAGCGTCGGCTGACAACGCCTGACATGGCCACGCACCTGCTGACCGGTGCGGGGTCGGGCATCGGCGCGGTCCTCGCCCGACGGCTCGTGGAGCGCGGCGACGACGTCGTGGTGCTCGCGCGCGACGCGGGACGCGCGCGACAGATCGCCGAGGAGCTGCCGGGGGTCTCGACCCTGGTCGGCGACCTCGCCCAGCCGGGACGCCTCTCGTGGGCGCTCTCGAAGCAGAGTCTGCCGGATCGCATCGACTCCCTGGTGCACGCGGCCGGCGTCGTCGATCTCGGGACGGTGGGGGAGCTCACCCCGGCGCTCTGGGACCAGCAGCTCGCCGTCAATCTCGTCGCCCCGGCGGAGCTCACCCGTCTCCTGCTGCCCGTGCTCCGGGTCTCGCGGGGGCACGTCGTGTTCGTGAATTCCGGCGCCGGGCTCCGGGCGAGCCCGGGGTGGTCGGCCTACGCGGCCTCGAAGCACGGCCTGCGGGCTCTCGCTGACGCGCTGCGGCAGGAGGAGGCCGAGCACGGTATCCGCGTGACCTCGGTGTATCCGGGGCGGACGGCGACGCCCATGCAGGAGCGGGTGCACCGGCAGGAAGGCCAGGAGTACGACGCGACGCGGTTCATCACGCCGGAGGCGGTGGCGACGACGATCCTCACCGCGCTCGACCTGCCGCGGGACGCCCACCTCACGGATCTCACGGTGCGTCCCCAAGGCTGAACGAGCCGATCACACCATTCTCCTGCACCTCCTCGTGAGGGTGTCAAGGCCCTTCCCTTCCCTGGCGGGGTATCGGAGGCTCGTCATCAGAGAGTCCTGGAGGGCCGACTGATGTCAGAAGTTCCTGATCCCCGTTTCGTGCTTCACCGCATCACGCCGTCGGAGTGGGTGATCAACGATCTGCGCTATCCCCCGAACGACCCGCGCCATGTCGTCGCCTGCGTGTACGAGCTCGCCGACACCGAAGTCGAGGTGACGTGGCTGCGCGATCTTCCGCTCGCGATCCGATACGGCACGGCGTTCGAGGTGCTGGAGGAGGTCGAGCGGATGCAGGGGGCGAGCCGGGCGACGCGTCCCATCGCGATCCCGCATCGACCGCCGCTGCTGGCCACCTGAGCCGGCTCCGCGTGAGAAAGGGCACCCCTCCGTGAGGAGGCGGTGCCCTTTCCTGTGTCCGGATCAGTCGTCGTCGCCGGCGACGGCGGCGCGGTCGGCCTCCGCACTGTCGATCTGGGCGTCGTCCGCATCCTCGTCGAGCACTTCTTCGCCGTCCACCTCGCGCGTCGGGACGTCGTCGGCGTCCCCGTCGGCGATCGGCGGGAGAGGCGGGATCGGGGGAGTCGTGTTGGACATGTCGTCTCCTTTCGTCGGATGCCCTCTGTCTACGCCGGCATGCGCACCCTGGGGAGACCGTTGACGGGCCGTGGCGGGGGCGGCTACGGAGCCGGCTCCGACCTCAGGAAGCAGGGGGCGTGCCGCCGCCTCCCGGGCCGCCCATGCCGGACGCGGCCTGCTGGGTGACGCTGTTCGCATAGTCGTTGGTCGGATCGCGGTAGATGGTGTGCACGTGCCCCCAGCCCGACGTGGTCACGCCGTCGACGTCGGCGCCCGCAGAGCCCTGCTGCGCCTGTAACGCGACGTACACCTTCGGGCCGGAGATCGAGAAGTCGATGCCGTTCCCGGTGCTCATGTCGTACGTCGTCGCCCCGGACCAGGCGATGACGGTGTCATCCAGCGTCTCCTCGATGTCGGCCAGCGTGGACGCCGTGGTCTCCTCGTCGCTCATCCCGGCCCAGTTCGCGATGAGCTGGAGCAGCAGGTCCCGCTGCTCGTCGGAGAGGTCGGCCCCGGACAGCCCGGCTCCGCTGACGAAATCGCACGTGTCGCCCGGTGCGCACATGCTCACATCGCCGGAGGTCAGCGTGGCCTGCTGGTCGGCGGTGAGGCTGTCGAAGAACGCGAAGGCGTCCGTGTAGATCCCGTCGAACGGCTGCACCTCCTCGCCGTCCTCGTTCGTGTAGACGGCGGGCTGGACGCCGAGGTGCGTGGGCGCGAACGTGATCGCATCGGTGCTGCCGTCCAGCGTGGCGTTGATACCGAGGTGGTGCCCGCCGAACTGCACCTCGAAGGCGCTGTCGGTCGCCGTCGGATCGCCGAAGAAGGCGATGTAGTACTGCCCGAGGGAATCCTCGGTGCTGCTGCTGTTCTCGGCGAGGTACTCGTCGCCCCCCATGATCCCGGTGACGGTGGCGTAGGCCTCGTCGCTCAGCAGAGCCTCCAGCACGGCGAGCGCCGCCGTCCGCTGCTCTTGGGTCAGATCGGTGAGGTTCAGTCCTGCCCTCTGCACGAAGGTCACCGGGAAGTTCGACCACGACGTCGTCTTCGTCTCGTCGTCGAAGTCGTAGAGCACGGTCTCCTTCTGCTCGTCGGTCAGCGTTGCGAGGAAAGCCTCGGCGGCGGCGGACGTGTCGGCGATCGTCCCCGCGGTCGTTCCGGCATCCGTCGAGGCGGCGGCGGAAGCCGAGGCGGACGACGAGGCAGAGGTCGTCGGTTCGGCGGTCGTGGCTGCGGCGCAGCCGCTCAAGACGAGGCCGCCCGCGAGGACGAGGCCCGAGAGCCAGGCGAGGCGCTTCTGTGCGGGAGAGGATGTCGTGTTCATGCCTCCACGGTAGGAAGGGGACCGGTGGCGGCCCTATGATCTGTCGATGTCCTTCCTATGACGATGGAGCCGCGGCCACGCCACACCATGTTTTTCCGGGCGACGTCCGGGACGCCGCCTCAGGCCCGCCCGGGGGATCAGGCGACCTCGCACATCGGAGCCTGTTGTCGCGCGAATGCCTGAGGTTGAGCGGGATCAGGGGAGATAGCGGTCCACGATCGTGCGGAGCTGTGCCTCGTCGGGTGCCGTGGTCACGCCGGTCACGCGCTGCAGCGTCGCGAACGGCGTCGACGCGGACCCGACGGGAGCCGGCTCGATCTGCGTCTTCCAGTCGGGAGCGATGCGGTCGAGGAGGAGGCCGAGCTGGGCACCCGTGAAGTAGGAGTAGTCGCGTTCCAGGACGGTCTGCTGATCCGGGTCGTCGATCAGAGCGTCGAGGCCGTCGGTGAAGGTGGTCTGTACGGGCGTGAGGCCTCGTGCCTTGTCGAAAGCCCGCTCGACGTAGGTCGCCGTCCCTTCGATGGCCTCCACCTCGATCTCCAACTCCAGAGTCGGCCACGTCGTGTGGCGCGCCATGCGCACCGTGGCGAGGTCGGATGCGAGGGTGGCCAGCGCCTGCGGGTCCGTCTCGGTCTCGACCTTGTCGAAGATCCGCGCCTCGACGCGGAGCAGCTCGTACTGCGCCTCCGTGTGCGGGTAGTCGGGGATGAGCCCACCGGCCACCCAGGGCCAGGCGCCGGGCGCTTCCGGATCGAGCCCCTGCTTCGTGACGTGGAAGTTCTCGTGCAGGGAGAAGCGCTGAAAGCCCTGCGACGTCGTGGTCTCGGTGTCGAGCATCGTCTGGTTGTACTTGAACGCGAGGACATCATCGCCGCCCACCTCGATCACACCGAAGTTGGACGGGGCGTACAGCAGCGCGTCCCCGACGGCGAACGTCCGGCTGATGCGGACGTCATCGAGGTGGGTGGCCCCGGGAACGTCGAGCTTCGTCATGCCGGAGGTGTCCGTGACACCGCTCATGTTGACGAGGATCGCGTGCGACCAGAAGGAGCTCTTCTCCCCGTCCGTGCGCAGCAGAACCAGCGGTTGGTCCTCATACCGGTAGGCGTCCGTCCAGATCTCCGCCGCATGTGCGGCTGCGACGTCGTACTGCTCCGACAGCTGCGTGAGCATCTCCTTGTCGGTGGCGTCGAGGCCCTCGTAGTCCGACGGGGTGGGAGCGAGGAGGCGCCAGGCGATCACCCCGCCGATCCCGAGCGCGAGGACGGTGAGAACACCGAGGATCACGGGAGCGAAGCGGCGACGGCGTCGCGCGACGGAAGCGTGCATATGTAACACGCTACCGTGACGACTGTTTCGTCTTCGTATGCTCCTCCGTCAGGCGATGGCGCGGCATCAGGCAGGGAGGGCGGTGAATGCCTGATGGAGCGCGGGCGCCTGATCTCGCGTGATGCAGCACGCCGCGGAAACACGAAAACCCCCGGCGAACCGAGGGTTTTTCGTGGACCTGAGGGGACTCGAACCCCTGACCCCCTGCATGCCATGCAGGTGCGCTACCAGCTGCGCCACAGGCCCAGACGCTGTTCCGGAGTGCTCCGGGCAACGTGAAAACACTACTACACGAATCCGCATCCGCACCAATCGGGACGGGCCGCCCGGGCGCGTCGGGGCGCGAGGAACATCCGGAGGAGCGACGGCGTTCGATCCATCGTGAGCACTCTCGACAGCATCGTGATCGGCGCCGGCCAGGCCGGGCTGTCCGCGTCGTTCCACCTGCGCCGCCGCGGGATCGAGCACGTCGTCCTGGATGCCGATGCTCGCGCCGGGGGAGCGTGGCAGCACCGGTGGGACGCTCTCACGATGCGCGACGTGCACGGGGTCGCCGAGCTCCCGGGCGACACCGCGCCGCCGCGGGACGAGCGGCGGGCCAACATCGCGGTACCGGAGTACTTCGCCGCGTACGAGGAGGCCCACGAGCTGCCGGTGCTGCGGCCGGTGCACGTCCGCCGGGTCCACGATGACGACGGCGTCCTGGTCGTCGAGGCCGACGAGGGGGAGTGGCGCACCCGCACCCTCGTCAACGCGACCGGCACCTGGACGCAGCCCTTCCTCCCGCACTATCCGGGGATGGAGACGTTCCTCGGGGAGCAGTTCCACACCGTCGACTACCCGGGTCCGGAGCACTTCCTCGGCAAGCGGGTGCTGGTCGTCGGCGGCGGTGCATCCGCCGTGCAGTTCCTCGGCGCCCTCGCTCCCCTCACCGAGACCCTGTGGGTCACCCGACGCCCGCCCGTCTGGCGCGATGACGACTTCACACCGGAGGCCGGTGCCGCCGCCGTCGCGCTCGTCGAGAAGCGGGTGGCGGCCGGGCTGCCCCCGGAGAGCGTGGTCAGTGTCACGGGTCTCATGCTGCGCCCCCAGGAACGGGAAGCGGAGCGCCTCGGCGCGTACGCCGACCGTCGACCGCTCTTTCAGCGCATCGAGCCCGACGGCGTGCGCTGGGCCGACGGATCGTTCGAGCGGGTGGACGTGATCCTGTGGGCGACGGGGTTCCGGCCGGCCATCGGCCACCTCGCCCCGCTCCACCTGCGCAGTGCCGCGGGTGGGATCCAGCTCGACCGCGGCGGCCGCGGTACGACGGCGGTGGCCGACCCCCGGGTGCAGCTCGTCGGGTACGGCCCCTCCGCGAGCACCATCGGCGCGAACAGAGCGGGGCGAGCCGCTGCGGCCGGTGTCGTCCGGGCGCTCGCGAAGACGGGAGCCGCGGTCTCGTCCTGACTGGTTCGTCGTCCGGCGCATCCTGTGGATACGCTGGGAGGCATGCTGCGCATCGTCCTGACCGTCGTCTGGCTGCTGCTCTCCGCGTGGCTCGTGGTGTGGGTGGGGGAAGGCCTGTTCGGTGTGAACCAGCGCGAGTCGATCCTCCCGTTCGCGAGCGGTGACGGTCTCGGCGGCCCCATCGTGATCGGTGTGGCGTGGGGTCTGCTGCTCACCTTCGGCGGATCGATGTCGGGTCTGGCGCGGCGCAAGAAGGTTCGCGGGCCGGCGCAGATCGGTGTCGGCACCGTCGTCGAGATGTCGCGCACCGGCGTGACCGTGAACGACGTGCCCCAGTACGACCTGTTCATCCGGGTCAGCCCCAGCGTCGGCGACGATTTCATCGGACAGCTGCGCATGCTGCTCGACGCCGGTGACGTCGGAGCGCTGCAGGTGGGGCAGCCCGTCCCGGTCCGCTACAACGTCGACGACCCCGACACGGTCGAGCTCGCCGACCTCAGCGACCCGAGCGTCCGAGAGGCGATGCTCCAGTGGCGCATCGACCGGGGCCTCATCGACCCGTCCCAGGTCCGCGCGCGTACGACGGGGACCCAGGTGCCCGCGTCCGTCGTCGAGGTGCGTCCGACCGGACGGCGCCGTGAGGGGCAGAGCGAACTCGCGCTGAAGGTGCTCGTGGCCCCCGAGGGGGCAGAGCCGTGGGAGGCCGACACCACCGTGTTCGTCTACCCGCAGGCCGTGTCGCGCCTGCAGGTCGGGGCACCGATCTGGGCGTTCTACCGGCGGGAGGACCCGCACACGGTCGCCGTCACGATCGAGAAGGAGGCGGCACGATGAACCCCCTCGACACGCTGATGTGGCTGGTGAACTTCCCCGCCGCGCACGGCTATGCGATGGTCTTCATCGCGGCGTTCTCGATCCTCGGGCTGTTCGCGGTCTCCGCGCGAGGCACGACCGGAGGCGGCTCGCTGCGGGCTGTCCGTGAGCGGGAAGGCCTTGTTCCGGCGGGCACGCGATCCAGGGGCAGCGTCGGTGGCTCCGTGGTCCGCGTGTTCTTCCGCGTCCTGGCCTTCGTGATGCTCGGTTCCCTCATCATCGGGATCCTGAGCCTGACCGGTGTCCCGGTGACCCGCGCGTACATCTTCGAGAACGGTCGTCCCACCACGGGTACGGTCGACGGGGACTGGGTGACGTTCACGGCGGCCGACGGCACCGAGTACACGCTGGAGAGCGACTTCTTCACCCCCGCCGTGTACCCGGACCGTGACGCGTGGATCCCGACCGGGACGCCTGTCGTCGTGCGGTACCTCCCCTCGCATCCGCAGGCCTTCGTCATCGACAGTTCGCAGACCCCGGGCTGACGTCAGTCGGGGCGCGTAGGGTGAAGACATGTCGCGCATCCTCGTCTTCGGCGGCCACGGCCGCATCGCCCTGCTGCTCGCCCCGCTCCTCGTCGCCCGCGGTCACGAGGTCACGGGGGTGATCCGGAACCCCGATCACGTGACGGAGGTGGAGGACGGCGGCGCGATCGCGCTCGTCGCCGACATCGAGACCATGGACGTCGACGCCCTCACCGAGATCATCCGCGGACACGATGCCGTGGTGTGGTCGGCGGGTGCCGGAGGCGGGAGCCCGGAGCGTACGTACGCGGTCGACCGCGACGCGGCGGAGCGGACCATGGACGCGGCGGAGCGCGCGGGCGTGCGACGCTACGTCATGGTGTCGTGGATCGGCTCCACGGCCGATCACGGCGTCCCGGAGGACGACTCCTTCTTCCCGTACGCCGACGCGAAGTGGGCCGCAGACGAGCACCTGCGCGCTTCCGACCTCGACGGGACGATCCTCGGCCCCGGCACGCTGACCTTCGATGACCCGACCGGTCGCATCCGCATCGATCCGGAGGGGCGCGGCGAGGTCTCCCGCGCCGACGTCGCGGCGGTCATCGTCGCGACCCTGGAGGACCCGGGCACGATCGGGCGCACGATCCGCTTCGGCAACGGCGACGAGGAGACCTCGGTGCCGATCGCCGAGGCGCTCGCGCGCTGAGGGCGATGAAGCGGAGTCGGTCCCTCGGGCGCCGGGCACGGCGAGGTGCCGGCGCCGCGCTCGTCCTGATCGCCCTCGTGGGAGGTGCCTGCGCGTCGGCGGCTGCCCAGTCCAGCACGGAGCCCGCTGAGGCGGTATCGGTGCAGGCCGCAGGGCCCGGCGAGCTCCGACAGCAGGCCGCCGCTCTCGTCGCGGACATGAGTACCGCGGAGCAGGCATCGTCCATCGTGATGGGACACATCGGCGGGACCGATCCGGCGGCGCTGCGTGCCTATATGCAGTCGGGGCTCGGCGGATTCATCCTCATGGGCGGGAACATCCCGGCCACGGAGGAAGAGCTCCGCGCGCTGACGGCCGCGCTGACCGTCGACCCCGCCCTCCCGCCGCTGATCGCCGTGGACCAGGAGGGCGGCATCGTCTCGCGCCTGCCCTGGGACACCTTCCCGGCGTCGACGACCCTGAAGAGCCGTCCGGTCGCCGAGACCTCGGCAGCCTTCGCGGCCCGCGGCGCGCTCGTCGCCCGCGCGGGGATCACCGTCGACTTCGGCACGGTCGCCGACGTCCCTTCCGACCCCGGCTCGTTCATCTTCGGGCGGGCACTCGGCACCGATCCAAAGAATGCCGCCGAGCGCACCGCGGCGGCGACCACGGCCCAGGAGCACTTCGTCGCGTCCACGCTCAAGCACTTCCCCGGGCACGGAGCGGCGCCCGGCGACTCCCATCACGCGATCCCGAGCACCGGCATGACGAAGGCCGCCTGGCGCGAAACGGACGCCGTCCCGTTCGCCGCCGGTATCGACGCCGGTGCCTCGGTGCTCATGTACGGCCATCTCGCGTACACCGCCGTGGACTCCCGTCCGGCGTCGCTCTCCGCGGAGTGGCATCGCATCGCGCGGGAGGAGCTCGGCTTCGACGGCGTGGCCGTGACGGACGACCTCGGCATGCTGCTGTCCTCGGGGGACCCGGCGTACGCCGACCCGGTCGCGAACGGCGTCGCCGCAGTCGCGGCCGGCAACGACCTCGTGCTCATGATCGCGGGGTCCACCGCGCAGACCGCGACCGACATGGCCGCGGGGATCGCCGCGGCGGTCGACGCCGGGACGCTGCCCGCCGACCGTCTGGAGGACGCGGCGACCCGGGTGCTCACCCTGCGCCTGCAGCTCGCCGCAGCGTCGTCGTCGTGGGCCGTCTGCGGGGACTGCGCCGCCGGCTGACGCTCAGGCGGCGGCGCGCTCGTCCGGGCCGAGCCAGGCGGTGAGGAGGGAAGCGCGGAGGGCGGCGCCACGGTCCGCGAAACCACGCTGGCGCCGGACGTACTCGGCCTTGCCCTCCGGCGTCTCGATGCGTACCGGTTCGACGTCCCACGCCGACAGGTCGTACGGGGCGGCCTGCATGTCGAGCAGCCGGATGTCGCGCGCCAGCTCGAACGCCTCCAGCAGCAGCTCTCCGGGAACGAGCGGGCCGAGCTTCATCGCCCACTTGTACAGGTCCATGCCGGCGTGCAGGCAGCCGGGCTGTTCGAGGAGGGGCTGATCCTCTCTCGTCAACGCCGCCCGGTTGCGAGGCACCGCCTCCGGAGTGAAGAACCGGAAGGCGTCGAAGTGCGTGCAGCGGAGATCGTGCGCCTCCACCACGGCATCCGTGCCCGCCTGCCCCAGCCGGAGGGGGACGGCATGCCGATGCTCTGCGGCGCGGTAGACCATCGCCCATTCGTGCAGACCGAAGCAGCCGAACTGCCCGGGACGGGAACCCGTGCGGCGCAGCATGAGGGCGACGAGGCGAGCGAGCTCGGGCTTCTCGGCGGCGAAGCGCTCGGCATCCGGCGTCACGCCGTCGGGGGTGACCCCGGGGGCGTACCAGCGCCAGGCCACACGCTCGGACGCGTCCGCCAGCTCCACACCCGCTCCGGGATGCCAGCGGCGCAGCTGCGCGGGCTTATAGCCGTAGTAGGTGAAGAGGAAGTCCCACACCGGGTGCTTCTCGCCGCGCGTCACACGGTCTCGGTGCGAGGCGGTCAGCGCGTCGGCCCGTTCCCGATGCGCGTCCTCGCGCCGAAGCCAGTCGTCACGGGTGAGGATCATGTCAGTGCAGGATGCCGGCGTCGCCGAGCTGGTCGCGCAGGCCCGCGCCGTCCTCGGCGCTCACCCACGGCACCTCGTCCGCGTCATGGGATTCCATCTCGGCACGGCCGCCGGCGAGCACCGCCTCGGCAGGCAGCAGCCGCCGGATCGCGACACCCGCGACCGAATCCGGGTGCTCCTCCTGGAACTGCGTGTAGATCGCCTCGTCATGCTGGCCGTCGTCGCCGATCAGGAGCCACTTGACGTCGGGGAACTCGGTGGCCAGTCGCCGGAGGTTCGTGAGCTTGTGGTCGCGCCCGCTGCGGAACCAGCGATCGTGCGTGGGGCCCCAGTCGGTCAGCAGCAGCGAGCCGGCGGGGAAGAGGTGACGACCGAGGAACCGCGACAGCGTGGGGGCGACGTTCCAGGCGCCGGTGGAGAGGTAGACCATCGGAGCCCCCGGGTGCTGCCGGAGCAGCTGGTCGAGCAGCACGGCCATCCCCGGGACCGGGATGCGGGCGTGCTCGTCGACGACGAACGAGTTCCAGAAGGCGATGAAGGGCCGGGGGAGCGCCGTGACCATGACCGTGTCGTCGACGTCGGAGACGACGCCGAACCGGGTGCTCTCCGCGACGACGAAGGCCCGCGCCTCGATCGGCTCCTGTCCCTCGACGGTGATCGTGAAGGTCTGCCAGCCGGGTTCGAGGTCGGCGCGGATGACGGTGTCGATGACGCCGCCGCGGTCGGCGACCACCCGATGCGTGCTGTCGCCGACATGCACGTCGACCGAGGCGAAACCCACGGGGATGCCGACGAAGCTGCGCCAGCCGCGGATGCTCGCCGGTTCCCCGTCGCGGCCTCGGCGCTGCGGCGGGACGATCAGCACGCGACCGAGCACACGGACCCACCCGGGGCCGCCGTAGCCCGGGAAGGGCAGCACGGTGGCGCTCCGGCCGCGGCGGCGCGCTCGTCCCTCGCGCCACACGTGCAGGCGGTGCTCGAGACGGGCGAACCAGTGGATCCTGGGCGCCGGGGGTGCGGGGGCCATTGCCTCAGTCTTTCACGTCGGCGTCGGACTCCGCCGCCGGGGCCTCCAGATGACGAGCTTCGAGACGGTGCAGCAGCCGCTTGCCCAGGTAGGCGAGCACGAGGAACAGGGCGATGACTCCCACGAAGAGGTAGCCCGCGAAGTGCACGCGGTCGACGAGCTCGCGGAAGCTCCCGGCCGCCAGCGAGGTGACGCTCACGTACGCCGAGGCCCAGATGATGCAGGCCGGGGTCGTCCAGGCCAGGAAGCGCCGGTAGGGGTACTCGCTCATCCCCACCGTGAGGGGGACGAGGGAATGGAGGACCGGGAGGAAGCGGGAGAGGAAGATGGCGATGCCGCCGCGTCGGGCCAGGTAGTTCTCCGCGCGCACCCAGTTGTGCTCGCCGATCCGCCGTCCGAGCCAGGAGGCACGGATGTACGGGCCCAGCCAGCGGCCGAGCCAGAAGCCGATGCTCTCGCCGATGAGGGCGCCGACGACGACGGCCACGCCCATCGCGATGCCCTCGAGGGGAGTGGCGACGCCCATCGAGGCGATGATGACGATCGTGTCGCCGGGGACGATGAGGCCGATGAGGATGCTCGTCTCCAGCATGACGGCGAGACCTGCGACCAAGGTGCGCGTGACCGGATCGATCGACTGCACGGTGTCGAGGAGCCAGAGCAGGAGGTCGTCCACCCCATGAGGATACGGGAGCAGCCCGGTCCTAGGCTGGAAAGGTGCCCGACCGCCTGACCCCCCGAGCCCTGCCGTCCTGGGTGGCGCCGGAGCGGCTTTTCGGGGTGCTCGCGCAGCGGCCGGCGGACGTGTTCTGGCTCGATGCGGGCGCTGACGCCGTCGAGGGATGGAGCTTCCTCGGCACCGGGATGGCGGAGCCGCTTCCGGAGGACGTGCGCCTGGATGCCGGGTCCGTCGAGGCCGGGATGCCGCCGTTCCGCGGGGGATGGGTGGGCTGGCGTGATTACGAGAGCGGAGCCGCGCGCGCGGGAGCTCCGGTCGCCACCGAGCCGGAGCCGGAAGCCCGGACGTGGCTGCGCGTGACCAGGGCCGTGGCGGTCGATCACGCCGCGCACCGCCTGTGGCTGCTGGCCCCGGAGGAGGAGACCAGTGAGGGGGAGCGCTGGCTGCAGTCCCTTCTGAGCGACGCCGGCCCCGAGGCGCCGACGCCGCGGGCAGTGGAGGACCGACACGTCGCCGAGGCCCGCCATACTCCCGCCGCGTACGAGCAGCTCATCGACCGCTGCCGCGACCTCATCCACGCCGGGATCGCCTACCAGCTCTGCCTCACGACGCGGTTCACCGTGCCCGGGGCCCACGACCCCGTCGCGGTGTACGGGCGGCTCCGTGCGGCGACGCCGGCGCACCACGGGGGATTCCTGCGCATCGGGGGACGTGCGCTCCTCAGTGCCAGCCCTGAGCAGTTCCTCCACGCCGGCGGTGGGGTCATCCGCACCCGTCCCATCAAGGGCACGCGTCCTCGGGGCGCCGATGCCGCGACCGATGCCGCGCTCGCCGCAGAGCTCGCCGCGGATCCGAAGGAGCGGGCCGAGAACGTCATGATCGTCGACCTCATGCGCAACGACCTCTCCCGGGTGTGCGTGCCGGGGTCGATCCGGGTCGACGGTCTCTGGGAGGTCGAGAGCTATCCGGCCGTGCATCAGCTCGTCAGCACGGTCAGCGGCACGGCCGCGGAGGGGATCACGGTCGGGGCGCTGCTGGAGGCGGCGTTCCCCGCCGGGAGCATGACCGGAGCACCGAAGCTGTCGGCAATGACGCAGCTGCGCGACCTCGAGGGCGCCCCTCGCGACATCTACGCCGGCTGCTTCGGCTACATCGGCGTCGACGGTGCTCTCGATCTCGCGATGGTCATCCGCAGCATCGTCGTGGACGAGGAGGCGGCGTTCGTCGGCGCCGGTGGCGGGATCACGTGGGGATCGGTGCCCGCGGCCGAGGTGCGTGAGGTCGCCACGAAGGCCCGCGCCCCGCTCGCGGCGCTGGGCGCGGAAATGCCCGCCACCTGGCGTTCCGATATCCTGAACTGATCCCGTTTTTCCCTTCAGATTGGTCGTGCGTTCGTTGTCCGAGAACATGTCCACCGCTCCCGTCGACGAGGAGTTCTCCTCGCCGCACGCCATCCAGGCCAAGTGGCAGAAGTACTGGGCGGAGCACGAGACGTTCCTCACGGGCGGAGACGACGACACCCGGCCGCGGCGCTATGTGCTGGCCATGTTCCCGTACCCCTCCGGCGACCTCCACATGGGACACGCGGAGAACTATCTCTACTCCGACATCGTGGCGCGCTTCTGGCGGCACCGGGGCCACAACGTCCTGAACCCGATCGGGTGGGACTCCTTCGGCCTGCCCGCGGAGAACGCCGCGATCCGCCAGGGTGCTGACCCGCGCGAGTGGACGTACCAGAACATCGCGCAGCAGAAGGTGGGCTTCCAGCAGTACGGCGTCTCGTTCGACTGGAGCCGGGTGCTGCACACGTCCGACCCCGAGTACTACCGCTGGAACCAGTGGCTGTTCCTGAAGATGTACGAGCGGGGCCTGGCGTACCGGAAGAAGAGCCCGGTCAACTGGTGCCCGAACGACCAGACCGTGCTGGCCAACGAGCAGGTCGTGGACGGGCGCTGCGAGCGCTGCGGCTACGAGGTCGTCAAGAAGAAGCTCACCCAGTGGTACTTCCGCATCACCGACTACGCGGACCGCCTGCTCGACGACCTGAACCAGCTCGAGGGGTTCTGGCCGCACAAGGTGCTGCAGATGCAGCGCAACTGGATCGGCCGCTCCGTCGGCGCCGACGTCGACTTCCGCATCGAGGGGCGCGAGGAGCCGGTGACGGTGTTCTCGACGCGCCCCGACACCCTGCACGGTGCGACGTTCTTCGTCGTGGCGCCCGACGGCGACCTGGCCGCCGAGATCGCGGCGGACGCCGAGCCCGGGGTGCGCGAGCGCTTCCAGGCCTACCTGGCCGAGGTGCAGAAGACCACCGACATCGATCGGCAGTCCACCGACCGTCCCAAGACGGGCGTCTTCCTGGGCCGCTACGCGATCAACCCGGTCAACGGCGAGAAGCTGCCGATCTGGGCGGCCGACTACGTGCTGGCCGACTACGGGCACGGCGCCGTCATGGCGGTCCCGGCACACGACCAGCGCGACCTCGACTTCGCACGCGCGTTCGACCTGCCGGTCAAGGTCGTCGTCGACACCACCGCTCCGGTCACCGGTGCCATGCCGGTCATCGAGGTGGACGAGGACGGCGTCCCGATCGATGCGGACGCCGCGCTCGACGAGCAGAACCCGGCGAAGACCGGCGTCGCCCTCACCGGCGAGGGACGCATGATCAACTCCGGTCCGCTGAACGGACTGTCGAAGCGCAACGCGATCGCACGCGCCATCGAGCAGCTGGAGGCCACGGGGACGGGCCGGGCGGCGAAGAACTACCGCCTGCGCGACTGGCTGATCTCGCGGCAGCGGTTCTGGGGCACGCCGATCCCGATGCTCCACACCGAGGACGGCCGCATCGTCCCGGTGCCGGAGGACCGGCTGCCGGTCAAGCTGCCGAGCGTCGAGGGCCTCGACCTCAAGCCGAAGGGGACGTCCCCGCTGGGCGGCGCCGAGAGCTGGGTGCGCACGACGGATCCGGAGACCGGCGACCCGGTGCTGCGCGATCCGGACACGATGGACACCTTCGTCGACAGCTCCTGGTACTTCCTCCGGTTCCTGTCGCCGAACAGCGACACGGTGGCGTTCGACCCCGCCCAGGCGGCGCGCTGGGCCCCGGTGGACTCGTACATCGGCGGTGTCGAGCACGCGATCCTGCACCTGCTGTACGCACGCTTCATCACGAAGGTGCTCTTCGACATGGGGCTGATCGACTTCACCGAGCCGTTCTCCAACCTGATCAACCAGGGCATGGTGCTGCTCGACGGCCAGAAGATGTCGAAGAGCAAGGGCAACCTGGTGCTGTTCCAGGAGGAGCTCGACGCCCACGGTGCCGACGCGCTCCGCGTCGGTCTGGCCTTCGCCGGTCCGGTGGAGGACGACAAGGACTGGGCGGACGTGTCGACCACCGGTGCGCAGAAGTTCCTCGCGCGCGCTCTGCGGATCGCGCACGAGGTCGCCAGCCCCGTCGACGTCGTCTTCGACGGGGGCGACGCGGCCCTGCGCCGCGCGACGCACAAGCTGCTCGCCGAAGCGCCCGCGCTGGTCGAGCAGACGAAGTTCAACGTGCTCGTCGCCCGTCTGATGGAGCTGGTCAACGTGACCCGCAAGACGATCGACGGCGCTGCCGGTGCTGCCGACCCCGCCGTCCGTGAGGCGGCGGAGACCATCGCCGTCATGCTCGACCTCATCGCCCCGCACACCGCGGAGGAGATGTGGGAGATCCTGGGACACGAGCCGTCCGTCGGACTCGTGTCGTGGCGCTCCGCCGATCCGGCGCTGCTCGTCGAGGACACCGTCACCGCGGTCGTGCAGATCGGCGGCAAGGTGCGCGCGCAGCTCGAGGTGCCGGCACGCATCGGCGAGGCCGAGCTCGAGGCGCTGGCGCGCGCCGATGAGCGCGTCATCCGGTCGATCGGCGACCGCGAGATCGTCAAGGTCGTCGTGCGGGCCCCGAAGATCGTCAGCATCGTCGTCAAGGGCTGAGTCCTCGGCGTGCTCCGCTGTTCCGCCAACCCGGACGCGAAGGGATGATGCCGGACCAGGCTGCGATCGGGAATGGCCGTCCTCCACGACGAGTCCCTTCTGAGCGTCTCTCCACGGTCGCTGGGTCCGGGGTCGGGAGGGGGTCGGGGAGGAGCTTAGTGTGACCGGATGACCTCGGCCCCACCTCCACCTCCTCCGCCCCGTCGGAGACTCCGCCTCGGGCTCGGCGCGGCGGTCGTGCTGGCGATCGTCGCGATCTCGGCGACCGTCGGTCTCGGGCTGGTGCAGGGCCAACCGTCGTCCGTCGAGGCCGTTCCGCTCGCGGAGAGCTCGGCGTCGGTCGAGTCCGCGCCCGCGGAGATCTACGTGCACGTGCTCGGCGCGGTCGAGCGCCCGGGGCTGTACGTCCTGCGCGCCGACTCCCGGGTCGTCGACGCTCTCGCGGCCGCCGGCGGGTCGACGGACGCCGCCGAACTCGCGGGGGTCAATCTCGCCCGCCGGGTCGAGGACGGTGAGCAGATCCTGGTTCCGGTCGTGGGTTCTGTCGCCGGCCCGTCGGCGCCGCCATCCGGAGACGGGACCGTCGATCTGAACACCGCGGATCAGGCGGCTCTGGAAGAGCTCCCGGGAATCGGACCGGCGCTGGCCGAGCGCATCGTCGCGTGGCGCGAGGACAACGGTCGGTTCCGCACGGTGGACGATCTCCTGGCGGTGCCGGGGATCGGGGAAAAGGTCCTGGAGGGGCTGCGCGACGGGGTGCGCGTGTGAGAGTCGCCTACCCCTGGGGATCGCAGGTCAGCGTGGCATCCGTGATCACCTGGGTCGCCAGCTCCCGCTCGGACTCGAGCGGATCGCGTCCGTCGACCAGGAGCTGGACGCTCTCATCGGACAACGCGGAGTCGTAGACGTACTGCCCGACGCACGGATAGAAGTCCGGCATGTCGTCATAGGTGGTCAGGCCGTTCGACCGGTTGATCTCCTCCGCGGACGCGCCGATTTCCGCAGGCGTCGGACGGCTCTCACTGGCGCCGCTCGGCGGGTCCGATGGCTGGGCGCTGGCCGGGGGCGCGCTTTCGGCGGGCAACGGGTCGTTCAGCGCCGACGAGGCCAGCACCAGCGACACGATGAGCACGATGACCCCGATCACGGCGCCGACGACCGACACGACCATGCCGACGATCGACGGCCACTTCGCGGCGTTCGTCGTGAACAACCCGATCAGCGACACGACGAACCCGGCGAACAGGATCACCGCGCCGACCACGAACAACACGGGAATGAAGGCGAGAACGGCGCCGAGGACGGCCAGGCCCAGCCCGATGAACCCGAGGACCGGCGTCGGCCGAGAAGCAGCGTCAGAGACCTGTTGCGCCGGGGCGGCCGACCCGTAGGTCGGCGCCTCGGGATGAGGCGGCGACGGATTCGTCGGAGCCGAAGGGGGAGCGTAGGCGTCGGTCCACCGTGCTCCGTCCCACCACCGCTGGCGCCCGGAACCATCGTCGTACCACCCAGCCGGGACACTCATGCGCTCTCCTCCTCGTCGCGGCAGCGTCCGCCGCGCGCGAGTACCCAGGCTACTCAATCGCCTCCGACGAGGTCGTCACCGCGTCCGACGCCGGCGGTCTGCTCATCGGAGAAGTGCTCCTCCACACCCTGACCTCCGGGGTCGTTGTCCTCCGCTCGTGCGGCGGCGGTCGCGGCGGGCGGAGCGAGCACCGGCGCGACTCTAGGGTGATCCGATGCATGAGAGGCAGCATTCGTCCCTGGGGTCCGAGGAGGGATCGGCGTGACGCGCGATCTGCGCCTGCTGCCGGTGGCGGTCGCTGCCTGGGGTGTGGCCCTGGTCTGCGTGTTCGTGCCGGGAGCGGCGGCGTGGGTGGCGGGTGGATGCCTGGCGGCCGCGGGGATCATCGGCGCCGCTCTGGCGATCCGGCGCCGCGCAGTCGCGACGATCGGGGGACTGGTCATCGTGGTTCTCGCGACGGCGGCGGCCGTGGCGTTCACCGTGTTCGCACAGTCCGCGGACCGTGACGCCGTGCACGCCTGGGGAGGCAGAGCCGTCGAAGCGGTCGGTGAAGTCTCGTCGTCGGCGTCCGTGGGACGCGATGGGCGTCTGTGGATGGACGTGCAGCTGAGCGGCATCGGTGCGCCCGGGGCCGTGGCGCCGGCGGCCGGTCCAGTGCGCATCGGCATCGAGGAATCGGAGGGGTTCGTCCTCGGTGCGCAGGTGCGGGTGACCGGAGAGAGTGCGGCAACGGATCCGGGGGAGCGGGCGGCCCTCGTCGTCTTCGTCACCGCCGGAACGGTGGAAAGGTCCGCACCGGGCGTCTTCGGATTCGCTGCCGACCTCCGCCGGTCGTTCGTGGAGCGCGCGACGCGGCTCCCGGAACCCGGCGCCGGGCTCCTTCCGGGGCTGGCGGTGGGCGACACGACCGCTGTGCCTGCCGCAGTCGACGCCGACATGCGTACGAGCGGCCTCAGCCACCTCACCGCCGTGTCCGGGGCGAACTGCGCGATCGTGGTCGCCGCGGTGTTCGCGATCGCGGCGCTGAGCGGCGGGACGCGAGCGCTGCGGGTCGTGCTCGCGGCCCTCGCGCTGGCGGCCTTCGTCGTGCTCGTGACGCCGGAGCCGAGCGTCATCCGGGCCGCCACGATGGCCGCGGCAGGCATGCTGTCGATCCTCGTCGGGCGGCCGAGCGCAGGCGCCGGGATCCTGGCCCTGTGCGTGGGCGCGCTCC
Organism: Microbacterium sp. HSID17254; assembly: GCF_003989315.1. NCBI lineage: Bacteria > Bacillati > Actinomycetota > Actinomycetes > Micrococcales > Microbacteriaceae > Microbacterium > Microbacterium sp. HSID17254. Next base: position 289,766 of record NZ_RBLT01000001.1, read on the forward strand.
TCGTCGCCGATCCCTGGCTCGCATCGACGCCGGGGTTCGCGCTGTCCGCCGTGGCCTCCGGGGCCCTCATCCTGCTCGCCCCGGCGCTGGCGAACGGAATTGCTCGCTGGCTGCCCGGTCCGCTGGCCCTCGCGATCGCCGTCCCTCTGGCGGCGCAGCTCGCGTGCGCGCCCGTCATCGCGCTGTTCGCGGAGCAGCAGTCGCTCGTCTCGGTCGTCGCGAACCTCCTCGCCGAGCCGGCCGCGCCGGTCGCCACGGTGATCGGGCTCGTCGCCTGTCTCGCTGCGCCTCTCCCACCCGTCGCGGATCTGCTCACCGCGTGCGCCTGGCTGCCATCTGCGTGGATCGCGACCGTCGCGCATGTCACTTCCGGGCTCCCCGGCGCTCAGGTGCTCCTCCCCGCGGGGCTCGGCAGCGCTGCCCTGGTCGCGCTGGTGAGCGTCGCGATCGCCATCGTGTGCTGCCGCGGAAGGCCGCGCCTACGGGACGTCACGCGCCCGGACGTCGTGACGGTGTGGTCTCGTCGGCCGGGGCCCTCGATGTCCGGCGGCGTCCTCACCATCGTCCGATGCGTGGCGGCCGGCGTTCTCATCGCCGTGGCGTCCATTGGCGCCTCCCGCGTGCTGGTCGACGGTCCGCTCGCCCCGCTGGTGACGCCGCACGGGTGGGCGATCGCCGCGTGCGACGTGGGCCAGGGCGACGCGATCCTGGTGCGTTCGCAGGACGCGATCGCCCTCATCGACACCGGTCCGGACCCCGGGGCGCTCGACGCCTGCCTCCGCTCGCTGAGCATCGACCGCATCGACCTGCTCGTGCTCACGCACTTCGACGCGGACCACGTCGGTGGTGCGGCCGTGCTCGAAGGGCGAGTGGACACCGTGTTGCACGGACCACCCGCCGACGATGCCGATGCGCGCGTGCTCGATGGCCTGGCGCGGGCGGGCGCGGCCCCCCGCGCGGTCGGTGCCGGAGACCGGGGCACTCTCGGCGGAGCATCGTGGCGGGTGCTCTGGCCGAGGAAGGACAGCGTCGCCTTCCCGCCGGGCAACGATGCGAGCGTCGTCACCGAGTTCGCCGGGGGAGGAGTGCCGCGCGCCCTGTTGCTGGGCGACCTCTCCGCGGCCCCGCAACGCGCGCTGCTCCGCGATACGCCGCTGACACGATACGACGTGGTCAAGGTCGCCCACCACGGGAGCGCTGATCAGGAGCCCGCTCTGTACGAGGCTCTGCAGCCGAGCGTGGCGCTCATCACGGTCGGCGCGGGCAACGACTACGGACACCCGCGTCGGGAGACCCTGGAGCTGCTGTCGGCTCTCGGCGCGCACGTCTACCGCACCGACCGCGACGGTCGCACCCTGCTCGGCATCGAGGACCATGCCCTCCGCGTCTGGACCGATGTCGCGCCGCCCTGAGTCGGGTGTCCGACACCGCCGGTAGGCTGGTCCCATGGCAGCTTCCCGTCCTCCCTCCCGCGGCGGCGCGAAGGCCACGAAGATCCCGCAGGTGTCGTGGCGGGAGCCGCACCCCGCGCCGCTGGTGCTCGTCTCGGGCCCGGAAGAGGTCTGCGCCGAGCGCGCGATCGCCGGGGTGCGCGACTACCTCCGTGCGGAGGATCCGGCGCTCGAGGTCAGCGACGTCCGTGCCGACGACTACGCTCCCGGCACGTTGCTCTCCCTGACCTCGCCGTCGCTGTTCGGAGAACCGCGCCTGGTTCGCGTGTCCGGCGTGGAGAAGTGCTCTGACGCCTTCCTCCAGGAGGCCATCGGGTATCTGGAGAACCCGCAGGAGGGGGCCACGGTCGTGCTCCGCCACACGGGCGCCAGCGTCCGCGGGAAGAAGCTCCTCGATGCGCTGCGCGCGGGGACGGGCGGCGGGATCGAGATCGCGTGCCCCGCCATCAAGCGCGACGGCGACCGGGTCGACTTCGCGGCGGGGGAGTTCAAGGCGGCGAAGAAGCGCATCGCCCCGCCGGCACTCCGAGCGCTCGTCTCGGCCTTCGCCGACGACCTCACCGAGCTCGCCGCCGCCTGTCAGCAGCTCATCGGCGACGTCGAGGGCGACATCACCGAAGAGGTCGTCACGAAGTACTACGGCGGCCGGGTCGAGGTGTCGGCATTCGTCGTCGCCGACACCGCCATCGCCGGACGCTACGGCGAGGCTCTCGTGGCGCTCCGCCATGCCCTGTCCTCCGGCGCGGACCCGGTGCCGATGGTCGCCGCGTTCGCGATGAAGCTGCGCACGATGGCGCGCGTCGCCGGCAACCGTGAGCCCAGCAGACAGCTCGCCCAGCGCCTCGGAATGAAGGACTGGCAGGTCGACCGCGCGCGTCGCGACCTGGCGGGCTGGAACGAGCGCTCCCTGGGGATGGCGATCCAGGCGACCGCGCGCGCCGACGCCGAGGTCAAGGGTGCGGCGCGCGACCCCATCTTCGCGCTCGAGCGCATGGTGACGGTCATCGCCACCCGTGAGCCGTTCGGAGGCTAGGGCACCCGCCTCCCGGGAAAGCAGAAAGCCCGCCTCACGAGGAGACGGGCCTTCGGAAGTCAGAAGCTCAGAGAGCCGAGACCTGCTTGGCGATCGCCGACTTGCGGTTCGACGCCTGGTTCTTGTGCAGGACACCCTTGCTGACGGCCTTGTCGAGCTTGACCGAGGCCTTCTTCAGGCTCTTCTCGGCGGCGGCCTTGTCGCCGGCGGCGACGGCCTCGCGGGTCTGGCGGACGAGAGTCTTCAGCTCGCTCTTCACGGCCTTGTTGCGCTCGTGAGCCTTCTCGTTGGTCTTGTTGCGCTTGATCTGCGACTTGATGTTTGCCACGTGTGGACGCTTTCTGTACAGGAGTGATTCGGAGTGCCGGCAGCAGAAGAGGGCTGCTGCACGGCGGTCGTGAGGGAAGAACCCACACGCAAGCCAAGAGTCGAGTCTACCAGTACCGGGCGGGATCGTGCGAAACGACGCCACTCGGGCGAGACGCCGTCGCGCGGGAGGTGGGACCGGGTGCAGAATCATCCACAACGACGACGACGTCAGGAGCCCGATGACCCCCCTCAGCACCGACCCGGCCGCGCGTGCGCGGCTCCGCTGGTCCGCCGCCACCTCGTCCGTCCAGATCGAGGGTTCCCGCCGCGCCGACGGCGCGGGCCGGTCGATCTGGGACGACGAGATCGCCAAGCCGGGACGCATCCGGGACGGCTCGACGGCGGAGCCGGCCTGCGACAGCTATCGCCGCGTGGCGGATGACCTCGCCCTGGTGGCCGGTCTCGGGCTCGATCGGTATCGGTTCTCGATCCCCTGGGCGCGCGTGCAGCCGGACGGACGCGGCCCCGGGAACGTCGCGGCGCTGGACCACTACGCGCGCGTCGTCGATGGTCTGCTGGCGGCCGGCGTCACCCCGTTCCCGACCCTCTATCACTGGGAGCTGCCGAGCGCTGTCGAGGCCGACGGCGGCTGGCTGGCCCGCGATACCGTCGAGCGCTTCGGCGAGTACGCCGCCCTCGTCGCCGCACGCCTCGGAGACCGGGTGTCGTCCTGGTACACGCTGAACGAGCCCGCGATGACCACTCTGCAGAGCTACGCCGTCGGCGCGCTCGCACCCGGAAGGCAGCTCCTCTACGGCGCCCTTCCGACCGCACATCACCAGCTGCTCGCCCATTCCCGAGCCGCCGAGGCGCTGCATGCCCGTGGCGCGGCGAGCGTGGGACTCGTCAACAACCACACCTGGGTCCTGCCGCTGCGGGACACCGAGGAGGATCAGGCCGCGGCCGCGGTGTACGACCTCCTGCACAACCGGCTGTTCAGCGAGCCGCTCCTCTCCGGGACGACACCGGACCTGGAGGTCCTCGGGCTCCCGCCGCTGCCCGTCCTCGGTGACGACCTCGCACGCATCGCGGGATCGATCGATTTCTACGGGGTGAACTTCTACAACCCGACCACGGTCACCGCCGCCGCCGCCGAGGATGACATCCCGTTCGAGATCGTTCCGACTCCCGGAGTGCCCGTCACCGGGTTCGGTCCCGAGTGGCCGATCATGCCGTCCGCGCTGCGCGACCTCCTGATCGATCTGCACCGTCGCCACCCGAGCATGCCTCCGATCATCATCGGGGAGAATGGGGCATCCTTCCCGGAACCCGACGTCGCCGGTCCGGTGGAGGACATCGACCGGATCGCCTACCTCTCCGCGCACATCGACGCGGTGGGCGAGGCCATCGACGCCGGCGTCCCCGTCGAGGAGTACACGGTCTGGTCGCTGCTCGACAACTGGGAGTGGACGGACGGCTACACGCAGCGGTTCGGCCTCGTGCACGTGGACTTCTCGACGGGGGAGCGCACCCCGAAGGCCTCCTACGGCTGGTACCGCGACCTCATCGCGGGTGCTCGCGCAGCCGAAGACGCCGAGGCGGCACGCGCATGAGCAGGGTCCCGGGTCTCGGCACCCGCCGAGCGGGCCTGCGCTGGATGTCGCTCTTCACCCTCGCCTGGCTCGCGATCTGGACCGTCCAGCTCACCCCGGTCCAGCTCCTCCTCCCGCTGCAGCTCGACACTCCGGAGGACGACTGGATCCGCGGCGTCGTCTCCTCCGGGATCGTGCTCGGAGTGGGTGGCCTCGCCGGCGTCGTCGCCGGGCCGCTCGCCGGGGCGCTCTCGGACCGCGCCCGCGCCGGCGCGCATCGGCGGCGGCCATGGGCTCTGGGAGGGGTCGCGCTCACGGCCGCCTGTCTCGTCCTCACCGGATTCGCCGACGGCCCGTGGGCGGTCGGCGCCGGCTGGATCGGCGTCTCGATCGGCGTCGCCGTCTCCTCCGCCGCGTTCACCGCGCTCATCGCCGACCAGCTCCCGACGACGCAGCGCGGTGCCGCATCCGCCGCGGTCGGGTCGAGCCAGGCGGTCGGGATCGTGCTCGGGGTGGGGCTGGTCGTGCTGCTCGGCCTCGGCATCGTCGCCGGGTATCTGCTCCTCGCCGGCATCATCGCGGTGGTGGGCGTCGCGGCGGCGCTGCTGCTGCCGGACCCCCCGAGCACGGAGGCGCTGCGTCCCCAGCGCATCGGGCGGCCCCGCCTGGCGTCGCTCCGCGACCGCGACTTCGCCTGGATGCTCTCGGGCCGGCTCGTCACCAACATCGGCAACGCCCTCGGCACGGCGCTGTTCCTCTTCTTCCTCCTCCACGGTCTCGGACAGGAGAGCACGACCGCACAGGACAACCTCCTCCTGCTGATCGTCGTCTACACGGTCTTCGTGGTGCTCGCCTCCGTGATCACCGGGATCATCTCCGACCGCACCGGGGAGCGGCGCCGGCTCGCCGTAGCGGCCACGGTCGTCCAGGCGGCGTCGGGTGTGGTGATCGTGGCTCTGCCCACCTTCGAGATGACGATGGTCGCCGCCGCGCTCATGGGCGTCGGCTACGGCGCCTTCTCGACCGTGGGGCTCGCGTTCGCGGCCGATCTGCTCCCGGATGAGCAGGACCACGCGCGCGACCTCGGCATCGTGAACGTCACCGCCGCCCTCGGACAGCTCATCGGTCCCGTGCTCGGGGCGGGGCTCGTCGCGCTGGCCGGCGGGTTCTGGCTCGTCTTCCTCGCGGCAGCCATCCTGTCGCTCGTCGGCGGAGCGCTCACTGCCGCCGCGCGGCCTCGGGTGCTCTCAGCCTGACGCCGTGCGCTGCTCGATCGTCGCGATCGCGAGGGAGAGGACGGCGTTGAACACCCGCGGGCGCATGGCCGTGATCAGGTGCGTGGTCCGTGGCACGACGATGAGCTCCGCCTCCGGGGCCAGGCGCCGGAACAGGGGTTCGTTCAGCCGGAGCTGATCGTACTGGCCGTTCACGAACCAGAGGGGCACCTGGATGCGGGGGACGGCGGCCGCCACATCCAGGGCGGCGAGGCTGCGCAGCGTCTGGTCCTGGATGTCGAGGGCGTACCCGCCGGCGGCGAAGTCTCCGCGATTCTCCTCGGGGATCGTCGCGGCGAGCATGCGCTGCGTCAGCCACATGCCACGGTCGGGCAGGGAGTCGACCGCCCGGGCGAACAGGCGGTACGCGCGCAGCCCGGCGCCGCGGGGAAGCGAGGTGCATGCGGCGGCGACGAGTCCGTCGACGGGCGGAGGCTCAGCGCCACCGGTGTACGCGAGCGAGAGCAGCCCGCCCATGGAGTGGCCGACGAGCAGCACGGGGCCCGTCTCGGCCGCGGCGCGGACGGCCGCATCGATCGTGTGCAGCGCCTCGTGGAGGGTGAAGTCCTCGTCCATCCGGCTGCCGTGGCCGGGGAGGTCGACGGCGGTGACGGGGAGCCCGCGTGCCCCCAGGTACTCGATCTGCGACCGCCACATGGTGGCCGACGTGCGGATGCCGTGCACGAGGACGGTCTGGACGGTCACGCCTTCAGCATAAGGAAAGCGGGGCCGGTGGATGGACCACCGACCCCGCTTCGACACGAGATGTGTCAGAGGATGTTACTTCTCCCAGCCGACGTTCTCGACCGGCGTGACGCCGAACAGGTCGAGACCGACGTAGGGCTCCGGCGTGAGGTTCGCCAGGCCGTTCTTGACCACGTAGATCGAGGGGCCGCTGTACAGCGGGATGAGGCCCCAGGTCTGCTCGATGATCTTCGGCTCGAGGTCCATCGCCGCGGTGGTCCAGGACTCCGCGTCCTTCTGGCTCTCGACCTCGTCGGCGATCTGCTGGTCGATCTCCTCCGTGCCGGTCGCCGAGAGGTTCAGACCGCTGTCGGAGCAGTAGAGCTGGCAGAACCAGGCCGGGCCGAACGGGTCGGAGTCGGTGAAGCGGAGCGAGACGACGTCCCAGTTCTTCGTGGTGAAGTCGCTGGAGAAGTCGGCGGAGGCACGGACATCGATCTTGAGGTCGATTCCGATCTCCTTCTGCTGCGCCTGCAGCGACTTCGCGAGGGCCTCGATGGTCGGGTCCTCACCGAAGATCGGGAAGGTGACGGAGAGCTTCTCGCCGTCCTTCTCGCGGATGCCGTCCTCGCCCTCGGTCCAGCCGGCGTCGTCGAGGAGCTTCTTGGCGCCCTCGACGTCGTGCTTCAGACCGGCTTCGGCGAACGAGTCCTTGTAGCCGTCCTGGAACGAGTACAGGTTGAGCGAACCGGCGACCGGCTCCTCGTAGCCGAGGCCGTTCCACGCGATCTGCTTCTGCTGGTCGACGTTCACGCCGAGGAAGAACGCCTTGCGCACGTCGATGTCCTCGAACTGCGGCTTGTCGGCGTCGACGAGCAGGACCGTCTTGGCGGTCTGCTGCGCACGGCGGACGACGGTGTCGTCCACTTCCTGGACCTGCTTCAGGCGGTCGTTGGTGTTGGCGCCCACCATGTCGATCTCGCCGTTCTTGAAGGCGTTGATCGAGGCGTCGGGCTCCATGGCCGTGAAGGTGACCGTGTCGAGCAGCGGCGCGTTGCCCCACCACTCGGGGTTCGGCTTGAACGAGACGAAGCCGCCGTTCGCGTCGAACGTGTCGACGGTGTACGGGCCGGCGCCCCACTCGGGGTGCATGTTGCCGATGAAGGCCTCGTTGAACACGGCCGGGTCGGCGATGTCCGGGTGCAGGACGCCACCCGTGAGGAACGCCATGGACGGCCAGGCGTAGATGCCGTCGAACGTCACGACGGCGGTCTTCGCGGTGTCACCCTGCTCGACGGTCTTGATCTGCTTGTAGCCGTCGGTCGCGTTCGGGTTGAAGCCCTCGTCGTAGGAGCGGTTGGCTTTCCACGTGGCGTCGATGGACGTCCAGTCCATGTCGGTGCCGTCGTTGAAGTGCGCCTCGTCCTTGAACGTGAAGGTGATGGTCGTGTTGCCATCCTCCTCGCCGATCTCGTACGCGTCGAGGTAGGCGTCGTTCTTCGTGACCTCGCCCTCCGGCGAGACCAGGAGGATCTGCGGCATGTACCACGACCACAAGCGAGCGGTGTCAGCACTGGCATCGCTGTTGAAGCCGTTCAGCTGCTCCGGGATCTCGTTGATGGGGAAGTTGACCTCGCCACCTTCCTGGAGGTTGCTGCGGTCCTGCGGGTTGTAGTCGGCGGTCTTGGTCTCGACCTTCTCGCCGTTGTCCCCGCCACCGGTGTTCCCGGAACCGCTCGCGCAGCCCGCGAGGGCGAGTGCGAGGGCGCCGCCGACCGCGACCGCCCCCAGCAACTTCTTGTTCTTCATGGTGCTCCTTTCGCCTTTCGGCGTTTCATAAAGGGAAGACTAGTTCGCGCTGTATCCCGGAACACGGCACTGCGGTGAATGCCGCCTAACCGTTATCGGACGGTGACCAGGAACGCGCGCATGGGATCCGGGTCAGACCGTCGCGGGCTTCGTCGACATCGTCTCGGCGTCGAAGACCACCCGCTCGCGGGTGCGCTCGATGTCGGGATCCGGCACGGGGATCGCCGACAGCAGTGCCTTCGTGTACGGGTGCTGCGGGTCGTCGAAGACTTGGTCGACGTCGCCGTGCTCCACGAACTCGCCGAGGTACATCACGGCCACGCGGTCGGCGATGTGACGCACCACCGAGAGGTCGTGCGCGACGAAGAGGTATGACAGCCCGAGCTTGGTCTTGAGCTCGTCGAGCAGGTTGATGACGCCGGCCTGGATCGACACATCGAGCGCGGACACCGGCTCGTCGAGCACGACGATCTTGGGGTTCGTGGACAGGGCCCGGGCGATGCCGATGCGCTGCCGCTGACCGCCGGAGAACGCCTGCGGGAAGCGGTCGCTGTGCGCGGGGTTGAGCCCGACGAGGTCCATGAGCTCGTCCACCCGCCGGTGCGCCTCCTCCTTCGGCGTGCCGATCGCGAAGAGCGGCTCCGAGATGATGTCGGCCACCGTCATGCGCGGGTCGAGGGCTCCCATCGGGTCCTGGAAAACGATCTGGATGTCGCGGCGCAGGGCGCGCTCGACCTTGCGGCTGTGGATGTCGTTGACGCTGGTGCCGGCGATGACGATGTCGCCGTCGGTCTGCTTGACCATGTCCATGATCTGCAGCAGCGTCGTCGTCTTGCCCGAGCCCGACTCGCCGACGATGGCCATCGTCTCGCCCTCGCGCACGTCGAAGCTGATGCCCTTGATCGCCTGGACCTCGCCGACCTTGCGCTTCAGGAACGCGCCCTTGACCAAGGGGAACGTCTTGCGGAGGTTCTTCACCTCGAGCGTGATCGGCCGCTCCTCGCGCGGCGTCCGTGTGAGGTCGCTCTCCGGGACGGGGCGGACGGGGTAGACGGGCAGGCCCCCGAGGAGGCCGCCGTCCTCGATCTCGTGCGCGCGGATGCAGGCGGCCTGGTGCAGGTCGCCCGAGCCCGTCGGCACGGGGAGCAGTTCCGGCTCCTTGGCGCGGCAGGCGTCCATGACGATCGGGCAGCGGTCGGCGAACGGGCAGGCGTCCGGCAGGTTGATGAGCAGCGGCGGGTTCCCCTTGATGGGGGTCAGCGGCTCCTTCTCGGCCTTGTCCACGCGGGGGATGGCGCCGAGCAGACCGATCGAGTACGGCATGCGGGTCTTGTGGAACAGCTCGCGCACGGGCGCGTGCTCCACGGGCTTGCCGGCGTACATCACGAGCACGTCGTCGGCGGTGCGGGCGACCACGCCCATGTCGTGCGTGATCATGATCACCGCGGCGCCGGTCTCGTCCTGCGCCTTCTCGATGAGGTCGAGGATCTGCGCCTGGATGGTGACGTCGAGGGCCGTGGTGGGCTCGTCGCAGATGATGAGCTTCGGATCGTTGGCCATCGCGATGGCGATCACGACACGCTGCCGCATGCCTCCGGAGAACTCGTGCGGGAAGGACTTCATCCGTCGCTCGGGCTCGGTGATGCCGACGAGCTTGAGCAGCTCGACGGAGCGGTCCCAGGCGTCCTTCTTCGACAGGCCGCGGTGGACCGTGAGGGCCTCGATGAGCTGATCGCCGACCGTGTAGACCGGCGTGAGCGAGGTCAGCGGGTCCTGGAAGACCATCGACATGCCGTTGCCGCGGATGACCGACAGCTGCTTGTCGCTCATGCCGACGAGCTCCTGCCCGTCGTACATGATCGAGCCGGTGACCTTGGCGTTCTCGTCGAGGAGACCCATGATCGCGAGCGAGGTCACGGACTTGCCGGAGCCGGACTCGCCGACGATGCCGAGGGTCTTGCCGGCTTCGAGGTCGAAGGAGACGCCGCGGACGGCGTCGACGCGGCCGGCCTCGGAGGCGAAGCTGACCTTGAGGTCGCGGACGGAGAGGACGTTGGTCATGCGCGGCCTCCAGCAGCCGAGGTGGGATCGAGGGCGTCGCGCAGGCCGTCGGCGATGAGCGCCATCGACACGGTGAGCAGGGTCAGCGCCGCCGCCGGGAAGTAGAACAGCCAGGGCGCCGTGGTCAGCGAGCTCGAGCCGGCGCCGATGAGGGCACCGAGCGACACGTCGGGGATCTTGACGCCGAAGCCGAGGAAGGACAGGCCCGTCTCCGTCACCACGGCGTTGACGACGCCGAGGGTGAAGTTGATGACGAGGAGCGAGCCGATGTTGGGCAGGAGGTGGCGGAGCACGATGCGCATGCCGCCGACGCCCATGTACCGGGAGGCGCTGACGTACTCGCGCTCGCGGAGCGACAGGGCCATCGTCCAGATGACGCGGGCGGGGAAGTACCACCCGATCACGAAGATCATGATGAGGGCGATGACGCGCCAGTCGCCGCCGGCCTTGTTCGAGATCATCGCGAGGATGAGGAAGCTCGGGATCACCATCATGAAGTGGATGACCAGGAGCGAGATGCGCTCCGTCCAGCCGCCGAAGTAGGCCGCGGCCGTGCCGACGAGCGCGGACACGATCGTGACGCCGACGGAGACGGTGATGGCGATCATGAGCGACCGCTGCAAGCCGACGGCGACCTGGGCGAAGAGGTCGTTTCCGGCGTTGTTCGTGCCGAACCAGTGCTCCGCGGACGGGGGAGTGCTGAGGTTCAGGAAGTCGAGCTCGATGTGGTCGTACCGGGCGATGAAGGGCCCGACGATGGCGAACAGCACGAGGACGACGAAGATCACGAGGCCGATGAGGGCTCCGCGGTTCCGGGAGAAGCGTCGCCAGTACAGCGTCCACTTCGACAGCCGCTTGGTGGCGACGCGGGTGGTCTCAGGGCCGGCGGTCTCCGGCTCCGGGTGGATGGTCGGGTCGAGCATGTCGGTGCTCATGTCAGCTCACTCTCACGCGCGGGTCGAGGACGACGACGGCGATGTCGGCGAGGATGGCGCCGATCGCCGTGAGGACCGCACCGAAGGCGGCGATCGCGACGGTTCCGTGGATGTCGTTCTTGGTGATGGTCTCGATGAAGTACCGGCCCATGCCGTTCCACGCGAAGATCGTCTCGGTCAGGACCGCTCCGGTGAAGATCGCGGGGATCGTGAAGGCGACCTGCGTGGCGACGGGGATGAGCGACGTCCGGAGCGCGTGCTTGCGGATGGCCTGCTGCTTGGTCAGGCCCTTCGCGCGGGCCGTGCGGACGTAATCGGCGTTGATGTTGTCCAGCAGGAGCGACCGCTGCAGGAAGTGGATGCTCGCGTACCCGGTGAGCACCAGCGCGATCGTCGGCAGCGTCAGGTGTTGCAGCACGTCTATGAGGGTGGGGAAGAAGCCCTCGACCCCTTGGCTGGCGTTACCGGTCACGTAGAAGATGCGGGTGCCGGTGGCGTTGTTCAGGCCGATCGCGAGCAGGACGATCGCGAACGCCGCGACGACGATCGGGATGTTCAGGGTGATGATGCTCGTCGCCTGGCCGATGCGGTCGGCGAGCTTGTACTGCCGAGACGCGGTGTACACGCCGAGCGCGATGCCGAGGACCGTCGTGAGGATCGTCGCGCCGAGGACGAGCTCCGCGCTGACCCACATGCGGTAGGCGACCTGCTCGTTGACGGATCCGCCCGTCGGGCTCACGCCCCAGTCCCACCGGAGCAGGATGCCGGTGAGCCACGTCCACCACCGCTCGATGAGCGGGACGGTGTCGCTCAGGTTGCGGGGAGCGAGGGTGTTCACGATCTGCTCTTCGGTGAGCGGAGGGCGACGACCCACGTAGTTGCTGCGCGGATCGAGGAAGCCCCACGCGAGGAAGTAGGTGAGGTTCGTCGCGACCACGATCATGAGCAGCCAGCCGAGGGCACGGCGCGCGAGGTACTTGATCAAGGGGGATTTGTCTTTCTCTTCTCCAGACGCGCTCGGGGTCTGCCGACGCAACGCTGAGCCGGGCGGATGATCGGGTTTCATCCGCCGTTCCGCGCGACGCGACAGCCCTCACGGAGTCTGTGACGGAGTCGTATCGCTTACGGGATCCGGTGTCACGGATTGATCCCGGGCAACTTCGGGAGACTATCACCGATACGCACGAATGGGGATTATGAGGACCCTCACCGTAGAATCGACGGGACATGTCCCCACGCGCTCTCACCCCGCTTCAGCCTGCCGCGACGCCGGCTGCGCAGATCCGTAACTTCTGCATCATCGCCCACATCGACCACGGCAAGTCGACCCTGGCCGACCGCATGCTCCAGATCACCGGCGTGGTCGCGGAGCGGGACATGCGCGCCCAGTATCTCGACCGGATGGACATCGAGCGGGAGCGCGGCATCACGATCAAGAGCCAGGCGGTGCGGATGCCCTGGGCTCTGGGGCAGACACAGGGCCCGGACGAGGTCTTCGCGCTCAACATGATCGACACCCCCGGTCACGTCGACTTCACGTATGAGGTGTCCCGGTCGCTGGCGGCGTGCGAGGGCGCCATCCTCCTCGTCGACGCCGCGCAGGGCATCGAGGCCCAGACGCTGGCCAACCTCTACCTCGCCCTGGAGAACGACCTCCACATCATCCCCGTCCTCAACAAGATCGACCTCCCCGCCGCAGACCCCGAGAAGTACGCGAAGGAGCTCGCCTCGCTCATCGGCGGCAAGCCGGAGGACGTGCTGCGCGTGTCCGGGAAGACCGGCATGGGGGTCGAGGATCTGCTCGACCGGATCGTCGAGGAGATCCCGGCTCCGGTGGGGGATGCGGACGCACCCGCGCGGGCCATGATCTTCGATTCCGTGTACGACGCCTACCGCGGCGTCGTCACCTACGTGCGGATGGTCGACGGCAGCCTCTCGCCCCGCGAGCGCATCCAGATGATGTCCACCGGCGCGAACCACGAGGCCCTCGAGGTCGGCGTGTCGAGCCCGGAGCCCACTCCGACCAAGGGTCTCGGCGTCGGCGAGGTGGGCTACCTCATCACCGGCGTGAAGGATGTGCGGCAGTCGAAGGTCGGTGACACGATCACGAACGCGCGCAAGCCCGCGGCGGAGGCGCTTCCCGGCTACACGGACCCGAAGCCGATGGTGTTCTCGGGCATCTACCCGATCGACGGCAGCGACTACGCGGAACTGCGCGAGGCGCTCGACAAGCTCAAGCTCTCCGACGCCTCGCTGCAGTACGAGCCGGAGACCTCCGTGGCGCTCGGCTTCGGGTTCCGCTGCGGCTTCCTCGGCCTGCTGCACCTGGAGATCGTGACCGAGCGCCTCTCGCGCGAGTTCGGCCTCGACCTCATCACCACCGCCCCGAGCGTGATCTACGAGGTCGTGACGAGCGACACCGGCGAGACGGTGACCGTGACGAACCCGAGCGAGTACCCCGACGGACGTATCGGCTCGGTGTCCGAGCCGATGGTGAAGGCGGCGATCCTGCTTCCCAAGGACTACGTCGGCACCGTCATGGAGCTGTGCCAGTCGCGGCGCGGCACGCTGCTGGGCATGGAGTACTTCTCCGAGGAGCGCGTCGAGCTGCGCTACAACATGCCCCTCGGTGAGATCGTGTTCGACTTCTTCGACCAGCTCAAGTCCAAGACGCAGGGCTACGCCTCCCTGGACTACGAGCCGTCGGGGCAGCAGGAGGCCGACCTGGTCAAGGTCGACATCCTCCTGCAGGGCGAGAAGGTCGACGCGTTCAGCTCGATCGTGCACCGTGACAAGGCCTACGCCTACGGCACGATGATGGCGGAGCGGCTGCGCAAGCTCATCCCTCGCCAGCAGTTCGAGGTGCCGATCCAGGCCGCGATCGGTGCGCGCATCATCGCCCGGGAGACGATCCGCGCGATCCGCAAGGACGTGCTCGCCAAGTGCTACGGCGGTGACATCACCCGCAAGCGCAAGCTCCTCGAGAAGCAGAAGGAGGGCAAGAAGCGCATGAAGATGGTGGGCCGCGTCGAGGTGCCGCAGGAGGCGTTCATCGCCGCGCTCTCCGGCGACGTCGAGACCAAGGACAAGAAGTAGCCCACCCCGCTGAACTTGTCGAAGCGCGCGGTTCTCAGGGACCCACCCTTCGACAGGCTCAGGGACTCACCCTTCGACAGGCTCAGGGACCCACCCTTCGACAGGCTCAGGGACCCAGCATCAGGGGCCCAGCCCTCCCGGGGATGTGACGGCGTGCGGCGCGGGGGGTGTTCGCTCAGGGAACCCGAAGTAGGCTGGATCTCATGCGGCGCGGGACTTTCCGAGACGACACGGTGGACTATGCGGCCGTGGGTGCGACCCACGCCCCCGATCTGATGCAGTACCCGCCGGAGCGCAGCATCCCGGCGGAGGAATCCTGGCGGATCGGCAGCGGCGAGGAGCGTTTCCAGACGGCCGGCGAAGCCCTGCTGTCGTGGACGGCGCAGCGTGCGGCCGGGCTGTCTGTGGAAGACGTCCGCCCTGCTCCCGGCCCCGCCTATGCGGGCGTGAGCTTCGACGCCGAGGGCAATCCGATCGCGCCGAGCAAGCGGGATGTGGAGCCGCGCTACGACGCCGAGGGGATGCCCTTCGTGGGCGCGGGCATGACGCTCCACCTCCGCGGTCGCGTCGGCGGCATGCGCGCCGACTCCGAGCTCCGTGTGATCTCGGTCACCGAGGAGACCCGGCGGATCGGTTTCGTGCTGGGCACGGTCGGGGGCTCCGTTGTGAGCGGCGAGGAGTCGTTCGACGTGGACTGGCGCGAGGACAACGACGAGGTCTGGTTCACGGTCCGGGCTTTCGACGCCCCGAACACGCTGCTCTATCGGCTCGTCCCGGCCCTGATGAAGCGCCGCCGTCGCGAGCTGTTCGCGCGCTACCTCCGCGCGATCTCCCCGCTCTACGCGACTCCGGTGTGATGGCGGGACCACTTCCGCTCGGGGATCCGGCGCCCGCGGACGGGCGACTCCCCGCCGACCTCCCGATCTCCGCCGAGACGCCGTTCTCCGCCTACCTGCACATCCCGTTCTGCCGCGTGCGCTGCGGCTACTGCGACTTCAACACGTACACGTCCGGTGAGCTCCGCGGGGCGAAGCAGGAGGACTACGCGTCCACCCTCATCGGCGAGATCGCCCTCGCGCGTACGGTGCTGGACGACGCCGGAGCGCTGCGCCCGATGGACACGGTGTTCTTCGGCGGCGGCACGCCCACGCTGCTTCCCGCGGGGGACCTCGCCCGCATGCTGGGAGCGGCCACCGCGGCGTTCGGACTCGCACCGGGCGCGGAGGTCACGGTCGAGGCCAACCCCGACACCGTGACCCCGGAGGTCGCGCGCATCCTCGCCGAGGCGGGGGTCACGAGGCTGTCCATCGGCATGCAGTCCGCCGTCCCGCACGTCCTCGCCGCGCTCGACCGGACGCACCGGCCCGAGAACGTCCGCACCGCCGTCGCCGCGGCGAAGGAGGCAGGACTCGCGGTCAGCGTCGACCTCATCTACGGCGCACCGGGGGAGAGCCTCGCCGACTGGGAGGCCTCGCTCGACGCCGCCCTCGCCCTGGAGTCCGACCACGTCTCCGCGTATGCCCTCATCATCGAGGACGGCACGAAGCTCGCGCGACAGATCCGTCGCGGTGAGGTGCCGACCCCGGACGACGACCTGCAGGCGGACATGTACGAGCTGGCGGACGAGCGCCTCGCCGCCGCCGGGTTCGAGTGGTACGAGGTCAGCAACTGGGCCCGCAGCGAAGGGCAGCGGTCGCGGCACAACCTCGCGTACTGGCGGGGGAGCGACTGGTGGGGTTTCGGCCCCGGCGCCCACAGCCACGTCGCCGGACTCCGGTGGTGGAACGTCAAGCACCCGGCGGCCTACGCGCAGCGACTGGCCGCCTCGTCCTCGCCGGCGGCCGGGCGCGAACGTCCGGACCCGGAGGCGCGGACCCTGGAGCGCATCCTCCTCCTCAGCCGCATCCGTGAGGGGATCGCGGTGACCGACGTCCCGGAGCAGAACCGGGACCGCATCGCCGGCCTCATCGCCGACGGGCTCATCGATGCGCCGGCGGCGATCCGCGGGCGCGTGCAGCTCACGCTCCGCGGCCGCCTCCTCGCCGACGCCGTCGTGCGCGAACTGACGGATTGAGCGGCTCCACCGGCGCTGCCCCGCCTTCGGAGATCTCCCGGTCGCAGGAGGTAGGATTGGCACTCAGGGCAGCAGAGTGCCAGCATCCGGTCGGCGGGAAGGGGAAGCCATGGTCACAGAGCGAGGGCTGCAGGTCCTCCGCGCGATCGTGCAGGACTACGTCGAGACGCACGAGCCCGTGGGCAGCCGTTCCATCGTCGACCGGCACTCGTTCGGGGTCTCGGCCGCGACCATCCGCAACGACATGGCGCAGCTGGAGGACGAGGAGCTGATCACGGCTCCGCACACGTCGTCCGGGCGCGTCCCCACGGACAAGGGCTACCGGGTGTTCGTCAATCACCTCGCCCAGCTCCGTCCTCTCTCCACCGCTCAGCGTTCCGCCATCGAGTCGTTCCTCGCCGACCCGGCCGACCTCGACGACCTGATGGTCCGGACCGTCCGCGTCCTCACGCAGCTCACCGGCCAGGTCGCGCTGGCGCAGTATCCGTCGTTCGCGCGGGCGCACGTGACTCACGTGGAGCTCGTGACGCTGGCCCCGAACCGGCTCCTCACGGTCCTGGTGACGGACGCCGGTGGGGTGTCGCAGCGGATCACCGCTCTGCCGGACGCGATCGACGAGGCCGACCTCGCCGTGCTGCGCGCGCGGCTGTCCGCCCTCATCACGGGGCAGGCGATCGCGGCGGCCTCCGACCGGCTGCAGGCGCTGCTCGCCACGGAGGAGACGCCGCAGGATCGCGTGCTCCGCACCCTCGCCGGCGTCGTGATCGACGAACTCGGCGGCTTCCGGCAGGAGCGGCTCGTGATGGCCGGAGCGGCGACCCTGGCGCGGCGTGAACAGGACTTCCGCGGCAGCATCCACCCCCTCCTCGAGGCCATCGAGGAGCAGGTCACGCTGCTGCGGCTGATGAGCGAGATGGTGCCGGACGAGCACGGCCTCGCGGCGAGCATCGGCACCGAGAACGCCTCCTTCGGGCTCGGCGAGGCGTCGATCGTCGCCAGCAACTACGCGGCGCCCTCGGGGACCGCGCGGGTCGGCGTCATGGGACCGACGCGGATGGACTATCCGAGCAACCTCGCGGCAGCGCGGGCGGTCGCCCGCTACCTGTCGCGCATGCTCGACGACGACGAGGCCGGCCGCTGACGCGGCCCCACGGAAATCACACGCAGAAAGGCGATTGTGGCGGACCACTACGAGGTTCTCGGGGTGTCCCGGGACGCTTCCACCGACGAGATCAAGAAGGCGTATCGGCGCCTGGCACGGCAGCTCCACCCGGACGTGAATCCGGGGGAGGAGGCTGCGGAGAAGTTCAAGCTCGTCACGCACGCCTACGACGTGCTCAGCGACGAGGAGTCGCGCCGACGGTACGACATGGGCGGCGGTGACGGCGCGAACAACTTCGGCGGCTTCGGAGGCTTCGGCGACATCTTCGAGACGTTCTTCGGCGCGTCACAGGGTGGCGGACGCGGCGCCCGTCCGCGATCGCGGCGAGAGCGCGGTCAGGACGCGCTCGTCCGGGTCACCCTCGATCTCGGCGATGTGGTCTTCGGTGCGCACCGCGACATCGAGGTCGACACGGCCGTGCTCTGCGAGACCTGTCAGGGCTCGTGCTGCCAGGAGGGCACGTCGCCCGTCACCTGTGACATCTGCGGCGGCACGGGGCACGTGCAGCGTCAGGTGCGGAGCCTTCTCGGCAACGTCGTCACCTCCCAGCCATGTGGCACCTGCGAGGGCTACGGCACGACCATCCCGTACCCCTGCGGCACCTGTGGCGGGCAGGGACGCGTCCGCTCGCGCCGCACGGTGTCCCTCGACATCCCGGCGGGCGTCGAGACCGGACTGCGGCTGCAGCTCCCCGGCTCCGGCGAGGTCGGCCGCGCGGGCGGCCCGAACGGCGACCTCTACGTGGAGGTCACGGTCAACCCGCACCCCGCCTTCAGCCGTGACGGCGACGACCTGCTCGCCACGCTCGAGGTGTCCATGACCGACGCCATCCTCGGCACCGAGACCTCGATCGAGGGACTCGACGGGGAGGTCGACCTGGAGATCCGCGCCGGCGTGCAGTCCGGTGACGTGCTGACCATCAAGGGCCGAGGCATCACGCCGCTGCGCGGCACCCAGCGCGGCGACCTCCGCGTCGGCGTGCAGGTGGTCACCCCCACCAAGCTCGACTCCGCGCAGCGCAAGCTCATCGAGGACTTCGCCAAGAAGAACAAGGCGCCGGGCCCGCAGCTCGCGCAGTTCCAGCAGGGCCTGTTCTCCAAGCTGCGCGACCGGTTCCGCGCCCACTGATCGTGGCGCTGCACTTCCTCGTCGAATCCGCGGGTGATGCCGCGGTGGGCGGCCTCGTCTCCCTGACCGGGGCCGAGGCGAAGCATGCGGCCGTCGTCCGGCGGCTGCGCGTCGGCGAGGCCGTCACGGTCGGTGACGGTCGGGGCATCTGGCTGACCGGCGTGGCCGAAGCGGTGTCGCCGTCGCGCGTCGATGTCCGGATCACCGCGCGCGTCGAGCACGAGCCGGCGAGCCCGCGCCTCGTGCTCGTGCAGGCGCTCGCGAAGGGCGACCGCGACGAGCTCGCCGTTCAAGCCGCGTGCGAACTGGGCGTCGACGAGGTCGTGCCGTGGCAGGCGGGCCGCAGCGTGTCGCGCTGGGAGGGGCCGAAGGCGGTGAAGGGACGTGAGCGGTGGGCGACGATCGTCCGCGAGGCCGCGAAGCAGGCGCACCGTGCCTGGGTACCCGAGGTGGCCGCCCCGGAGACGACCGCACAGCTCGCGACCCGCGCGGCGACGCAGCGCGTGCTCCTGCTCGACCCGACCGCGACCGCGCGGCTCTCCGCCCTGGTGCCGGATGACCGTGACCTCGTGCTCGTGGTGGGTCCGGAGGGCGGGATCGCTCCGGAGGAGCTCGAGAAGCTCACCGCCGCGGGCGCCGAACGCGTGCTGCTCGGCGACACCGTGCTGCGCACGTCCACGGCGGGCCCCGCGGCCATCGCCGTGCTGTCCGCGGCCCTCGGGCGCTGGTGACCGGCCGCGCCTCGCGTCCCCCCAGTAAGCTGAGAGCATGAGCGAACCCTCGATCTTCACGCGCATCCTCACCGGGGACATCCCCGGAGAGATCCTGCTCGACACGGGCCGCGTCTTCGCGATCCGCGACATCGATCCGCAGGCGCCGCTCCATGTGCTCGTCATCCCCAAGACCGAGGAGTACCGCGATGTGACCGAGCTCGCGGCCGGGGATCCCGCCCTGCTGGCCGAGATGGTCGCCGCCGCCAAGCGCATCGCGGAGGAATACGCCAACGGCGAGTACCGCCTCATCTTCAACAACGGCGCGAGCGTCGCGCAGTCCGTCTTCCACGTGCACGCCCATGTGCTCGGCAACCTCGAGGAGAACAAGCTCGTTGGCTTCTGACGATCAGGAAAACGTCACCGAACGGCTCTACGCCGACGGCGTCGCGATGGTGCAGCTGCTCGGTCCGCAGGACCGGCTGCTGCGGATGCTCGAGCGCGAGCACCGCGACGTGCAGGTGCTCGTCCGCGGCAACGAGATCACGCTCACGGGCGCGCGCGAGGCCGTCGCCAAGGCCAAGACCCTCGTCGACGAGCTCCTCACGATGACCAAGGCCGGGCACGATCTCGCCCCGAGCGACGTCTCCAGCTCGGCGCGCATGCTGCGTCAGGACGGCGGCCCGCGGCCCAGCGAGGTGCTGGGCGAGGCGATCCTCTCCACGCGGGGCAAGGTGATCCGGCCGAAGACCCTCGGTCAGAAGGAGTACGTCGACGCGATCGAGGAGAACACGATCGTGTTCGGCATCGGTCCGGCCGGAACGGGCAAGACCTACCTGGCGATGGCGAAGGCCGTCCAGGCGCTGCAGCGCAAGGAGGTCACCCGCATCATCCTCACCCGTCCGGCGGTCGAGGCGGGGGAGCGCCTCGGGTTCCTCCCCGGCACGCTCACCGACAAGATCGATCCGTACCTGCGGCCGCTTTACGATGCGCTCAACGAGATGATGGATCCGGAGATCGTGCCGCGCCTGATGGCGACGGGCACCATCGAGGTCGCGCCCCTCGCGTACATGCGCGGACGCACCCTCAACGACTCCTTCGTCGTGCTCGACGAGGCGCAGAACACCACGCCCGAGCAGATGAAGATGTTCCTCACGCGTCTCGGGTTCGGCACGAAGATGGTCGTCACCGGCGACATCACCCAGGTCGACCTTCCGCAGGGCGCCTCCGGCCTCCGCCTGGTCACCCGGGTGCTCGACGGCATCGACGACATCCACTTCTCCCGTCTCACCAGCGACGACGTGGTCCGGCACTCCCTGGTGGGGCGCATCGTCGACGCCTACAGCGAGTACGACGAGCGGCGCGTGGCGCAGCGGGCGGAGCGCGAGCAGGCGCACGAGTTCGCCAACCGCGCCGAGCGCCGCGGCGCCCAGCGACCCGGACCACGCGACCGCATGCCGAAACGAGGGCTCTCATGATCGAGATCAACAACGAGTCGGCCATCGATGTCGACGAGACCGTGCTGCAGCGGCTGACGGACTTCAACCTCGCGCAGCTCCACGTCAGCGCGGACGCCGAGGTGGCCATCGTGCTCGTCGACGAGGGCGCCATGGAGGCGCTGCACGTGCAGTGGATGGACGAGCCGGGGCCGACCGACGTGCTGAGCTTCCCGATGGACGAGCTCCGGCCCGGCACCGAGGACCGTCCGACGCCTCCCGGGCTGCTCGGCGACATCGTCCTCTGCCCGCAGGTCGCGGAGACGCAGGCGCAGGCCGCCGGCCACACCCTCATGGACGAGCTCATCCTGCTCACGACGCACGGACTGCTGCACCTGCTCGGGTTCGACCACGCCGAGCCGGAGGAGGAGCGGGAGATGTTCGGGCTGCAGAAGCAGCTCATCCAGGGCTTCGCCGCGTCCGAGCGCCGCCGGCGATGACGGAGCTGCTGCTGCTCGTCGCCGCGGTGCTGCTGGTGGCGTTCGGCGGCCTCATGGCCGCGATCGACGCGGCATACGGCGTGACCTCGCGCGCCGGGCTGGAGGACATGGCCACCGAGGGACGCCGTGCGAAGGCCCTCGGGCGCATCGCCGCCGACCTCGACGCGCACGTCAACGCCGTCGCCTTCATCCGTGTCCTCGCGGAGGTGACGGCCGCCGTGCTCGTCACCGTGGCGTTCACGATCGTCTTCGAGAACATCTGGTGGGCGATGCTCGCCGCCGCCATCCTGATGACCGGCATCACCTTCGTCCTCGTCGGGGCGAGTCCGCGGACGTTCGGTCACCAGCACGCCGAGAGCATGATCCGCGGGAGCGCGGCCATCGTGCGCGGACTCCGGATCATCCTCGGTCCCATCGCCCAGGGGCTCGTCGTCCTCGGCAACCGTGTCACGCCGGGGACCGGACGCAGTTCGTTCTCCAGCGAGGACCAGCTGCTGAGCATGGTCGACGAGGCCGCGTCCAACGACCTCATCGAGGAGGACGACCGCGACCTCATCCACTCGGTGTTCGACTTCACCGACCAGTTCGTCCGGGCGGTGATGGTGCCGCGCACCGAGATGGTCACCGTGGGTGCGGAGGCGACGACTGACGAGGCCATGTCGCTCTTCCTTCATCGCGGGGTGTCCCGCATGCCCGTCGTCGACGATGAGGCCGACGACGTCGTCGGGGTGCTGTACCTCAAGGACCTCGTGCAGTTCGCGTACCGGGACGACAGCGCCTGGCGCGCGGCCTCCATCCGTCCGATCGCCCGGCCGGCCACGTTCGTCCCCGAGTCGATGCGCGCGGAGACGCTGCTGCAGCAGATGAAGCGCGACGCCGTGCACGTCTGCCTCGTGATCGACGAGCATGGCGGGATCTCCGGCCTGGTGACGCTGGAGGACCTCATCGAGGAGCTCGTGGGGGAGATCTCGGACGAGTACGATCAGGTGTCCGCCGAGTTCGTCGACCTGGGCGACGGCCGCTATCGCGTGAGCTCCCGGCTCTCGCTGGAGGACGTGGGCGATCTGTTCGGTCTGGAGCTCGAGGACGAGGACGTCGACTCCATCGGCGGCCTGCTCGGCAAGACGCTCGGCCAGGTCCCGCAGCCCGGTGCGACGGCGACCGTCCACGGGCTCGTGCTCACCGGAGGCGCGTCGCGCGGCCGGGGGCGCGGGATCGCGACGGTGTTCGTGGAAAGGGCAGCAGAGCCCGAAGAAGTGCAGGATGAAGGAGAGCGGCGCGATGACTGAAGACACCCGGAGCGGGTTCGTGACCTTCGTCGGGCGGCCGAACGTGGGCAAGTCCACGCTCACCAACGCCCTGGTCGGGGAGAAGATCGCCATCACCAGCGAGAAGCCGCAGACCACGCGCCGCGCAATCCGCGGCATCCTCAACCGTCCGGACGGGCAGCTCGTCATCGTCGACACCCCCGGCATCCACAAGCCGCGCACACTCCTCGGCGAGCGGCTGAACGATCTTGTCGAGCAGGTCCTGGGCGACGTCGACGTGATCGGCTTCTGCGTGCCCGCCACCGAGAAGGTCGGTCCCGGCGACCGCCGGATCGCCGCCTCGCTGGACGGCTACCCGCGGGCGCAGAAGATCGCCATCGTCACGAAGACCGATGCTGCCGGGCGCGATGAGATCACCGAACGACTCATGGAGGTGGACTCCCTCCGCGAGGACTGGGCGGCGGTGATCCCGCTGTCGGCGCTGACGCGGGATCAGCTCGAGGTGCTGGCGGACGAGATCCTGCAGCTCATGCCGGAGGGGCCCGCGCTCTACCCCGAGGGCGTCACCACCGACGAGTCCGCCGAGGACCGGATCGCGGAGATCATCCGCGAGGCCGCCCTCGACGGCGTGCGCGACGAGCTCCCGCACTCGATCGCCGTCGTCGTCGATGACATCGCCCCGCGCGAGGACAGCGACCTCACCGACGTGCATGCCTCCATCGTCGTGGAGCGGGACAGCCAGAAGGCGATCATCATCGGCCACAAGGGCAAGCGCCTCCGCGACGTGGGAGCGCGCGCCCGCGCCGGCATCGAGGAACTGCTCGGGACCCGCGTCTTCCTCGGGCTCCATGTCAAGGTCGCGAAGGAGTGGCAGCGCGATCCGAAGCAGCTCGGGCGGCTCGGGTTCTGACATGCCGGGCAGCAGGACGTCGGAGGCGGCGGGCCGACCGCCGACCCCACCGACATGATCGGCCGCGGCGAAGACCCGAGCTCGCTGCGGAACGAGGTCTTCACACGAGTGTTCGACGAGCACTGGGCGACGGTGCGCCACCACATCGAGGGCGTCGTCCCCGATGACGACGAGGTCAGTGAGATCGTGTCGGAGGTGTTCCTCGTCGCGTGGTCACGACTGCGCCCGACCCGTCCCCCCGGGAAGGTCTGGCTGCTCCGACAGACGGACCGCCACCTTCGTGCCCGCGCTCGGCGTTCTCCCACCGCGCACGGTGCGATCGATGCCGTGCACGCGGGGCTCTCCGGCGACCCGGAGACCCTCGGCGGGTTCGGCCGCAGCGAAGTCCTCCGAGCTTTGGGTGTCCTCACTCCCGGGCAACGGCGTATCATCATGCTCACGTACTGGGATGGACTCGCGGTGGGGGAGATTGCGGAGCTGCTGCGCGCTTCGGAGTCCCGGGTGCGGAAGACGCTGGCGCGGGCCGAGGAACGGCTGCGCGCCACGCTGGGACTGGAGGAGACGGGGAGTGCGTGATGCCTGAGAATGCCCTGCTCGAGCGCGTGCTCGTCGAGGCCGATCCCGCGCGCACGCCGCGCGACGCCGAGCCGGACGCGCGCGCGATCGCCGCGCGCGACCGCATCATCCGGT